>CAYIIH010000104.1:0-23188 GCA_964363225.1 uncultured Verrucomicrobiota bacterium | reverse complement strand
GGCGAACCTCGGGGCTATTGTGGCGGCCACGGCCTGGAATTTTGGGATGAATTACACCTTCAACTGGGGGCGGGCGGCGGGCAAAGCCGAAGGTTTGAAAAGATGATTCTGCTCACTGGTTTGGGCACGCTGCTCAATGCCACCCCGCGCTATGAAATCAGCAATCCCTTGACCGAGCTCCATCTTCCGGCGTTGGTCAAACGACCATTGCGGACTACAGTGTTGCTTCGTGTTTGCGGCGCAAGTTAAGTGGTTTGTTTTCGTTTGTGCGGCCGAAGAGCAGGTCCTTGCGGTTGGGGCTGCACCAAAGAGCGCAGGATGGCCAGGTTCTCCACGTCTTCGTGCAGATCGTCCGATTTGGGCGTTTCCAGGCAGCCCGGCAAATCGCGGAACCGCGCGTCATTCACCATAAACCGGAAGGCTTCACGGCCGATCTTTCCCTGGCCAATGCCGGCGTGACGATCCACCCGCGAACCGAAATCTGTTTTGGAATCGTTCAGGTGAAAGGCCAGAATCTCCTTCAGGCCGAGCAACGACTCGACTTCGCCAATGGCACTATTCCAGCCTTGGGGCGTCCGAAGATCGTAACCGGCCGCGAAGAAATGCGCCGTATCCAGGCAGACGCCCAAGCGGCGCGGTTGCCTGACGTGATCGTAGATGGCCGCCAAATGGGCGATGCGATGGCCCAGGCAGGTCCCCTGCCCGGCGGTGTTCTCCAGCGCAATCCGGACCGGCGAGGCTTTGGTCGCGTCAAACACTTCATCCAGGCCGGCCACAATCCGGTCCAACCCCTCCTGTTCCCCGGCCCCCAAGTGGGCGCCCGGATGGAGGACGAGAAAGGGCAGGCCGAGGTCGGTGGCCAACTGGATTTCCTGCACGAGCGATTGGAGTGATTTATCCCGGTTGGCCGAAGAGGGCGCGCCCAAGTTGATGAGGTATCCGGTATGGCCAAACACGGAGGCGAGTTTGCAGGCGGCCAGTTGATTGGCATACTGGGCCAGGTCCGCAGGTGAGCAGGGTTTGCCGAACCATTGCATGTTGTTTTTGACAAAGAGCTGCACGACTTCGCAGCCGATGCCAATGCCCCGTTCCAAAGCTTTCCAAGGACCGCCGCTCGTGGACATGTGTGCGCCGAATTTCATGCTGGGATCGGAGTTGAATTCCTGGGGTCTTATAACTGTTCCGGTCTTTCGATCAACGCGGCGACCCGCAATAACAGCCGGCCCGCCGCGCCGCCGTCCAAAACGCGATGGTCGAAGCTCAAGGTCAAATTCGCTTCCATGACGGGCATGAATTGCTGGCGTCCTTCGTCCCAACGCGGCACCCGGCGCCCGGCGCCCATACCTAGAACCAGGGTTTGCTCGGGCAGCGGGATGGGCGTGGCCCAAGTCAGTCCGAAAGTCCCATAATTGGTGACCGTGGCGATGGACCCGCCCGTGGCGTCGGGCGGCAACCGGCGTTGCCGGGCCAACTCGACCAACTCGTTGTAACGGCCCGCCAATTCCTTTAAAGGCCGCTTATCCGCGCCGCGCAGGACAGGGACGAGGACGCCGTCTTCAGCTTCCACGGCGAAACCGACATCAATGGCAATGGGGTGGACAATCTGATTGCCAATCAGGCGACCAGAGGGCGCGCTATTCTCGGCCAAGGCGATGGCCAGGGCGCGCAAAGCGTAGAGAGCGGGACCCGGCTTGGGCACGGCCGCTTTCCGGTGTGCCAGCAACGGGTCCAGGCAAACGGGCAGCGCCACGGTGGCCAAAGGCCGCGTCCAGCTTCGCCGCATGGCATCGGCCACAGCGACGCGCATGGAAGAAGCGGGCGTGAGTTTGCTTTTTTCCAGGTTGGCCAGGAATCTCTCAAAGTCGTCGATGGTTACCCGGCCGGCGGCGCCCGTACCGGCGATGCCCGCCAGGTCGGCGGCATGCAGACCCAACTCGTTCATGCGCGCTTTCATGCGCGGAGACATATAGCTCGCTCCGGCAGCGTGCGCGGGCACCGGCAGGCCGCGGACGGTCGGCTCGACACTCTGTTTCCTGCTGTCCACTTCGCTCGGGCCGGTTTCGGCGGCGGACAGCGAGAGCGGCGGGGCGGGTTCCGGCGTGTCAATCCCCAGGCGCGTGGCGTCCTCTTTGCTCACGTCCAGATAGCCCAGGACGGCGCTGACCGGGTAGCTTTGCTGAAGTTCGACGAGGAGTTTTTGCACGCGGCCGGTGCAAGGGGCGGTGACGTTCATGGTCGCTTTGTTCGTTTCGACTTCCATGACGTCCTGGTCGGCTTGGACCTGGTCGCCTTCCTGAACCAGCAGATTGACCACGGTGGCTTCCGCGATCGACTCGCCGAGCTGCGGCATGATGATGGGGACTTGTGGCATACGCTGTAAATCAGTGGGGTTAAAGCCGGAGCAGACGGCGCGCTGCGGCGGCGATGCTGCGCGCGGTGGGCCGATGAACGGTCCACAGGTTTGGGTGATACGGAACCGGCGTGTCCTTGGCATTGAGGCGTTGGGGTGGGGCATCGAGCAAACCAAATCCTTCACTGGCGACCCGCGCCACCACTTCAGCGGTCACCCCGCCCCAGGGCCACGATTCCCCCACGCACAACAGCCGCCCCGTGCGCGCCACCGAGGCCATGACCGTGTCCGTGTCCAGCGGTTTGACCGTGCGCAAGTCCACGACCTCGACTTCCGTGCCTTCCGAGGCGAGTTCCTCGGCGACGGCCAGAGCTTCATGCACCATGGCGCTATAGGCGACGAGGGTCATGTCGCGACCCGCGCGGGCGATGCGCGCCTTGCCGGCCGGCAAGGCCTCGGTCGGGAGTCTCTCCGCCTTCAAATGGTAATAGAGAAACTTGTGCTCGCAAAAGATGACGGGATCATCCAGGGCAATCGCTTCCAGCAGCATGCTGTAGGCATCTTCCACCGTGGCCGGCGTCATGACGATCAACCCGGGATAATGGGCATAGACCGCTTCCATGCTTTGGCTGTGAAACGGCCCGCTCCCGGACGTGCCCCCGCACGGCAGCCGGATGGTGATCGGACAGGGAACTTGCGTCCGCCAAAAAAAAGCGGCGGCGTGGTTGACGATCTGGTTGAAGCCGGGCGTGGAAAAATCGGCAAATTGCATTTCGATGATGGGGCGCATCCCTTCTATCGCCGCGCCGATGGCGGAGCCGACCATGGCATCTTCGCTGATGGGCGCGTCGATGACGCGTCCGGGAAATTCCTGGGCAAGGTTTTTCGTGGCCTTGAAGGCGCCGCCGAAAGCGCCCACGTCCTGGCCGTAAATATACACCCGGGGGTCCTCGGCCAGCGCGCGGGCCTGCGCTTCACGAATTGCTTCAAGATAGGTGATACTCATAGCAACCGGGCGCTAAGCAACATCCAGGTATCCTTCGCACAGATGCTTGGAGGCCAGGGCGCACCAGTCCTCTTTGCAAGGGTCCGGAGCCGGTTCACGCTGCACGGTGGCGATGGCCTCATCGATGGTCTGCACCGCCTCTTTGCGCCAGGCCTCCAGCGTTTCGCCATCCGCCCAGTTTTGCCGCAGCAAATGCTCTTCCGCCACTTTCAGGCAATCCCGGCCGAGCGAAGATTGTTTCAGCCGGGCGTCGATGTAACTGGCATCATCATGTTCGCCGTGGCCGCACAGCCGCAGCAACCGCCCCACCACGAGCTGCGGGCCTTGTCCCTGGCGCGCCCGGTTCACCGCTTCACCCAGCACTTTCAGGCACGCCGCCAGATCGGTCCCGTCAACCGAATGGCCTTCGACGCCGTAGCCGACGGCCCGGTCGGCCAGCGAGCGGCAGGCAAATTGCCGCGAGGAAGGAGTCGAGTATGCGTACTGGTTGTTGGCCACGACCAGCACCAAGGGCAGTTTTTCCACGGCGGCTTGATTGAGCGCTTCGTGGAAGGCGCCCGTCGAAGTGCCGCCTTCCCCAAGGCACGTCGCGCCCACCACCCCTTTGATCCCTTTGAAGCGGCGGGCCAGCAACATGCCGTTCACGACCGAGATCATCGCGCCCAAATGGCTGAGCATGGGGAGCAGGCCTTCCCTGGGTCTGCCGCGATGCACATTGCCGTCGCGGCCGCGCATCGGGCCCAAGACGGAGCCCAGGTAAGTGCGGGCGGCGTCCAGCACCGGCTCGCCAAAAGCCAGCCGGCCCGCCCCATCGCGGATGAGAGGCGCAAACACATCTCCCCGGCGCAGCGACAGGCCGATGGAAACGCTGAGGGCCTCCTGGCCTCGGCCAAGATAAACGCCGCCATGAATCTTGCCGCCTCGATACAGGCTGGCGAATTTTTCGTCCAGGAGCCGTGCCAGGAGCATCCAGCGGAAGGCGGTCACGTATTGTTCCCGTGCCAAAGCCAGCCCGGCGGACGAATCGTTGTCAATGACCGTGTGCATCGTTAATGGAATATTTATGCGCTTTTAGGCTTCCGCTGGAAAGCGTTTTTCGAGGTCGCACTTCGGATTCTGTGCCTCCTCAACCTGGTCGCGGTGAATCCCCAGCTTGTCGGTGCCCTTGGGGTGCATTCCGCAATTTGCAGGGGGTGGAATTCGCCGCGCCTGCCGCGCCCAGTCCGCCCACGGAAACTGGCGGCGCAGCCCAATGGGTAGAGCACACTTTTAAAAGTGTGCTCTGCCCGAAGGCCGGTCGCGGCACCGACAACTTGGGGACGCACCAACCTGGTCAGAACCCAAAATTTAAAGTTTGACCTGGCGGAAATACTCTTCACTAGAATGGCATGGTTCACAGAACAGAGCCGAGATTGTCCGTCGCAAGCAAATGGCGCCCATACCTGAAAACGAAGCGGAGCGGCTGATGGCCCTCCGGCAGTATGCCATTTTGGACACCGAGCCTGAGGAGGCTTTTGACGAACTGACCCGGTTGGCCGCACAAGTTTGCCAGACCCCCATCTCCTTGGTGACCTTCGTGGATGCCGACCGACAATGGCACAAATCCAGGCTGGGCTGGGAAGTGGACGAGATTCCCCGGGAGCATTCCTTTTGCGCCTACGCCATCCTGCAGCCGGACCTGATGGTGGTGGAGGACGCCGCCTCGGATGCCCGCTTTGCCGGCAATCCGCTGGTCACAAACGAACCCCACATCCGCTTCTATGCGGGCATGCCGATCCGCGCGAAGTTTTACGCGGCGGCGCCGCTGCTGACCCCGGGCGGGCAGGCCATTGGGGCCCTGTGCGTCATGGACTGGCAGCCGCGGAAATTAACGCCGCTGCAAGCCCAGACGTTGCGCACCTTGGGCAATCAAGTGGTCTCGCAACTGGAACTGCGCCGGAGCCTGGCGGAGTTGAACCGGAAGCAGGAGCAAACCGAAGTCGCCCTCAAAGATTCCGAGGCCTTTTACCATTCGCTGGTCCAGAACGTGCCGCAGAACATATTCCGCAAGGATTCCCTGGGGCGGTTCACTTTTGCCAACGACCGTTTTTGCATGACGATCGGCCGGCCGCTGCCCGACATCCTGGGCAAGACCGACTTTGATTTTTTCCCGGCGGACCTGGCCGCCAAATATCATCAGGACGATCAGCGGGTCATGGCTTCAGGGCAGGCATTCGAAACAATTGAACAGCATCAAACACCGGACCGGGGCATTCTTTGTGTCCAGGTGGTCAAATCGCCTCTGCGCGATGCCAGCGGAAAAGTGGCCGGCGTTCAAGGCATCTTCTGGGACGTGACGGAGCAGTTCAAGACCCAGGAAGCCCTGGCCTACGAACGCGACCTCTTGCAGGCCATGCTGGAGAACATTCCGGACAGCATTTACTTTAAGGACACTGCATCCCACTTCATTGCCGGCAGCCGGGCCTCGGCCAGGAAGCTAGGTTTAAGCAGCCCCGAGGAAGCCATCGGCAAAACCGATTTCGACTTTTTCAGCCTGGAGCACGCGCAGGAGGCCTTTGACGATGAACAACGGATCATCCGCACGGGCGAGCCTGTCATCGCCAAAACCGAACGGGAGACCTGGACTGATGGACGGGAAGCCTGGGTTTTGACCACGAAGGTCCCTCTGCGCAACAAGGAGGGCGTCATCATTGGCACCCTGGGCATCTCCAAGGACATTACCGATCTGAAGCGCGCCGAGCGGGAGCTGGCCTTGGCGCGCGACGCCGCCCTGGAATCGGCCCAATTGAAATCGGAGTTTCTGGCCAATATGAGCCATGAAATCCGCACGCCCATGAATGCCATCATCGGCATGACCGGACTCCTGCTCGACACCCGAATGACGGCCGAGCAGCAGGATTTTGCCGAAACGATTCGGAAGGGCGCTGATGCCTTGCTGGCTATCATTAACGACATCCTCGACTTCTCGAAAATCGAAGCCGGCAAGCTGGTCATAGAACAGATTGATTTTGACCTGTACGAGACCGTGGAAGGAACCGTCGAATTGCTGGCGGAAAGCGCTCAGTCCAAGGAACTCGAACTGGCTTCCTGGGTGCATGCAGGTGTGCCCGCCTCGTTGCGCGGCGACCCGGGGCGGCTGCGCCAGGTCCTGACCAACCTGCTCGGCAACGCCATCAAGTTCACCGCGCGCGGCGAGGTGGTGGCCGATGTCACCCAGGAGAGTGAAAGCGACAAGGAAGTGGTCTTGCGCTTTGCCGTCCGGGACACCGGCATTGGCATTCCGAGCGAGGCGCAAACCCGAATTTTCCAAGCCTTCGCCCAAGCGGACGGTTCCATGACGCGCCGGTATGGCGGTACCGGCCTGGGCCTGGCCATCAGACGCCAGTTGGTGGAACTGATGCGCGGGCGGATCGGCTTCGAGAGCCAGGCCGGCCGCGGCTCGGTTTTCTGGTTCACTTTGCCCCTGGAAAAGCAACTGCAGCCCCGCCCTGCGGCTCTGGAGACGAGAAGCGCTTTGGAAGGAGTGCGCGTCTTGATCGTGGATGACAATGAGACGAACCGGCAAATCGTCCATCATCAAATCCTTTCCTGGAGGATGCGCAACGGCAGCGCCGGCAGCGGCTCCGAGGCTCTGGCCGCTTTGCGGCGGGAAGCAGCCGCGGGCCGGCCTTACGCGCTGGCCATTCTTGACATGCAAATGCCGGAAATGGACGGTCTGAGCTTGGCGCGGGCCATCAAGGCCGATCCCGCCCTTGCGGCGACGAAACTCGTCATGCTGACGTCGCTGGGCTATCTGCCGCAAGAAAGAGAGTGGAAAGAGGCCGGCATTGCCGCTTACCTGATCAAGCCGGTCAGGCAATCCCGTTTGTTCGATTGTCTGACAACGGTCCTGAGCGAGAGCAAGCCCGTGCCGGCGCCCGCTCCCCGGCCGCACCCCGTGCCCTCGGCCACATCCGCGCGGACCGTCTCCGATCCGGGCCGCAAGTCCGTACGCATCCTCCTGGCCGAAGACAATGTGGTGAACCAAAAGGTGGCTTTGCGACAGATGCAAAAACTCGGCTACACGGCCGACGCGGTGGCCAATGGGGTTGAGGTCCTGAGAGCGTTGGAGACCATTCCCTACGCCATTGTTCTCATGGATTGTCAAATGCCGGAAATGGATGGCTATGAGGCCACCCGGCAGATTCGTCAGCGGGAAATTTCCCCGGCCTCGGCCAGCGCCGCCCAACGCCGATACATTATCGCGATGACGGCCAACGCTCTCAGCGGCGACCGCGAGGAATGTCTGGCGGCGGGGATGAACGATTACATCAGCAAACCGGTCCGGCTGGAGGAGTTGGATTGGGCTTTGCAGCGCGGCTGTGATTTTCTCCAGTCCGCCAGCGCTTTGGCGCCGGCCACCCCGGCGCCCGCGCTCGATCCGGCGGCGCTGCGTAATTTAAGGTCGCTCCGGGAGCAGACCCGACCCGATCCGCTCGTGGAATTGATCGATCTCTTTCTGCAGGACGTCCCGCAGCGCGTGGGCTGGCTGGAGGAGGCCGTGGGGAAGAATGATGCTCTTGCCCTCGAATCCGCCGCCCATGGCCTCAAAGGCAGCGCCAGCAATCTGGGCGCATATCCCCTGGCCAGCTTGTGCGATGAACTGGTCCGCCTGGCCCGAGAACAATCCTGGGCTGAAGCCGGAGCTGTCTTGCCGCAACTAAGAACCGAATCGGACCGGGTGCGCCTGGCTCTGATCGCCGAAAGAAAACCTTGATTATGGAGAATCTGCACGCTCCGTGGCGCATCCCCTACATCCTGGCGCCGAAACGCCAACCGGGTGACGATTCGCTTTTCACTCAAATCGCCCAATCCAATGACGACGAAGCCAATTATGTGGTGGCGCGCGACCGGACTTGTTTTGCGGTGCTCAACACGTTTCCCTACACGGGCGGACATTTGCTGGTCGTGCCCTACCGGCAAGTCTCCGACCTCAACGGCCTGACGGATGAGGAAATGGGCGACCTGCTGAAACTGACGCGGCGCTGCCAAAATGCCCTCAGCCAGGTCATGAAGCCGGATGGTTTCAACATCGGGATTAATCTGGGGAGAGCGGCGGGCGCGGGCATCATGGAGCATTTGCACCTTCACGTCGTCCCGCGTTGGACCGGCGACACCAATTTCATGCCGGTCCTCGCCGGCGCGACGGTCTTGCCGGAGGCCCTGGCCGAGGTGGCGGCCAAACTACGGGCGGTTTTGCAGCCATGAATTGCCATCCCCAAGCAGCGACTTGAAAGGACTGAATGCCGACTGAGACCCTGCATTACGAAAGCGCCCGTCAAACGCAACAACTGTTCAATAATGATCCCCGCAACCTGGTCATGCTGGAAGAGCAACTGGGCGTCAAAGCCACTTCCCGCGAAGGCTGGATCAAATTGGAAGGAACCGCCGAAGCCATCGCCCATGCCAGGCAAGTGTTCCAGTTCCTGGAGAATTCGCTCAAGGCCGGCTCGCCCATTCGCAACCGGGAATTCGCCTACGCCCTGAACGTCGTCAAACACGACGGGGTGACTGCGCTGCAAAGCCTTTCTACCGAACGCATCCACACCTCCGTTAAAAAGGCCGTTGTCACTCCCAAAACCCTTGGTCAAAAAAAGTATGTGGAAGCCATTCGCCAATATGACCTGACCATCGGGATCGGCCCGGCCGGCACCGGCAAGACCTACCTCGCCATGGCCATGGCGGTCTCCGCCCTGAAGGAGGAGAAAGTGGGCCGGATCATCCTGACCCGGCCGGCAGTGGAAGCCGGCGAAGCGCTCGGCTTTCTGCCGGGCGACCTCTACGAAAAGATCGCTCCGTACCTGCGCCCGCTTTACGACGCCTTGCATGACATGCTGCCCGCCGAGGAAATCCAAAAGCACACCGAGCGCGGCACGATCGAAGTGGCGCCGCTGGCCTACATGCGCGGCCGCACCTTGAACAATGCCTTCATCATTCTGGACGAAGCGCAAAACTCGACCATGGAGCAAATGTTCATGTTCCTGACCCGCCTCGGCTATAACGCCAAAGCCGTCATTACCGGCGACACCACTCAGATCGATCTGCCGCCGAACAAGCATTCGGGGCTGCTGGAGGCGCAGCACGCTTTGCGCGAAACGGAGGGGATTGCCATTGTCGAATTCCAGCGGCGTGACGTGGTGCGCCATCCCCTGGTCCAGCGGATCATCGCCGCTTACGAGGAGCACCGCGGCAAAGCCCGATGAACGAGTTGAGCTTGCGGAACCGCCAGCGCCTCCGGGCCGTTCATCTGCCGTTGCTCCGGCGCATCGTCGGCACTTTGCTGGCCGAGCTATTGCCCACGCCGCGGTTTGAACTGGGAATCTTCCTGGTCAACGCCACGGAAATGGCCAGGCTGAATCAGCAATTTCTGCAGCAGGCCGGCCCCACCGACGTCATCACCTTTGATTACGCCGATGCCTCGCCGGACGCGCAACTGCACGGCGACCTGTTCGTCTGCGTGGAGGAAGCCATCCGGCAAGCGCGCCAGTTCCGGACCACTTGGCAAGCCGAACTAGTCCGATACATCGTTCATGGAATTCTGCACTTGCAGGGATACGACGATGCGGCGCCAAGCCGTCGCCGCGTGATGAAACGCGAGGAAGACCGGCTGCTGCGCCGGCTGGCGGCCCGCTTCCGCTTGAGTGCGCTGGGCGGGAAGGCTAGAGTCGGGGCATGAGAACGCTCTTTGTCCGATGGCAAGCTAACTTCGTGACCGGTCTGGCGGTGGTTTTGCCGGCGGTCATTTCCATCGCCGTGATCCTCTGGCTTTTCGGAACGGTATCCAACATCACGGACACGCTGCTTTTTTTTGTGCCGACCAAACTGACGCACCAGCGCGGCGGGGAAGGGCCGATGTATTGGTATTGGAGCCTGTCGGCGCTGCTCCTGGCCGTTTCGATGGTGGGCCTGATCGGCTGGCTGGCCCGGCACTATTTCGGAATGAAAATGATCGAATGGGTTGACTCCATTCTGCTGCATGTGCCGCTGCTCAACAAAATTTACGGCACCCTCAAACAGATCAACGAGGCGTTTACCTCCAGCAGCCGGTCTTCGTTCAAACAGGTTGTGCTGGTGCCGTTCCCGCGCCCCGGCCTGTACTGCCTCGGCTTCATCACCAGCGAGGACAACCCCGAAGTCCAAGCCAAGACCAAGGAAAAGGCCCTGACCGTCTTTGTGCCGACCACGCCCACGCTCACTTCCGGCTTCCTGCTTCTCATGCCCGAGCGAGAGGTGATCAAACTGGAAATGCCCGTCGCAGACGGCATTAAATTCATGTTCAGCCTGGGAGCGGTGGCGCCGGGCTACTCTCCGGTCGAAAAGGCTTCTTCGCCCTCTCCTTCGTGACCCACATGGACGAGCGCAGCACAGGACTGATCCTTCGCGTCTATCCATTAACCGAAACCAGTCTGATCGTTCATTGGCTCACGCCGGACGCGGGCCGCATCGCCACGGTCGCCAAAGGAGCGCGCCGGCCCAAGTCCCCCTTTCTCGGAAAACTCGACCTCTATTTTCTGGCCGACTTTGCCTTCTACCGCAGCCGGCGCAGTGAACTGCACACGCTCAAGGAAGTCCGCCTCCGTGAGACGCACCGCGCCTTGCGGGAAGACCTGGCCTGCCTGCAACAAGCCGCTTACTGTGCCTGCCTCATCGAGCAAACAACCGAAAAAGAGACGCCTCTGCCCGGTCCTTACGAATTGCTGCTCGGTTTGCTCGTCCAACTCACGCGGCACCCCCCGCAGGCGCTCACCATTTTCGCCTTTGAAATGAAGCTGCTGCAGCTCCTGGGCCTGCGGCCGGATTTCCGGAAAGCCACTCTGAGCGACGGCGGCCGGCAAATCCTGGAAAAGCTTCTCGTGGCGGAGTGGCCCCTGCTGGCCCGATTGAAACCAAGTGAAGCCCAAAACACGGAGCTCGGCCAGTACTTGCATGATTTCTTGATTTTCAACCTCGGGAAAGTCCATCGCAGCCGTGAAGGCGCGCTGAGCTTCGTTCACTCCAAAACTCAAAGTTCAAACCGCGACGGGCGCGCAACACACGAAAACAGAACGGCTTAGGCAAAGTTCCTTCGCCCAAGCCCTTGCTATTGGCGTCTTCTCGCGTCGTGTAGCGCGAAGCTCCGGCCCGCCATGTAATCTGGACTTTTCCGTCCCCGGAAGCGTTGGCTGGCCTGCCGAAGCTAAGGCAGAGCCGAGGCACGCCATGAAGAGGCGACGGCCAACCAGCCCAGAGCCAGTGAGTTCGCAGAGCGTTGCCCCGGGTCGCGGTTCATGCAATGGCGCATTCGTCAAACAAAGGACCATTTTGAATGGCTCGCCGACTTTCAAACGATCGTGGGCGAGGAGAGCCTCACGCTGACCTCGTGTTTTGTCACGAACAAGTGTCCGGTCTTTTAAAACGTCTTCATGCATACGCGCTGTCGGTCGCCCGGTTGTCCAATAGCCAGATTTTCGCCAGATTTTCGCCTTGCACCAACTGCTCCTTTAGGATTATTCTGAAGGCAAGCAAAGGATCAATTATGAAGAAAGACAAAAGGTCATCGCTTCTCTCTCTCTCTCTCTCTCTGCGCACTCGGCGCGGTGAGCGTTCTGTCGGCTCAGGCGCAAGCGCCTGAGGTTATGTCGCCCGTGACGTCCGATCCAAGTGCCGAAATCATCGACCGTGGACAGGACTTCGCGGTTTATCGGAGTATTACCAGCAGTACCAATGAGGATGGGCAGGTCAGTTTCTCCACAAATCAGTTCACCCTGATCGAAAATGGCCTGCATTATCTCGAGAATGGCGTCTGGAAAGCGAGCGAAGATCTCATCGAGGTTTTTCCCGGTGGCGCCATCGCGCGGCGCGGGCCGACTCAAGCCATCTTCAGCGCCGATCTCAATTCTGACGCCGTGTTTGACATCGGCTCCGATGGCGTGCGCCTGCGCGGTGGCGTGCGCGCCGTTCAACTGACCGATTTTTCCACGGGCAAAAGTCAGGTGATTGGCACGGTCAAGAAATCGGTCAAAGGCCAACTCCTGCCGCCGAATCGGATTCTCTGGGCCGACGCATTTGATGGGATTCCAGCGGACGTGCTGGTGGTTTGGAAACACAATCTCTTCAGCCATGATATTATCCTCCGCGCGCAGCCGCATCTTCCGGCCGATTGGAACCCGGAAGCGGTGCGGTTGGAGGTGATCACGGAATTCATCGTCGATGCGGAACCGCAGTTGCGGGTGCAAACGGTCCGAGCCGCGAACCAGCCGGAGTTGGAAGACGATGTGGTGATCCACTTTGGCTCTTTGGCAATGGTGATGGGCAAGGCGCTTCCGGTGGCGGATGATAAAGCCTTGGCTCTGAGCACCGGGAATTTCACGAATGAAGGCGCGCCCGTGCTGAAACAGTGGCGCCGGACGGAGGACGGGAGGCGATTTCTCATTGAATCGGTCAGTTGGGCCGACGTTTGGCCGCACTTGAAGGGCTTGCCGGTGGCCCAGCGGGCGAACAACACGGATCGCCCTCAGCGCGAGGTGGCGTCGGTTCGAACCTGGCCCGATCGCCCGAAAGCAGCGCTCCAGAGTGAACCGATCCAGATCGCCAGCGCGGCGTACCAACCCAAAGGGTATTTGGTGGATTTTGTCATCATTCCAGACCAAGGCACGCCCACCACATTCACGACGGGAACGACCTACTACATCAAGACCAGCTACTACTATGGCGGGTTTGTCACTTTCCAGCCGGGCTGCGTAATCAAGTACAAGAACAACGCCTACATGCTCCTGTATGGGCCGGTCTCGTTCCCGCAAGCTGGCCAAACCATGCCAGTGTTCACTTCGCGCAACGACAATAATTTTGGCGAAGTGATCCAGGGGGTGCCGGGCGAGGCGAATAGCAACGGCGATCCGACGTTGCACAAGGCAGTCCCAGCCATTTGGATTTATTACACGGATTACAGCAACGAGATTCGCAACGCGCGTATCCGCTGGGCCAAGACCGGCATTCAAAACGACCGGAATGATTGGCAGACCGCCACCCTCACCGTGCGGGATTGCCTTTTTGAACACATTATTGGCACGGGTTCAATCGGCATCGCTGGCGACCAAACTTACGTAACGACGATTAACCTGAAAAAGTGCAACGTCACCAATCCCGGTGCGTACATGACCGAGGATTGCGGCGTAGTTTCGATTGCCAGAGTGAATGATCCCGCGCAGGACACGGCTTCGGGAGACCCGAACAAGAACAGCCAGTCCGAGTGCAGTTTTGTGGTGGTGGACAGCTCTCGGATTGTCGCCGCCTTCTTTGACACACATCTGAGCGAGTACGCGTTGGGTAATATTGACTTTCCGGGAATCGTGTCGCCCCGCTCGACCGGGTGGGCTGTTTCGACCGATGGCGGAGTGAGTTTCACGGATCAAGGAGCGCTCCTTCCCAACCCGCCGACAAGCACTTTACAGGGCGATGCGGGCGATCCAGTGATGGCGCGCGACACGGCAAACGGCACGATCTACTTGCTGGTCAATCCTTCTCGTGAACCGTCCACGTGGCGGGGTTTTCGATTATGGAAATCGACTGATAACGGCCAGAGCTTCGCCTTGGTGAATACTGATGTCTTCGGTGGCGCTTACACCAGAGGTGACAAGCCCATGATTGCGGTCAACAATTTTTCTGGTCTGAGCAACTCCCAGCACCTTTATGTCGCGGGGAAAACGTTCCAGGGGATGTTAGTTACGCACTCCGCAGACGGCGGCGTCAATTGGGATGCCCCTGTGGTTTTATCTGGGATTGGCTTTAGTCCCGACATTGCCATACGCGCGAACGGCACCGTTTACGTGTTCTACGTGGCGGAAACTTTCGTTTCTCCGCCGGACACGTGGCAGAACTCGATTCAGTACCGCTGGCTTCGCCCCGGTCATACGTACTGGGACGGGCCTGAGACTGTTCCCGCTCATCCGGATAGCCAGTTGCTGTACTCGGTCAACGGGAATGCCAGCGGGAATCTGAAGCGGTCTAATTCGGCCGATCCAGACGACTACTTTGTTTCCAATGGCTTCCCGCGGGTTGCGGTCAACCCCGTTAACGGCCGGATTTATCTTGTCTATGCCGACCTGCCCTTTGCCGGTTCGACCACCGACCGGGGTGATATCTTCGTGCAGGACGCTTCGCCGACCGCGGATGGCTCTCTGGCGGGCCAGTGGAGCGGCGCGATCAAGGTGAACAAGGACGCCACGCAAACCGACCAATGGAATCCAGCCGTGACCGTGAATCCGGCCGGAACGGTGCTGTTTATCGGGTATTACAGTCGCCAAAGCCGCCCCACCCAAAACGACTTGATCATGGCTTACGGTTCGAAGGCGAACGTTGCCGGCGGCCTGGTGGGCGCAACGTTCGATATGATTCCGATCAGCACCACGGCCTTTGCGCCCTTGTTTCCGGGGACCGTTGCCAGTACACCTCCACAAAACACCTGGATGTATGATCACGTCTGGCTACAGACAGATGTATGCCTGGACAGCAATAATGCGACGGTCATTTCGTGTCCTTCGGAGTTTTACCAACCCAAAACCCTTGAGACATATCAACACTTCATGGCTGACGATTATACTTGGGCCAGTGCGGATGGTTCCTACTTTTATTATGCCTGGTGTGACCGGGTGGACACTTACGTCTCAGGGGGAAATAGCCGTCGCGATCCAAACATCAGGCTGGGGAAAATCAGACAATGAGGTGATCTGTGAAACCCATCGTGTCCATTTGCGGGTACTTTATGGCAACCGCTCTTGCGGTCGGCCAGGGTACTGTGTTGTTCAGAACTAAAGGGTGGGTGGACGTGCCGTTCTTCGACGATCGTGGCATTCGGCTGGAGGGGCCAAACTACCTCGCGCAACTGTATTTCTGGAAAACGGGTGATGGCTTCCAAGCCGCGGGAAGCCCAGTGCCTTTTGCGACCAACGGCTATTTCTACGGCCGTACCGTTATCCTTCCGTTCGTAGAAGAGTGTTCTCCAGCGTGGGTGCAGGTGCGCGCCTGGCAGGCGGATGCTGGCGCTACCTTCGAGAAAGCGGCCTTGGGAGGGGCTTGGACAGGCGTATCGGGCGCTCTGTTTCTCCCGCAAACCGGGAGTCCCAGTCGTCCCGAAGCCTGCTCATCCGCTACGTTGTTCGGCCTCCAATACCCTGGGAGCCCGCTAGTGGTCCGCCAGCCGCAGGATCAGACGGTCCGGGCGCGAGAACCAGCGACGTTATCGGTGATCGCCAGCAGCGGCGTGGCGGCCGCATTCCAGTGGCACCAACGACCGAGCGATCGGCCGGACGGGTTGATTCCCGGTGCCACCAACGCCACTTACACCACGCCGGCCTTGCGCACGAGCACCACATTTTGGGTGAGCGTCACCAACTCCGCCGGGTCAACGACCAGCGAGCGTGCCACGGTAACCGTGGTTGGTTCCGGCCTGCCGTGGTTGACTGTGCGTCGAGATGGTAGGGTGCCCGCTCTTACCCTCGAAGGCGTGACGGGCACCTTCCATCAAGTCGAGTACAGCACGAACCTCGGCGCAGCCACGTGGACCCCGCTCAGGAGCTTCACCGTGTCTTCCGGCTCGTACACATTTCACGATGACGACGCCACCAATTCCCCGATGCGCTTTTACCGGGCCGTGGCGCCATGACCAGCTTGAGCGGCGCGATCAAGGTGAACAAGGACGCCACCCAGACCGACCAATGGAACCCGGCCGTTGCCGTCAACCCGGGCGGAACGGTTTTGTTTGTCGGGTACTACAGCCGCCAAAGCCGGCCCAGTCAAAACGATTTGATCATGGCTTATGGTTCGAAGGCGAACATTTCGAGCGGATTGGCGGGTGCAACCTTCGACATGATTCCAATCAGCACCGCGTTTCCGCCCCGGTTTCCGGGGACGGTTGAGAGTACGCCTCCACAAAACACCTGGATGTTTGATCATGTATGGCTACAGACAGACGTATGCCTGGACAGCAATTATGCGACGGTCATATCGTGTCCGTCCGAGATATACTTCCCTAGATCTGGCCCGCAACATCAACATTTCATGGCCGACGATTACACATGGGCGACCACTGACAGTTCTTACTTTTACTATGCCTGGTGTGACCGGTCAGACACTTATTTCTCAGGGGGCAATAGTCGTCCTGATCCAAACATCAGGCTGGGAAAAATCAGGCAATGAGGTGATCTGTGAGAACCATTCTGTCCATCTGCGCTTACTGCTCGGCAAGCGCTGTTCTGGTCGCTCAGGGCTCTGTGTGGTTCAGGACTCAAGGCATCTTGGATGTGCCGTTCTTCAATGACCAGGGTATTCGGTTGCAAGGTCAGAGCTACGTTGCACAGCTTTATTACTGGAGGACGGGCGAGGGCTTCCGACCCGCTGGCAGCCCGGTGCCATTCGCGACCAATGGCTATTTCGACGGCGGTGTTGTTGTGTTGCCTTTCGTGCCGGAGTGTGCGCCGGCTTGGGTGCAGGTGCGGGCGTGGCATCTTGACGGCGGGATGAATTTCGAGCAAGCGGCTATGGCAGGTGCTTGGTCAGGCATTTCGAGTGTTCTCTTTGTCCCCTATACCGGCAGTCCTAGCCGCCCTGAGGGCTGTATTCATGCTCGCATGTTTGGCCTCCAATACCCTGGCAGTCCGCTGGTGGTCCGGCAGCCACAGGCGCAAACCGTCAGCTCAGGACAGAGGGTAATGCTATCGGTGATCGCCAGCAGCGGGGTGCCGATGGCTTACCAATGGCATCAACAGCCCAGTGACCGGCCGGACGGCCTGATCGCCGGCGCCACGAATGCCACCTACACCACTCCCGCGCTGCGCACCAACACCACGTTTTGGGTCAGCGTCTCCAATTCCGCAGGCTCGGTGGTCAGCGACCGTGCCACCATCACGGTTGTTTCCCGCGCCCCGCGGCTGACGGTGTTTCAAGTTTCCGGGCTGCCCGCGCTGCTCATTGATGGGGTGGCGGGCACGACGTACCGGATTGAATACACGATGAACCTGCGCACGAGCAACTGGACCAGTTTGGTGGAGTACACGCTGCAGACCAATCCGCTGACCTTTTTGGATGTCTATGCTGCCACTTCCCGGACCCGTTTTTACCGGGCCGTCGTGCCTTGACCGGTCGATCCTATTGTCAAGAGGCCTGGGTATTGCCAACAAATCTCTCGTCGCAATTTACCGCGATTGGCGGCAGGTATCTCAGCCTCAGCGTCATTCGTGTCCCACGATCACTGACGTTACGGACGCAGTTTAAACTCTCTTGTCTCCGGCAGATTGGCGTTGGCCAACCCGCCGAAGCAGACCCAAAACCGTCGTTCACCCTGAAAGGTCACCACCAAACCAGCCGAGGGCGGCGCTCGCACGCTCGCTGGTCTTCACCCGGGCGACGACCCTTGGCGTCATTTTGCGTGTTTGGCGGGATTGAATCTTGACCTTCGGTCAGGAAAGGGCCGATGAAGGACTTGCTTCGGCCAGCTCCGGTTCCACCCATTTGCCGTGCTCGCGAATCAAATCGACCAGGCGATCCACAGCTTCGGCTTCCGGAATATTGAACTTGATCGGCGTTTTGCCCACGTAAAGGTTGATCTTGCCGGGCGCGCCACCCACGTAACCGAAGTCGGCGTCGGCCATTTCGCCGGGGCCATTCACGATGCAGCCCATGATCGCGATCTTCACGCCCTTCAGGTGGTCCGTCCGCGTCTTGATTCGTGCCGTGACCGTTTGCAGATTGAAGAGCGTCCGACCGCAAGAGGGACAGGCCACATAATCGGTCTTGAAAGAACGGCAGCCGGCCGCCTGCAAGATGTTGTAGGCCAAACGCAACGATTGGCCGGCGCCCGGCTCGCCGCGAATCAATATGGCATCGCCAATGCCATCGGCGAGCAATGCGCCTGTCACAACTGACGCCCGCAATAAAGCTATTCCAGGCTCCAGAGCGGTCGCCGGAACTTCGAGGCAATCCTTGAGCATAATCGGATTGTTCAGGCCAAGCCGCTTGAGTTTGGACGCCAGCAAACGAAAAGCCACGATGGCCAGCAGGCTGATGCCGTCCTTGACCGTGACGAGCTGCGTCTCGCATTGGATGTCGAAGTCGGTTGTGGGATCGACTTCACAGACATTCAATCCTTCATAGATCGCTTCCGGCTTGACATCATCTTTGGGACGAATTCTTGGAGTGACCTTGTCCCAGACTGCCTGGGTGACCACCACACGAATGGTCTGTTCCCCACCGCATTGCATACCCTCGACCAGCTCGATTTCGGGGGTGAGACGCCGCGCAAAGGTGAACGGATCAAAGGGCCACGTGGCAGCCGACGTGAGGAGGCTCAGACTCATTTCGTGCTCAGAGGACATCGCGGCTTCGGGCACTGAAGAAATGAGTCTCCTGACGTCGGCTCCTACGGTGAGGAGCGGCATCTGCGCCAGCAAATCCCGGCACACATCGATCTCGTTCGGCGAATCTTCCGTCAGCGACACTCGGATGGTGTCGCCCAGCCCGTCGGCCAGCAAAGACCCGATGCCAATGGCGCTCTTGATGCGCCCGTCCTCGCCCTCACCCGCTTCGGTGACGCCGAGATGAATCGGATAATTCCAGTCCGGTCCCAGCTCCTCCAACCGCGCGACCAGCAGCCGATAGCACTCGATCATCACCTTGGGATTACTCGCTTTCATCGAGAAAACGAAGTCGTGGAAATCATGCTGCCGGGCGATTCGGGCAAATTCCAGGGCGCTTTCCACCATGCCCAGCGGCGTGTCCCCAAAGCGATTCATGATGCGGTCGCTCAGCGAACCGTGATTGGTGCCGATGCGCAGGGCGCGTCCCCGCTCCTGGCAGAGCTTGACCAAAGGCGTGAACTTCTCCTCGATCCGCCGCAGCTCCGCCGCATATTGCGCCTCGGAGTACTCTTTGATGGCGAACTTCTTGGAGTCGGCGTAATTCCCAGGGTTGATCCGGACCTTTTCCACCCATTGGGCGGCCTCCAACGCCGCTTCGGGCTTGAAATGGATATCGGCCACAATCGGCACGTGGCAGCCGCGAGCGCGCAACTCGGCAACGATATTCCTCAGGTTGGCTGCGTCTTTGACCGTGGGAGCAGTGATGCGGACAATCTGGCAGCCGACCGCGACCAGATCGAGAGTTTGCTGGACACAGGCGGCGGTGTCCATCGTATCGCACGTGATCATGGATTGCACGACCACCGGATGGTCACCGCCGATGATCACCCCGCCCTGGGCCGGATCACCGACGACCACCTCGCGCGTCTGGCGGCGCAAATAGGAAAACGGCGAATGACAATAGCGCATGGAGCCTATTTGGCAGGAGCAGGAGCAGCAACAGGGGCGGGAACAGACACGGGCTCGGGCGCTTCTTCAGGGGTAACTTTTCCGGCTTGCTCGATCTGGGTGTCCTGCTGAAACATCGATTTAAAGAGGCGAATACGCTTCAGATCATGGAAGGAGACGTAAAGAATGAAGGAAATCAAAAGAAAAGCGAACGCGGTCGTGGCGTATTCCTGCAAGCGGGCGCTGAGTGGCCGGCGGCGAATCCGTTCGATCATGGCCAGGAGGATGTGTCCGCCATCCAGCACCGGCACCGGCAACAAGTTCAAGACCGCGAGATTCACGTTCAGGATGACCAGGAAGTTCAGGGCCAGGCGATAATCGGTATTCACCCAGGCCGCCAGCATGGCCAAAATGCCGATGGGGCCGCTCAAGTCCTTGGCTCCCACGCCGGTTTCTTTGTGATGCCGCAAAGCGGCCATGGTATTGAACATAATGCTGCAGGCGTCCTCGATTTGCTTCCAGGGCGACGGGCCGGGCCTTTGCAGCTCGTAACGGTTGATCGAGTTATTGCCCAGAACGACCCCGATGCGGCCCACTTTGGTGGTGGGGTCAGAACGCGGCGTCACCGTCAAGGTTAGCTTTTCCTGGCTACGTTCCACGCGAATCTCACTGGGCTGGCCGGCGCGCTTCTTGATCAAGTCAATCAATTGTTCCCGGCTGGCGATGGGCACGCTGGCAAAGGAAAGGATGACGTCTTTGGCTTTGAGGCCGGCCTTTTCCGCCGCGCCGTCGGATTGGACCTCCAGGATTTCAGGGTGGTCCCGCGGGTCCAGATTCAGGAATTTGCCGCCGATCAGCTCGTTGCTTTTCGCCTCCAGAAGATACGTTTTGCGCGCCCCCACCCGTTCAATCACGACGGGCAGCATGTTGGTCCGCGCCAGCACCGTCCCCATCTGGATGTCTTGCCACGACTTTACCCGCTTGCCGTTGACCTCGACGATGCGGTCGCCAGGACGAATGCCCAGCTTGGCCTCGGCAGAGTCCGGCTCCACGTATCCGATGATGGAAGGATTGATCAGGACCGGCAGACCCACAAAATAAATGACGATGGCAATGGCGCAGGCAAAGACGACGTTCATGAACGGCCCGGCAAACGCCACCAGGATCTTCGACCAGGGCGAAATGGGCGGCAAGCTCCCTCCCTCTCCCGACTTGCTCCCCTCCAGCATTTCAGAAGTGACCATCTGCGGCAGCTTGACGAAGCCCCCGGCTGGAATCCAGCGCCAGGAATAGTCAATGCCATCCCGCGTCCAGCCAAAAATTTTGGGGCCGAAGCCGATGGCAAAGGCCTCGACTTTCAGACCGCGCCGGCGCGCCATCCAATAATGCCCGAATTCATGGACAAACACAGCCGCGCCGAACAAGAAAACGACCGCGCCGATCACGTAAATATAATTAAACAGTTGGCTCATGATAAAATGACCGCTCGACCAATAACGTCCCGGAATGTAGCGTTCAGAGCGCTTTCTGGCAACCGGGGAAATCAGACACCTTGTCATTGAAGCCGGCGCATTCGGAGTTGAGCAAGCTTTCCAGCCCGCTGGTTGGCGTGGCGCTTCGTGAACTGCCCGTTTGGTGTCCACCTTTCAGGGTGTCAGACACGATGGGAGGAGGGCGCGAACACCCTGAAGGGTGGACACCAAACACTCGCTGGTTCATGGTGCGCAAGCAGATCCCAAAGGAACCCGGAGCTGCTGATGAACCGGAGCGCCGACGCCTCGCCTGTCCCGTGCGGCGACCCGCCGGACGGAATGAGCATCGTGGGAACCGTGGCCAGGCCGACCGCCGGTCTTTAAGCGGTTTTCAGCACAATCTGCGTGAGGATATTGCCCGCGTCACGGCAACGGTCGGTGACGCGCTCCAGTAGTTCATACAAGTCCCTGAGGAAGAGGACCTTTCCGGCGTGGTATGGCGCGTAATAAAGCCCCCTCAAGAATTCGATCATCATCTTGTCAATCTCACCCTCGATGTGCTGCAGCTCGGCATTGTGGCGCTTGATCTCTTCCACCGAAGTGCCGCGCCGCAGTTCCCGGACCATAAGGAGTAACAGGCAGGTGGCTTTTTCCAACATGGCGACTTGCTGGGAAAGATCGATGCCATGCAGATACTGGGGCGCCAGCAGGATGCGCTCGCCGATCTTTTCGACGGTCTTGGGAATCTTGTAGAGGGCTTTGGAAAGCGCCTCCACGTCCTCCCGCTCGAAAGCGAGAATGACCTGTGTGGCCAGCGACTCGACGATTTTCGCATTGATGAGCTTCTCCTTGCGGCGCGAATCGGCGAGTTCATCCAGAGATTTGCCTTGGTCCGGACTTTGGAAAAACCTGGCCAGCGCCTGGGCGCTGACGCGCGCCTGTTCGACGCTGGCCTCGAGGAGTTCGAAGAACTTTTCATCCTTGCTGAGCGCTTTCTGTAGAGAAAACATATTGAGACCTTCATAGCAGATCAGAGGGAAAGCGCACGTGAAAATCGTGTGAAAATCGCGTGACAGCTTGCCGTTGTCCGATTTCACTTCGCTGATTCCAAAACCGCCCCACCCTGGCGGTCACGTCCCATTCCCCACACCGCCAGGCAATGTCAGAGATTAATGCACCGCACCGCTTTCCAATGTCCTAGAAGGTCGATCGGCTCCAAAATCTCGATTTCCAGGCCCGTCTCCCGCATGAGTTCGCGCAGGTTCAAGTCGGTCCGGAAACCGATCCGGTAACACAGCGGGGAGATCACCTTCTCGCAGAAAGCGACCGCCGGATTCTCGCTGAGAAAGTGATTGAGAAAGACCAAATACCCGCCGCGGCGGCAGACGCGTTTCATTTCCCGGACCACTTTCACCGGGTCGGGAACCGTGGAAATGAAATAAGCGGCAAAGACACGGTCGAAAGTCTGATCCGGAAAGTCCAACTGGTTGGCGTCCATCTTCAGCAATTGGACGTTCCGCAGGCGCAAAGCCCGGCTGCGCTTGGTCGCCTGGTCCAGCATTTTTTGCGACAGATCGATGCCCGTCATCTCGATCTTCCGCGAGAGCAAAGGCAACGAAAGTCCCGTTCCGACACCGACTTCCAGCAGTTTTGCGCCGGGAAACAGATCGAGCAGGGCGGGTCCCATTTCTCGTCCGCTCTGGAATATCTTGCCAAAAAGAAAATCATAAACCCCTGAATAACGGTTATAGACTTTTTCGATATATTCGACGGACATAGACCCTTATTGGATGTGTTGGCTGGCATCGTAGCTGAAAGGTCCGCCGTAGCAAGACAAACAAAGAAGGTCCAGTTTAGATTTTGCCCGGACGAAGGTAAAGAGAGTCGGACTGAGAGCCGCTTGCCTAAGAAGAGGGTCTCGCGCATTGCGAAAAACGACCATTGCAGAAATGCAGAAAATGCTGTCGCGATAAAATGCTGTCCGATAAAATCAGCAGTTCTCATTTTAATTGCCCAGGCGGCGTGGCTCAGGGTTGTGGGCATC
>CAYIIH010000103.1:983-23199 GCA_964363225.1 uncultured Verrucomicrobiota bacterium | reverse complement strand
CCGGGTGGGTTTCGTATTCGTTGGCGAGCGTCCAGAGAAAGACATGGTTGAACGCAGCAAAGCGGGCCATCAATCAACTTGCCGTCGGGCGGGAGTTCGGTGGCGCTGAAATCTTCGGCACCCAGGAGCCGGTAAACGGGCGCTGCCGCGCGCAACGCCTCGAACTGTCCTTCGGGGTTGATCCAAATGTCTTGCCGTCCATTGGTGAAGAGCACTGGCCGCGGAGCGCACAGTGCCACCAGACAATGCTGGTCGAACGGCAACTGGTCGGCCCGGTCGTTGAACTCCTTGAATCGCGTGTTGAACCAGTGCGGAAACTTGTCGTTGATCTGCTTGACCGTCTCCGCACGTTTGATCGCGGTGCGGCTGGGGGCGGAGCCGCCACAGCCGGCTTGGTGCGGAATGGCCATTGCGATGCGGTCGTCGAACGCGGCGGCCAGGAGCGCGGCCTTGCCCAGGCGCGAATGGCCGGTGATAATGATGCGGCTCCGGTCGAGGTCCGGGTCCGTCACGAGATAATCGACCGCCCGCTGTAATCCCCAAGCCCAGGCGGCAATCGTCCCACAGTCGTATTTGGGATCCTGTTTGCGGAAGTGCGTTTGGATGCCCCGCTCCTCGGGCCGGTCGGGGTCGATGTCGCCATTGTAGAACGTGGCGACCGCGTACCCGCGCTCAATCGTTTGTTCGATGCGCCAGAGATCGACCCACGTGCCGCGACTAGCCTCGGTCGCCCGGTTGTTCACGACGCCCTCGCCTCGTTCCGGCATCCAGTTCGCGGACAGGCGCACCGCCGGGTCCCGCACCAGGGTGTGGTTGCCAAAGTAGTTCAGGGCGAGAATGACCGGTGCTGGGCCTTGCCGGCGGTTGGGAACGATCAGCATCAGGTGAATCGGCGGCAGCTCGGACGGCCCGAACCTGACGGTCACTTCCCGGAGCGTTGCCCGGCCGCCCAACGTGTGGCGGTCTTCGCGCTCGATCTTGCCGGCCACTTCTTTGGGCGGCGGAGGCAGGAACCCGTACATGTAGTGCTGGAACAGGGCGATGAGCTCGGGCCGGCGCTCATTGAGCCATTGCTCGCGCGTGCTGACGCGCCGTCCATCGGACATGACCAGCGGATCCGGGAACTCCGGCCGCGACGGGAGTTCGGACACAGGCGGAAACCGATGGACCGCCGCCAAGACCGGCTGTGTCTGCGCGGCCGTGGCAATCCACGCGAAACCCGACGCGAGGGCCACGCACCCGAAGAATGAAATCCGTTTCTCCATGTTGCCTGCCTGGCGGATCGTTCCTTGACGGTTTGGTTCCATAAGTGTTTTGCGGACTACAGGAGAGGTTGGTGCGTTTGAGGCGCTCAACTGCTGCTCCGGCTTCACTGCGCCAGAACTCTGCCCAGGGGCTCCAGACCAAGCCGGTAGCGCGCTCAAGGCAGCAGCCAAGACCGGCACAGTTCGCTGCACGTTGGTGTAATGGCGTCGCATCGTCTATTTTGGGCAGTCGTCGAGCGTGTAAGAACGAAAGCCGAGGTCACAAACCTGATTGTGCAAAACACGATCCATCGTGAGCAGGATCGTGTCGGGACCGAGCAGCCGGCGCAGCAGATCGACCTCCGGAATGGCGCGGTGGACTTCGCCAAGGCGGACGAACTCGACCGGTTGTGCTGGAGGGAGCGTTTGCCGGAACCGCTGCATCAGAGCGGACTGGGCGCCGACACATTCGTCAACGATCACTCGATTGGTGCGTGTCATGGTTCGTGTTCACCAGCCTTTTCTGCCATGAGGTCGAGTGCGGTAAGGGATCGGCGTTTCGCGCAACGCGCTGGCTTCCGTGGCGGGAATCGAAACCGCCCTGCCGTTGCGCCAGACTGCCAACGGTATGCCACGCCGCCGGTGATTTTCCACCGCCTTGGCGACTGCTTCCGTCAATGCTTGCATCGCCTCTTGCGTCAAAGATAATTCGTTGCGTTTTTTCATGGTGCAAACTGCATAAGCAGCACCCAGTCGCCTTTCGCCGGCGGGGCGAAGCGGTAAGCCGCCTTGTTTTCGACGCTGCCGGTCACCGAGGTGTAGCGGGGCCGCTCACCGGATCGAACCAGCGGGCGGTGAGGAGCGCCGGGAACACGGACAGGTCCACCTCGATGGCCTCGTTGTCCGGAAGGTAAGCCACTGCCAGATCGCTCGCGGCGGTCTTGGCCAGCACCATGCGGCGGGTCACGTCGTTCGTTTGGTTGCGGATCAGTTCGTGCGCCGGCTCCAGACGCCACCATTCGACCGCGGCCAGGAAGTCGTGCAGGTGCTGCATCTGGAAGGCGCTCTCCCATTGCAGCGCTTTCTTCCAGTAGTCGTACTTCCCGGGGTCGGTGACCCACATCCACACAGCGCCGCTGCCCTGCGGACACTTCGGCGGCAGATCGCCGGCACCGTAGGTATAGCCCATCGCGCCCGACAGCCAGGTCCGCCAGCCCAAGGCGCGTGCGTCCACGGCCCGCCAGCCGTTCGTGCCTTGGCCGTCGTACATGGCCTCCAGGTTAATGACCGGTTTGTGCGGCTCGTGGCGGTAGAGGTGCAGGTTCCACTCGATCGCGTGATGCGCGCACCAATCGAGGTGCCCAGCGTTGTGCCCACTTTGCACGCCGACAAAGTCCAGGTAGGGCTGGTCGTAGTAATTGGTGGAGAAGGTCGGGATGGGCTGGTTCCAGGGTGTGCCGGGGTGCTGGGTGATCAGGTGGACTGCCGTGGCCTCGCGAGCGGCGCGGCCCACCGTGTTGGCCAGCGGCATGAACTGACTGTCGAAGCTCGGCGAGAAGATAACGAAGTTGCCAAACAGCCGCGCCACGATATTCCGGGCGAACAGGCAAGCCTCGTCGGCCTCGGGATAGCGGTGGACAGGTTCCATCAGCCCGACGAGCAGCACGACCAATCCCGCCTCGTTGGCGCGTTGAACCTTTTGTTCGAAGGACTGCCAGTACGCCGGGTTCCACCGTGAGCAGGTCTTGTCGTTGAACGGCCTTTCGCCTCGTCGGTCGGACGGGCCCGCCCACCCGGGCGCAGGCGCCACCTGGATCAGGGTGAAGTGCTTCGCGGTGCGATCGGCGATGTAGGCCTCCCATTCCTCATCGCTGGCTTTTTGCGGCACTGCCCAAGCGGTGTCGCCAACCCACAGGAATGGGGTGCCGTCGCCGTGAGCCAGGTAGCGCCGGTTATCGCTCACCTTTAGAAATCCGCGCCGGTAGAGCGAGCCGTCGCCACGATAGGGCGTGACGTCCACTGTGCCGCGCTGCTGGTGCAACCCCGGATTGGCCGCATCGGAGCACTCCGTCTCCCACCGCCATGTGCCCGGTGTGGGGAATGCGCAGCGGATTCGGAAAGTATCTCCACCATCCCAGAAGCCGCAGGCGCGGAGCGTGCGGCCAGCCGGTCCAGAGTAGGTCACCCGCAATGTCACGTCGGCGTAGGGATTCCCGTAGTTGCGGGCGCTGGTCAGGGCATGCTCCCACCGTTGCCAGGAGTGCGGGTTCGGTTCGACGGCAGCCCATGCCGATTCGCCACTGAACAGCGCGCAGAGCAATGCCAGCAGACGTGTGGTCCGTAGCACCGAGGCTGTTGCCACTTTGTGTGCGCCTATTGGGTTCAGGGCGCTCATTGCTATCCTTTCATTCGCGGTTTGGAAATCGATTCATGGTTCACGCGCCGGCCAATGATAGCTTAGTGAGCCGGGGCAATACTGCGGATGCGCCGCAACTCTTCGGGTCCCGCCAGATACAGGTCGCGACCTGCGAATGTCGGCCAGCCGACGGGATCGATCCTGCCAACGACATGCACGCTCGCATCCTTCGGATCGATGCGCACCAGCACGTCCTTCAGATACGTCCACACGAAACCATCGGGACCGAGCACGAAGGCGTGATACTCATACGAAGGATCAACCCAGTGAGGCCAATGAGCGTCGATTGAGACGGGCGATGGCAGGCTCTTGGTGAACAGCATTTCGCCCGTGGCCAACTCCACCCCATAGAGGATGCTGCGCTCGGGGTGTTCCCGGTCCGAGGTCAATCCGAGCAAACGGCCGGGCGCCACTTCCGTGATGAGTCCGGTGGTCCGTCCTTTCGCCAGCGGCACGATCTCACGCACGATCTTCTGCTGGCTCACATCATAGACGAACAGTTTGGCCTCCTCGGGCGCTCGATTGTCATTCAATTCGTCCGCTGCCCGGATGGTGGAAATGACAATCAATCGTCCGTCGAGCGCAGGTGCGATCCACTGCACGGCGTAACCGCTCAGCGGTTTCCAGAAGCCGTCCATTTGCCGCGTCTTCGGGTCATACCAGCCAACGCCGCCGCCCGAGTAATGACGCAGTCCGAACCCGCCGAAGTAGAGCTTGCCATCCGCACCGAGCGCGGAACTGTGCATGAGCCCGACACGAGTGGTCTTGTCAAAGTCCCCAAGGTATCGAGGATTACTCCTCACGTCCGCCTGGTCAGGCGCAGGATCGCCGGGAGGTCCACCCTTGCCCAGCGTCCAATCCCGCGCGGGGTCGAAGACGAAGAGATGACCACCTGAGTAGCCGCTGAGATAGAGCTTGTCGCCGGAAACAATGGTGGTGTACGGCGCCAGGCCTACGCGGGGGCCGCAGTAGGTGGTTTGGCCGGTCTTGGGATCGAACATGAACGTGCCAACGTAATCCTCACCCGTGCCGTAGAGCCGGCCGTCCGGCAGGACTGAGAGAGGATTGATGCGGTGAGGATAGGTCGCGACGCCCTCCAAGCGGATCGATTTCCAGCCGAGGCTTTCCAGCTTGTTGGCGCGCTCAGGCGCTTGGCTTTTCGGTTTGGCAGCGGCACTCTGACGCGCCTTTTCCTTTTCACGATTCGCGTCCTCCCGCGACCGGTACCACAACACGGCATTGCCTTGAGCGTCCGGATCAATCTGGTCGAAATAGACTTCCGGCTTGGGCATAGCTTTATCCCACGGGGAAGCCTGCTTGGGCCACGGCGGCGTGCTGTTCAGCATGGGAATCGCCTGGCCATGATGGAGCCAGTACTCTTTATCGGGCGCGCCACCACCTTGCGGGACGCGGGCGTAGGCGCTTGGGAAGCGCTCGATGATATCCATCACGCGTTCAGCGGGCGACTCCAGCAGCACCTTCTGCTCGCCGGTCTCAAGATTGACGGCCACGAGATACCAGGCGGGGATCATGCCACTGGCGATATAGGCATGCGTGTCATCCACGCCCATGACGTAGCGGCTCCAGGCGCCGTTGGGATGACTCGGGCCCACGGGTCCGAAATCCTTGACCACCTTGCCCAGTTTCGGATCGTAGATGTAGAGGCCGACTTGGTTGCCGCGGGTTCCCGTGCCGTAGATTCGTCCATCCGGCCCGACAACGAGGGGGCGAACCTCGCCGCCAAGGCCATGAACGATCTCGCCCCGCTCCTCCACCGTGTTGGTCGCCGGGTCGTACACGAAGAGGTCCATGCTCCATGTTTTGCGGGACGGCGTGGCGATGTAGTATTTGCCGTCGAACCCGAGCGCCCTCCCCGACAGATAGAACTGATGGTGGTCCGGCAAACGCTGCTTCCTCACTTGGCCGGTGCCCAGGTCGATCGCGTAGAGCCACGTCGGCCCATAGTACTCCTTGAAGTACACTTGAAGGACGTCCCACGTCTTCCCGTCGCGGTTCGGCACCAGCCAGCGTTCCCAGACGTTCACGCCGCGCGCCGGTTCGCCCAGCGACTCGGTCCGGAGGAGGGGCGCGTTCTCCAGCGCCTGCTTCAAGTCCGGTTGTTCGGCGACTCGCCGCGACTCGTCGGCGGCCAAGCTCAGACTCGCCACAAGCATCGTTGCGACGCACAGTCCGATCCAACCCACGGTGTTCCTGCTCATGTTCGGTTTCCTTCCTGCCAAGCCACACGATCCTGACCGCCAGCATGGCCAACCTGCTCGTCGCCGCTCAATTGCTATTCATCGAGTTCGGAACAAACTCGCCCTGCCGGTTGGTCTTCCAAACCCATTTGAGGCTCCGGCTGGCGCCTTCCTGCGCCGGCACCGTCGGACGGCAGGCGACCCACATCGCGTCCACGAACGCGTCGAACGTCCGGCTTTCGTCGCCCGCCTTCACGGTTTGGCATCGAGCACCAGCACCCAGTCGTCTTTCTCGCCGTGGGATGGTGCAACAAACTCGTGGATGCCTTGGTTGGGATACTCGCCGAGGGCGTTCCACGTTCCGTCGCGTGGGTCGAACCATTGCGCTTTCACGGGCGAGCCGCTGAGCTTGTTCAGGTGAATGCTCACGGGCTGGCCGCGAGCTGTGTACGCAAGGACGAAGCTCCCGTCTTCCGCCCGCGCGGCGACGAGGCGATACGGGCCACCGCCCGACTCCGACGCGAGGACCGATTGGTCGGGAACCATTTTGTGCCACGGCCGTTGCTCGAACAGCCAGCGCATCAGCCCGACTTGGCGAGAGCCCTCGTAGGCGACCGCTCTACGCCAATGTTGAAAACCATTCTTCGGGAACGGCCCATCGGCATCTTTGTAGAAGTAGAACAAGTCCAGGCTGCCGTAGCCGTGCCCGGCCGCGCCTGCGAGCATGGCCGCGTAGGCTTGGGTGCGCACCTTGTGGGCGTCCACGCGCGGCTGGTTGGCGCCGGTGGGATGATTCTCATACGCCGGTTCCATGTCCACGGTCGGCTTGGCGGGCGTCAACGCGCAGTCCTTGCTGACAAACGCGTAACTGTCCGACCCGAAATGATGCCCGGACTGGATCGAGTTGAAGTCGAGCCAGTCGGCCTTGTGAAACCACATGGAGGAAGACGTGCTCCCCTGGCCGTGATAGCAAACGAGTTGGCTGCCGCCACACCCGTCCTTCAGTCCTTTCGCCATCGCCACCCACACCGCGTCGTATTTTCCCGGAGCTGAGTCGCCGCCTGGAAACCACAGGACGGCATTGTTCTGGTACCGCGCGCCCAGGAACTTGCCGAACGTGAAGGCGTTCTTCTCGTCGAAAACTTTTTCCGGATGGTCGGTGACGTGCCACGACTTAGCCGTCACCAGGCCCATGACCAGGCCCAGTTCGTTCGCGCGGTTGACCACATAGTCCACGTTCGTGAAAAACTCCTCGTTGGGCCGGGTTGGATCCCGTTCAATGAATGGAGTCGCGTCCAGGAGCGACGAGTTGGCGTCAGGGTGTTTCTTGCCCAGTCCGCGCACCACATACGCCTGGATGACCGTGAAGCCCTTGGCGGCGCGGTCTTTCAGATACTCGTCCAGTTCCTCGCGATTGGGCCGCTGGAAGAGCAGCCAGCAGGTGTCGCCGAGGTAAAAGAATGGCTTGCCGCCCTGATCGACGAAGTATCGCCCGTTGGCGCTAACCTTGAGTTTGAGGTTCTTGACCGAACGCGCCGGCGCATCGTCCGGTGTGGCGGCGTGGCCACCCATCGCGAGCAGCAGCGCTGTCGCCAGCGAGCCGAGCGCCCCGAGGCTGATGGAGAGTGCGGGTGTTTTCATAGGCATCCCAGTCAGATGAATTTCGTCACGCCGGGGATGGCCACCTCCGACTTCGGCGGCTGGGCGTCCCAGTCATAGCGCTCCGGCGAAAGATTCTCCTGGGAGTTCAGGGCCTGCTCCCAGGTGATCTTTTGTCCGGTGTAGGTGGCCATGCGGCCCAGGATGGCCATGAGCGTGCTCTTGGCCATGTAGTCGCCGTTGTTGATCGGCTGGCCCCGGCGAATGCTCGCGAACAGCTCGTCATGCTCGGTTTGCGACTGGTTGTTCTTCACGCCGACATAGCTCCACTTCGCATCGGTCGTCATGAACAATCCGCGCTGGCTGAGCGCCGCCGTTCCCTGGCTGCCCGTGACTTCGACGGAGATGTCGTCCACACCCCCGGACTGCTGTCGGCAATAGGCGTGCAGCTTCACGCCCTGCGCGTATTCATAAATGACCGCGTGGTGGTCGTAAATGTTGCCATACTCCGGGCCGGTGCGGACCTGCCGCCCGCCGAGGCCCATCGCGCTCACCGGAGATTCGTCCTTCATGATCCAGGCACAGAGATCGAGCATATGCACGTGCTGCTCGACGTTGAAATCGCCGGACAGCCAGGTGAAGTAATACCAGTTGCGCATGTGGTATTCCATGTCCGTCCAGCCCGGCTGGCGCGGCTTGACCCAGAGCGGTCCGCGAAAATCGTTCGCCTGTAGCGCGCGAACCGGCCCGAGCGCGCCGTCGTGAATGCGCCGAACGGTTTCGCGGTGGCCGTTGGCATAGCGTAGCGCCAAACCCGAAACGATCGCCAGGTGCTTCTGGCGCGCCGTCTCGCAGGTCGCCAGCACCGAGCGAACACCCGGCGCGTCCACCGCCACTGGTTTCTCGGCAAAGACATGCTTGCCGGCGTCCACCGCCGCCTTGAGGTGGATCGGACGGAAATGCGGCGGCGTGGCCAGCAACACCACCTCGACGCCGCTGGCAATCACCTGCTGGTAGGCGTCGAACCCGGTGAAGCGTCGCTCTTCCGGCACGTCGATTTTGCCGGCGATGTCCTTTTGTTGGCGCAACGTTTCCAGGCTGCCCTGCAACCGATCTTTGAACGCATCGCCCAGGGCCACGAGCTTCACATTAGGATCCGCGGCCAGGGCTTGAGCCGCGGCGCCCGTCCCCCGGCCGCCACAGCCGATCAGGCCCACGCGCAACGTTTCGCCAGGGGCGACCGTGCGGTTTTGGGCAAAGGCTTGGCCCGCGACGAACGGCCCAGCCAGCGCAGCGGTGGTTGACGATTTCAAGAACTGGCGACGCGTCAAGTCGCGCGAACCGGTCGATTCAGAATTCTCTTTCATAGCAGGATGTGATTGTTCAGGAGTGAATACGGTTTCCAAGAAATCGCGAGAGGTTTGACAGGTCACGTTCAAATCTCCGCTTCGCCCGGCACGACAAACGGTTTGCGGTATTCGCGGGTCAGGAAGGCATCCGCCCGAGGATCGCCCACGAAAGCTTCGCGCTCCGGGTCGGGATGGAGGAGCGCGCCGAGGGTCAGTTTCGTTTGCTCCAAGTCCACCTTGTTCTCCCGCAAATGCTCAACGGTGCGGTCGAATGTTTTGCGCACGTTGTCATGCACCTTGAGTTTGCCCAGTTCCTCGCGGAGTTCCCCCGGCGACACGGCGCGGCCGAGCCGCCAGGAGATGTTGCCGATGTGGCACAACGCGGTGGATTGATGGCCTTCGAGGATGTCGGCGTTGAGGTCGGCGCGGTTGCCGCTGCGAACGGCCTTGAGGAAGTTCGCGAAGTGGCTCTCGCTTTTGCCGCTGAAGGTGCTGACCAGCTTGCCGTCCGGATCAAACAGCGAAGTGCCGACGATGAACCCTTTGCTCCCCTCGAAAATCCACCCGTCCTTGAAGCGGAACGGCGCGGTCTTCAGTCCGCGCGTCTCCGACACGATGGTTTGGTCGCCAAAATCAAAGACACAGACCGGCGTGTTGGGCGTTTGGCCGGCGTCGGTGTATCCCAGGCGTCCGCCGCAACTGAGCACCGCGCGTCCGAGTCCGGAGACGCCGAGCCGCCCCCACCGGCAGATGTCCAGCGAATGAATGTTGTTGTTGCCCAGCTCGCCGTTGCCGGTCTCCCAGAACCAGTGCCAGTCGTAATGAAACTGGGGACGAGTGAGCGGACTCATGGGCGCCGGACCGGCCCAAAGGCTGTAATCAACATTGGCCGGAACCTCGTACGTGCCCGGTCCTCCAATCGAACTGCGCCCGCCATACACGATGCTGCGGGCCAGCTTCACTTCGCCCAGTTTGCCTTGCTTGAGGTAATCGATGGCCGCGGCCAGTGCGCCGTTGGAGCGGTTCTGGGTTCCGCCCTGACAGAGGCGTCCAGTCTTGCGCGCCACCTGCACGATGCGGCGGCCTTCACCGACATTGTGGCTGACCGGCTTTTCAACATAAACTTCCTTGCCCGCCTGCATGGCCCAGATGGCCGCCAGCGCGTGCCAATGATTGGGCGCGGCCACGAACACCGCGTCCACCGTGCGGTCGTCGAAGACGCGGCGCATGTCCTGGACGGCCTTGGGCGCAATGCCTTGCTGCTTCTCCACGGCGGCCGCCAGCTCGTTAGCCAGGTCGCGGTCGGGATCGCAGACAAAAGCAATCTCGCAGTCACGCAGCCGTCCGAGTTCTTGGGCATGCTGCTTGCCGCGAATCCGGCAGCCGAGAATGGCTGCGCGAATTCGGTTGTTCGCGCTGCCGGTCGCCTTCTCCGCGGCTCCGGTTGGAAGCGCAACACCGGCCGCGGCGGCGGCGGCAGCGAGCATCGAGTCTTCAAGGAATCGACGACGGGTGATGGATTGCATGCTTTCTCCGTGGTAACGAGTTAGTGTTTCGAGGTGGCCTTGGGGTTGTTGAAGAGTCTGGCGAAGGCCGGCACGTGCGAAGTGTCCAGGCCAATCATCCCGGCGCGCAGTGGTTGAGCCGGTTGTTCGCCTGCTTTGGCGTCTGCGTCCCATCCCTGGGAAAGCGCAATCCATGTGAGGAGCGTCGCCAGATTCCAACGGTTCAGAGTGAGGGCTTCCATCTTAAGTTCCGCACATATCAGACGAGCCGACCGGGTAGGGTCTTCAACTTTGTTCCAGTGCACCGCGCGCAGTGTTCTGCCGGGTTTGACCGGCGGGCCTTTCGCCGTGGCACATGGCGCCACAACATCGCCCGCTGGATTCAGCCCGTCGAGGCTGCAAAAGGCCGCTCGTGGTTGTGGCTACGGGCGGCCTGCCGTTGCTTTGGCCGCCCAGAGAATCGCGTTGGCGAGCAGGGTGAGGAAAGGGTTCTTCTGAAAATCGGCCGGCACGCCGAGCGAGGTGTAGAAGACCCGGCCGCCGTTGGGCTCGCGCACCCAGGCCACGGGCTGTGTCTTGTCGTCCGTGGTCGCCGTGAGCAGCACCGTCGTGTCCGCGGCCAGATGTTTGTTGGTGTAAAGTGAGCCCGGCGTCTCGAAGACCTTCACCCCGGCCAGCACGGGATGGTCCTTCGCTTGTTCGTTGACGGTCACACGGGCCAACCCTGTAGGGTCAAGAAACTCGTCCGCCGGCATTTGCTGATCACTTTTCGCTTGGCTTGCAATGAGTTACGCGGAAACTTGCATCGCATGCCCCGGAAAAAATGTTCGCCTTGGTGACCGGTCAAATCGAAGCCCTGCAACACAAAATGGCCTGCGTCCTGGAAGAAAACCGGGGGGATCATTCGCTGCTCGACCGGCATTCGCCTCACGGGCGCTGGCAGGATAGCGAGCGGAAGGCGCCGGCCGAAAAAGGCCAACCCTTGGCCCAACTGCTGGGCGAGGTCCTCACCCTTGTCCAACCGGAAACTCTCCTGAAGCGGCCTCGCCAGTTGGGCTCGAGGCAATGGGATTCTTCACACCGACGCGGAAAATCCGTCCGTCGTGGTGGACGCAGCGGTCGAGCAACGGGTGATTCGATTGGCCGAGAATCTTTGACTGAAACATCAACTCCTGATTCTGCGCCGCTCTGGCCGACGCGCCCCTAATCTCCGCTCCTCCGACCGCCTGCTCTTGGGTTGGGCTAGCTTTTCCTGAGTCCACGTCGGCTGGTGCATATAGCCATCCTCATCAAACCCTCGACTCTCTTGCGCTGCCCTCGAGCGCTGACAAAACTCAAATTCAAGTGGCGCTCCTCCTCAGGCCGGCAACACCAACCTGGTCCTAAAGGGCCTGGACCAGACCTGATCCAAGCCCTCGTTGAACTCCAGCGGCGCAATCCGCATCTGGGCTGTCCCAAGATTGCCCAGCAATGGGCCAGGGAGTTTTGGAATCGAGCTGGACAAGGACGTTGTCCGCCGTGTGCTGGCCGCGCATGATCGCCCGGACGGTCAGCACGGGGGTCCTCCTGGACTCACGTTGCTCGGCCACGCCAAGGACTCGTTGGGGAGTGTGGATCTGTTTCGGGCTGAATCCATCCTGCTCAAGACCCCTGGATTCTGCGGGTGCTGGATTGGTCTCCCCGGCGGATCATCGGTTTTGGGGTGCAGGCCGTGGCCGGGCCGGCTCTCTGTCGCCTGTTCCAGCAGGCCCTCTCGGGTCAGGGACGGCCGCAGCGACTCAGTTTCGACCACGACCCGTGGTTCGAATGCAAGCGCGGGCAAGCCCATCTGCGCGTGCGGGCAATCGAGTCCGTGCGCCGTGTGCCCTACCCGCCCGTGTCGCCTCCCTTTATGGAGCGCCTGATCGGAACCGTAGGGCGGGAGTAGTTAGACCGGATGTTCTTCTGGAACCGCACGGACTTGGAACATAAGCTGGAGCAGTTCAGGAGCTACGACAACCAGTTCCGCGTCCACCCATCATTGGAAGGAACGACACCCGGAGAAAAGGCCGGCAGTCCAAGTCAGGAGTCGGCCTGCCTCGACCCTTACGGTTGGCGAAGCCGCGGCTGCGGGTTATTCGAGTGACCGATCGCCGCTTGAACGCTAATTCGCCATCTACACCCGGAATGTCGGGCTCTTACGACTTGCTCTTTGCTCTGGCACCTGGGCGGGTCCTTGAGCGACCTCGCCAGCTTTGCGGCGACATCGATTGGTTGGAACCGCTAATCGCTTATCCGGGGCGGAAAACGGAAGCAATGTTTATTCGTGCTGATGGGACTGAACATGTTCCATACCTAATTCAACAGTTCTTGGATTTCTTCCCACGTCAGCGCTTCGGCCAATTGCTCTTCGCCACTCAAGACACCTTTGATCAACTCTTTTTTCCGGGCTTGCAGGTTCAGAATCTTTTCCTCGACGGTGCCGCGCGTGATCAATTTGTAGCTGGTCACAACCCGCGTTTGGCCGATGCGATGCGCCCGGCCGGTGGCCTGGTCTTCCACCGCTGGATTCCACCACGGATCGAAATGCACCACCGTATCGGCTCCCGTCAAATTCAGGCCCAAACCGCCGGCCTTCAGACTGATCAGAAAAACGGGGATGCCCGGATTGCTTTGAAACTGTCGCACGACTTTCGCGCGGTCCAAGGTCGCTCCATCCAGGTAGCAGTATTCGAGTTGCTCGGCCTCCAGCTTCTCGCGCAGCAAGGTCAACATGCCGACAAATTGGCTGAAGACGAGGAGGCGATGGTTCCCATCCAGCGCTTCTTCCAGCAGTTCGCTGAACAAATCGAGCTTACCGGAAGCCGTGGCCGCATCCACGTTCTCGAGTTTCAGCAGGCGCAGATCGCAGCATATCTGGCGCAGCCGCAGCAACGCATTCAAGATGATCATCCGGCTCTTGGGCAGACCTTGCGCATCGACGGCGTTAACCACTTCCCGGCGGCTCGCTTCCAACACTTGTTGATAGACCGCCTGCTGGTCCTCCGTCAGTTCGCAAAAGGCGACCTGCTCGATTTTCTCCGGCAAATCCCTGGCCACTTCCTGCTTGAGCCGGCGCAAAAGAAACGGCCGCACACGCCGCGCCAGGCGTGCTTGAACTTCCGGGTTTTTCTCACGGGCCATGGGCAGCTCGAATCGCTCCCGGAAGTCCGCCGCCGATCCCAAATAACCCGGCATGAGAAAGTCAAAGATCGACCACAAATCGAGCACCGAATTCTCCAGAGGTGTGCCGGTCAAAACGAGCCGGTGCCGCGTGCGCACGGCTTTGACAGCTTGAGCATTCTGCGTTTCGCGGTTTTTGATGTGTTGCGCTTCGTCCAGCACGACCGTGTCAAACTCCACCTTTTGATACTGCTCGGCATCCCGCCGAATTAGCGCATAACTCGTAATCACCAGATCGGACTTTGGCATCTGCTCAAAGAGCTCATGGCGCCGAGCGCCGTGCAACGCCAGCACCCGCAGCTTGGGCGTGAATTTTTCGGCCTCGGCCACCCAGTTGAAAACCAGGCTGGTTGGGCAAACGATCAACGCCGCACCGGCCTCCGGCCGGCTGTCCTGCGAGCGCCCGCTCTCCGACAGAGCGCCATTCGCGGCTGGGCGCGCCGCTTTCACCGTTTGCAGAAAAGCCAGCGTTTGCAGCGTCTTGCCCAAGCCCATCTCATCGGCCAGGATTCCGCCAAAGCCGTTTTGCCGCAGAAAATGAAGCCAGGCGACGCCTTGCTTTTGATAGGGACGCAGCACCGCCTCCAGGTCGCCCAAGGGCGGCGGCTCGATCCTGGCTTCGCCTCGTTGTTGCGCGGCCCGCTCACGCCACTGGGCCGGCGCCAGCACGCGCCAATCCTCCTGCTGGCGCAAGGCGCCATCGAGAAATCCCGCCTGCAGGTTGCTCATCCGGTAGCCGTCTTCATGCTGTTGCGGCGCACAATCCAGCAGCACTTCCTGCAGCTCTTCCACCGCTCCGGTGTCGATCAGGGCAAACTTGCCGTTTTTCAATCGGGTATGGCTTTGGCCCGACAAAACCAGCCGCTGAATGTCGGCCGCTGAAAATCGTTCCCCACCGCGCGTGGCAAAGGCGACATCCAGATCGAACCATTGCTCTCCCGAGGCGGTGATGGCAAATTGCGGCTCGATCCGCTCCAGGTTCTGCGACGCGCTGCGCTGCAATCGTTCCTCCAGTGTCACCTCCCACTCCCGCTGCAACCGCGGAAAGTCCCGGGCCAAGAAACTTAGGACGAGGTTTTGCCCGGCCAGTTGATATTTGGCCTCGGCATGCGGCCCGGTGAATCCAGACCGTAGCAGACGCGCTTGCGCCGCCTGCTCAGCCGCCGCATCCCGGGTCGAGTACCGCGTCGGCGAATCGGCATCGGGCAGCCAAAACGTTTCCTCTTGGGAAGCGGTCCCGATGGTGAAGATGCGCGAGTCATAAACACACTGCAAGTGCGCCTGCAAGTGAGCCAGTCCGCCCGCCAGCGCCAGCCGGAAATGAGGGCGCTTGCTTTCGAGCTGAAAATCTTCCAGCCGAAAATTCGCCGTGACGTCGCAGTTGGCTTGAAACAAAGGCCAATCCTGATTCAAAAACGGCGGGACGCGGCTGCGTGGAATCCGCATCGGACCTTGCCACAATGCCTGATAACCCTTGGGCAAACCGACCGGCTGGATGCTGTCCTCTCGAAATACCCAGGAAGTTTCTCCAGCAATCATGGCCACCGGTTGCTGACCGGCTGCCAGGCGCAGCGTGATTTCACCCGATGTTTCCAAAGCCGCCAGCACCGCCAATCGCCACGGCGAAGCGGTGATCGTCAAAGGCTGTGATTTGCCCAAGGTTACTCGCGGATGGCCGGCCAACGACGGCAGCAGCTTGGTTAAAGCCGATGCCGACAGCATCAGCATCCCAGGCGTATCGCCCTCGGCGAGCGATTCGATCTGCTCGAGCAAAACAAGGTCTTGCTCAGCCAATTGGAAGGGTGTTGTCGTGGGCAAGGCGTTTAACGGGGCGCATCCTCGGTTCCATTTACCTTCGAAGTAAAGCATGATTCTACCTTTGGGAATCGCTTGCGCCAGGTTGGGCGGGAAAATGACAAAAATCTCGGCCGGCTCACCTGCATCTGCTGGTGCGCGCTTCAGGCAACGGCTGGCTTTCGGGGCTGAAGCAGTTGTTTTCGGAGAGCTGCCGGACGCTTTTGTAATCGCTGTCGGACAAGGGAGCGAAGGCGCGCCGCTGGATTTTTCGAGGGGAAGCGACTGTCTGTTGCGCACGACGTGCAAACCTACCGCCACCGAATGAACGCAAATCGTGCCCCAACTCCGGGAGGCGCGGCAACTGCACATATTCTCAATGTTAATCTTGTCCTTGATGACCAGACCCGCGCGATACGTCGCCGTTCCCTCCTGCACGGTTCCTTTCAGGATGGGCGGCGTCCAATCGGACCCTTGGACTTTGCCGCTGGCCAGGAGGCCACGCGCCTGCTTCAGGACGTCCCAACCGGCAATATCGGCCAAAAAGGCTTCGGTCAATTCAACGGCACTCATTCGGCGTTAATACTGCCGGATGATTCGAGGAATTTCAAAAACCAATGTAGCGCCGTCTCCCTGCCGCGCTTCGCTTTGACCAGTCAGGTCCTCACGCGACTCGATGCAGCTTCACAGGACACTTCGCATGAAAACACTTGTTCTTTTAAGACGTTTGACGCTACATGGCTTGTGTAACACCTTTGTTCTCACTCAGTAGCAATATTAAAGAGAATCGGAACGCAATCGATGAGCGCCATGAACTGCCCTAAACGTCACTCTTGCCTCGAAATCAGAATCCTGTTCCCAGCACTTCTGGCCTGCCACGTGATTGCCCTTGCCGCCCACGGCGCTGAACCAGCCGGCCCGGAAAAGAAAACTGAAAGCCCGCCCGTGCAAGTGGTAGCTCGCGGCGTCTTGAAGAGCAAGTTGCAGTTGGATGCGGTGTTCGAGGCGGCTGAAATGGCGCCGGTAAAGATTAGCCCGAAGGTCTGGGCCGACCTGACTGTCAGCGAAATTGTCTCGCACGGCGCGCGCGTCAGAAAGGGAGATTGGCTGGTCAAGTTGGAGACCGACAAGATTGAGGAGCAAATCAGGGACTTGGAGCAGGAACAGCCCTTAACAAAGGTCGCTCTGGAGTTGGGCGTGGCCGAGTTGGAAAATCTTAAGCAGTCCACGCCTCTCAAGCTGGAAGCTGCGAAACGATCGCAGCGGCGCGCAGACGAAGATTACGACTATTTTGAGGCCACAGGCCGCGCGCAAAGGGAAAAGGTCGCGCGCTTTGGCGTAAAAAGCTCCGAACAACGGCTGGAAAACGAAAGGGAAGAGTTGGCCCAACTTCAGAAAATGTATCAGGCCGACGACCTGACCGAGGAAACGGAAGAGATCATTTTGAAACGGCAGAAGTTTGCCGTTGAAGCCGCCGAACATAGTCTGGAAGGCGCAAAACTCAACGCCGACCGGGAGTTGAAGACCAGCATCCCGCGTGAGGATGAGAGTCTGAAATCCCAGCAGCGCGATCAGGATCTGGCCTTGACTCTGGCCGAGCAATCGCTACCCAAGGCGCTGGCCAAAAAGCGCTTGGAGATCAAGAAAATGAAACGGGACCAGAAGAAGTCCGAAAGAAGGCTGGCCGATTTGAAGCGGGACCTCGATGGGTTGACCGCTCGCGCGCCTATGGAGGGGATCACTTATTACGGCGCTTGCGAGAATGGCCGCTGGACTACCGGCGCGGCTCTGGCCAAAAAGCTGGTCCCCGGCGGAAAGCTGGCAGCCAATGAGGTTTTCATGACGATCGTCAATCCGCAGAAATTGCTCCTGAAGGCGGTGGTGCCGGAGAATGAGCTTTCCCGTTTCAAGCTGGGTCTGGAGGGCCAGGCCTCACCCGTGTCCGCCCCGGACAAGAAGCTGGCCGCCAAGTTGGAGGATGTGAGCTACGTTCCGCTGCTGACGGGCGGCTTCGAGGCAAGATTGTCTGTGCAGCAGGATGAAAATGCCCATCTGATGCCAGGCATGACCTGCAAAGTCTCTTTCGGCGATGTGCAAAAGGCAGGCGTCTTGCTGGCGCCCAAGGAAGCTGTCATTACGGAGGGCAATCAAAAGCATGTTTTCGTGCTGACGAATGACGGCCAGCATGAAAAGCGGACGGTCAAAACCGGCGATTCGGACGACAAGATGATCGAGATTCTCGAAGGACTTGCCGAGGGGGAGAAAATCCTGGTGAAAAAGCCGGAATAGCACGCACCGAAGTTGACCCAAAGCGTCATGAGTCTTCGAATGAGAGCGAATTTGACGCAAGCGCTCGGTTGCCTGGCCTTCTGGCTCATGTTGTTGGCTGCGTTCGCGGCGGATGGGGAGAAGGCCGAGAGCCCAAAGCCGCCTTCTCCTGAGGAGTTGGAGAAAGCGATTCGGCGAGGCATCGGGTTCTTGATCAAGAACCAGAACAAAGATGGCTCTTGGGGCACGGCCCAGAAAACCAAGGATTTGAACATTTTCGCCCCCGTCCCGGGCGCGCATCACGCCTTTCGCTCTGCGGTCACCGCCATGTGCATTGCGGCCTTGATTGAAACCGGCGCTGCGGACAAAGACGCCGAGGCGAGACAGGCTTTGGAGCGGGGTGAGGCGTGGTTGTTGAAGAATCTCCCCCACCTGCGCCGCGCGGATTCAGTGGCGATCTACAACGTCTGGGGACATGCCTACGGCATCCACGCTTTGGCCGATATGTATCAGCGGGAATCACAAAACCAGAGGCGCAAGCAGCAAATCAAGGAGGAGATTCTGGCGCAAATTGATCTTCTGCGCCGGTATGAATCAGTAGATGGCGGCTGGGGCTATTACGATTTTCGCGCCGGCACCAAGCGGCCTGCGTCCGATTCGACCAGCTTTGTCACAGCGACCGTGCTCGTGGCTTTTCACACGGCAAAAAAGAACGGGGTGGAAATCCCGGAAAACCTCGTGCATAGCGGCGTGGCCTCGATCCAACGCCAGCGGAAGAACGATAACACTTACGCTTACGACCAAGCTCTGAGAATGCGCCCGATGATGGGGATCAATCGGCCGGGAGGCAGCCTGGGCCGGTCGCAGGCCTGCAACCTGGCGCTTCGTCTCTGGGGCGACAGAACCATCACGGACAGCGTTATCACGCATTGGCTTGACCGGCTTGTGGCCCGCAATGACTGGCTGTCGTTTGGCCGCAAGCGTCCCGTGCCACATGAATCCTGGTTCATGGTAGCCGGATACTTTTTCTATTACGGCCATTATTACGCCGCGCTTTGTCTTGAACAGTTGAGTGCGGTCCAGGCCAGGCCGTACCAGGACGATCTGGCAGGAATCCTTCTGCCGCTCCAGGAAAAGGACGGCTCCTGGTGGGACTATCCGCTTTACAATTATCACCAGCAATACGGGACCGCATTTGCGCTGATGTCCTTGGCACGCTGCCGGAGATCGACACCATGAACCGCCTTTGTGGGAAGGGCGCAGCCCGCCGATTCAGGCGGCGCCTGCATCGGCTTCCGGTGCTATTCGCTTCCGCACGGCGGAGCCGCAATCAAAGCGGAGCGCGGCCCGCGAGCATGTTTTTGTGGGTAAACTGCCTTTTCCAGGCTGAAGCAAGCTAACTCGCTGACTCGGCTTTTCTTATTGACTCGTTTTTCAGCGTGGAGAAAGCGATGCAACAGTCATGAAGGTTGAGTGGGGAGAATGTTGGGTTTCGGGATGGGGATTATTCCAAGGAATATTCCGGCGCGAGCACGGTCATCCGCTATCGGCATTTTGCCGGCGCCTTTCTTCCGCAAGCTGCCCTTCGCTGAATGTTGTAGCGTCGCCTGTCCCCGGACGAGCGAATTGGCTGAGACATCCACCTCTCCATCAATCCAGCATCCAGCATCCAGCATCCAGCATCCAGCATGCAATCGACCGGCGCAAAGCAAGAGCCTCTTCCTTCTGCACGGTTGCCGTGGCTCGGCGCAACCATGTCTCGGTTTTCTGCCATGATGTCCACTCTTTCTGCGCAGATGTCCTGGTTTGCTGCAATCACGCCGGGACAAGTTGGAATGCTATCTCCGCATTCTGGAACACTGTCAATAGGTTCTGTGATGATTTTGGTCCTTTCTGCGGTCATATCCCGCTTTTCTGCCGCGATCTCACCATCTTCTGCGGCAATGTTCCTCTCTTCTGTGACCATATCCAGCTCTTCTGCGGCCAAATCAGAGTCTTCTGCGGTCATATCCGAGTCTTCTGGAATGCTATTCCGATTCCGATGAACCTTATTTTCAACAACTTACCATTAATCAACCGTCAACCCTCAACCATCAACCATTAACTGACAATGCCTGAGCTCGAATCAAATCCAAACCCCAACCCAAGCCCCGCTCCCAGCTCCAGCACCGCGCCCGAGCCAGCCAAACCCAAACACGCCCGTTCCCCTATCAACCAAGCATGGATTCAGGAACTTTCCGATGACGGCGAAGTCGTCCGGTCCGCCCTGAAGCCGGCGTACACGCCGGTCTTCGAGAAAGGCGACCTGCCGGCGGCCAAACTCACCGTCTTGGCCAACGACATTGCGGCGGCCCAGAAACTGGCCGCTCAGGTTGCCCAGAGCACCACCGGCAAGCAGGACACGACCCAGACCGAAGTTGCGTCGATGGACAAGCTGATCGGCCTGCTGAAGAGCGTGCAGAAACGCGCCAAGCAAAAATACAAAGCCAACGCCGGCATTCGCGCCGAATTCAAACTGGCTGCAGACAGGGCAATGCAGTGATTCTTGTGGTGTGAAGATTGATATTCAGGCCCATTCCGCAATCCGCATTCCGCAATTGAATAGTTCGTGCCGAATTCAAGCTGCCAGTGGACAGAGCGCTTCAATGATGAAACTGAACCGGGAGTTCTAATTGACGGCCTCGTTCTCCAGAGCGTAGATTGTGTTGTATGGGAAAAGTCATTGTTAAAATCAAACTCACCAACCAAGCTGACCTGGTGCTGCAAGAATTGAAGCTCTTGAAAGGGAAGCCGCGCTCCGTCGAAGTGGATGCGCTGGTGGATACGGGCGCAACGCGACTGTACCTTAAGCCGAGTGTCATCCGCGCTTTGGGCCTGAAAAAGATGGAAGGGGTTGAGTCCCGAACGACCAACGGCATCCGCCGTCGCGGCGTTTACCAGCCGGTGCGGCTGGAAGTCATGAAGCGGCATGGCGACTTCAACGTGGTGGATATTGATGAGGATGTCCCGAATCTGCTGGGCCAAGTGCCGCTGGCGTATCTGGACTTCGTGGTCGATCCGCAGGGCCGGAAACTCATCCCGAACCCCGAACATGGGGAGAAGCAAATGACGGAGGAATACTGACTCCTGAGTTCTGAGTGAAAGGGAGTTCAAAAATATGAGCATTAAACCGCCAAACACGCGAAAGGGGATGAAACTCAGCCGCGAAGCACAAGAGGCGCAAAAAGACCGCGAGCCTCGGGAAAGGAGCGCGGACGGCTCGTCCGCATCGGAGCGCCGACATTCCTGTCGGCCTCACGGATGCGGAGTTCCTCATCAGCTTCCTTTTACCTTTCGCACCGATCAAAGCGCACGTGGCCGCCAGTGCAAGGGCAGACAGGTCCGCGCGCCCGCCACATCACTTTATTGCCCCGCCTTTTTTCGCATCATTCGCCTATTTGGCGGGCAACCAGCTTTCGCCAGAACAACAGGACAGTTCTGGCGCAGGGAAAACAGGGGTTAGAATCGAGTAAGTAACAGTATGTGAACCAAAACCAATAACAGATTTGCGGCTTCGGCTGCTGTCCAACTCGAAACTAGCACTTTCACTTACACAGGACACGGTTCGAGGCACGCCCACATCGGGCGTGCCCCAAAGCGTTCCTGTAAGGGCATACCAGTGCCTGTCGTGGGGCGTGAGTAGGTCACGCCCCTTCTTTTGGGACAAGCAACATGGCGCAAGGAGAACCAAAATGAAAAATTATCAAAGTGGAGTCGTGAAGTTTTGCCGTGTCGTTATGTTATGCTTGGCAGTGTGGCTTTTGCCGTGGCACAGCTCTGCAATTTCTCTCGGAGACAGAGTTCAGACAAGCGGAACAATCAACGTGCGACAAACCGCAGCCGGAACTCTGCTGGGCACTCAAAGTTCAGGCAGCCTAGGAGTCACTGTCGGTGGCCCAACTGTGGCGTCTCTTGGTGGAACTTCATACACATGGTGGAATGTGAATTTTGATTCCGGACAAGACGGCTGGGTTGCCACGACTGGGTTCGCTGTGGTGACAGCCGCGACGCCGACGAGTCCGAGTCCCGGCACGACCAGCAGTCCCGGACCGGTGCAGTCGAGCAGCACTGTCACGTTGAGTTGGGGCGCGTCAACCGGGGCAACTTACTATGACTTGGGCGTGGTGGATGTTGCCACGGGCAGCTTTGTGGTCAATACCACCACAACCTCGCCGAGCTACACGGCCACATTGACAGCGGGCAAGACGTATCGGTGGAACGTGGCAGCGGGCAACTCGGCAGGACTCTCGACTTACACCACGGTGCGGTATTTCCAGACACCGACAGTCGTGGTGCCTCCCGGCACGCCGACGAGCCCGAGTCCGGGTTTGACCAGCAGTCCGGGGACGCTGTTGACGAGCAGCACGGTGACGCTGAGTTGGGGCGCGGTGTCCGGGGCGACGTATTATGATCTGGGCGTGGTCGATGTCGCCACGGGTGCCTTCGTGGTGAACACCACGACGACCGTCGCGAGCTACACGGCTACGTTGACGGCAGGCAAGCAGTATCGCTGGAACGTCGCGGCGGGCAACACGGCGGGCCTCTCGTCTTACACCACGGTGCGGTATTTCCAGACACCGACAGTCGTGGTGCCTCCCGGCAC
>CAYIIH010000103.1:0-883 GCA_964363225.1 uncultured Verrucomicrobiota bacterium | reverse complement strand
CGGCGGGCAACACGGCGGGCCTCTCGTCTTACACCACGGTGCGGTATTTCCAGACGCCCCAATCGGGCGGAACCCAAGGCGAGCCGGCAAGTCTGGGCGTGCTCTGGGATCCAGCTTACAGTGGCAATTATGGACCGCGACTGGCCGGAGAAGTCATTGATACCATCGTGATTCACACTTCTGAGGGGAGGGAATCGAACCCAAGCATGACTTACCAGCAAAGCTATGCTGGCGCGATTTCTTGGTTCAAGAATCCAGGATCCGGTGTTAGCGCTCACTATTGCATCAGCCCCTCCGGCGAAATCACGCAGTTGGTTGAACTAGCCGACAAAGCGTATCACGCTACATACTACAATTCACGATCTATCGGGATTGAGATGGGCGGATTCGCGAACGATTCAGGCACTTGGAACCCACAAAACCTGGCTGCGCTTGAAAACCTCGTCGCCTACCTCGTTACGAAACCTGGCCACAATATCCCGATCGTTCATCCAGTTGGAGACGCATGTTCTTATCCGAGTACTGAGTATACGGAAACTGGATTGGTAGGTCACTCGCAAATTCAACCAAGTCCGTGCTATCCAAAGACAGTCGGTGGTATCACCTATTCTCAGAAATCGGATCCCGGGACATACTTCCCTTGGGCAACATTTGTCCAGGAGGTCCAAGCAAAAGTGGGCGCGCCGTTGCGGTACACCCTGGCGCTGACTCCGAGTCCGTCAGGAGGCGGGTCGGTGACACCGAGTCCAGCGCCGGGCGCTGACGGCAAGTATGCCTCTGGGGCCGTCGTGCAACTGACGGCCAATGCGAACACGGCAGCCGGCTACAGTTTCAGCGCGTGGAGCGGTGACGCTTCGGGTTCGGGCAATCCGGTCAATGTCAC
>CAYIIH010000102.1:0-23204 GCA_964363225.1 uncultured Verrucomicrobiota bacterium | reverse complement strand
CCACGCCAATACACTACTGGTTGTGGCAGGTGGAGTCAACAGGATACCCACATAAGGGAAAAGGTGCTCGGACCAGACGACTCATATACCGCAGAGTCCCTCAATAACTTGGCTTTGGTTCACCAAAGCATAGGCGACTATGCCAAGGCCGAGCCGCTTCTCCAGCGCGCCTTGAGCATCAATGAGAAAGCTCTTGGTCCGGAACACCCCACCACCGCCAAAAGTCTCAACAATCTGGCCGGGGTTTACGACAGCATGGGCGACTACGCCAAGGCCGAGCCACTCTTCCAGCGCGCCTTGAGAATCAATGAGAAAGCCCTCGGTCCGGAACACCCCGCCACCGCCGAAAGTCTTAACAATCTGGCTATGCTTCACCTTCGCATGGGCGACTACGCGAAGGCCGAGCCGCTCTTTCAGCGGGCCTTGAAAATCAATGAGAAAGCCCTTGGCCCAGACCACGAAGAAACGGCCCGCTGTCTCCACAACTTCGCTGGGCTTCTTCTTGAAGCTGGGAATAAATCAGGAGCCGTGGCCATGGAAACCAAAGCTTACCAAGGGCAATTAAGAACTCTGGCGAATGTCCTTTCCTTTACTTCCGAACAACAGCGTCTTGGCTTTCAGTCAACGTATGATCCTTACAAAGTGCTCGCCACCATGGGCAGCGCGCCTCAAATTGCTTCGGCTGTTCTTCATCATAAAGGCGTCGTTCTTGATTCCTTGTAGGAAGATCGGCTCGTGGCCCAGGCCAGCAAGAGACCGGAAGATCGCGCGCTCATCGACCGACTGCGCGCCGCCAAACAGCGTTTGACGCAATTGCTTTTGGAGGTCCCCAAGGATGTCAGCCCGGAAGCCCGCGCGCGGCGCGAGAAAGAACGCGACAAACTCGCTTCGGAGGTCGAGCAACTTGAAGGCACTTTGGCCCGTCACGTATCAGGTCTGGGCCGCGCCCGCCGGGCTCTGAGCGTAACCGTGGAACAAGTCCAAAAGGCCGTTCCCAAGCAGGCAGTGCTCTTGGAACTGCTGCGCTATTCGCATCACCTGGGCGCCAACAAACACGAACCGCGCTACGGTGCTGTCGTATTAGCCGCCTCCGGAGAGCCGAAATGGGTTCCTTTAGGCAGCGCGGCAGCGATTGAAACCAACATTGTGCTTTACCAAGATGCCGTTCGGGGGAGCGCCGGTGCCTCGCCGACACCGGTTGGCGCCCCGCCGACCGGAACGAACCATCCGCCATCAACCATCAACCATCAACCATCCTCCTTCGCTCCCCTGCTGCAAGCTCTCTATCAGCAGCTCTGGGCGCCGATTGAGCCGGTGTTGCCGAAGGGCACGAAGACCGTCCTCATCAGCCCGGACGGCGCCTTGAACTTCCTTTCCTTTGCCACCTTGCTGACGCCGGAGGACAAATTTCTCAGTCAGAAATACTTGATCAGTTATGTGGCCAGCGGCCGCGACTTGCTCAAGGAGAAGAAGCCCTCCCCCAGCAGGCGCGTGGCGATTTATGCCAATCCCGACTTCACGGGCAAAGGCGCCGCAGTTTCCCCTGGAGAGACCACGCGCACGGGCGTTCCTTCCGTGGTAGGGACGGATTCCACTCCGTCCCTGACTAATTTCGCGGCGGGCGCAAGGAAGGAAATTGGGGACGCGGTGGAACGCGTCCTTACCAATCTCGGGGAGGAGTTCGCACGACTACGTTTCCTGGAGCGGCGTGATTTGGAAGGGTTGCGCTTGCCTCCTCTGCCCGGCACCGCCAAGGAGAGCGCGGCTTTGGCGGCTCAAGCCCGCCAATGGCAGTGGCCCACCGAAGTGTTTGTGCAAGCCGAGGCGACTGAAGCCCAACTGCAAGCCATCACTTCCCCGCACATCCTGCACCTGGCCACCCACGGATTCTTCCTGGCGGAGAACGACGTTGATAAACTGAAAGGCGATGAACATTGGCGGGGCGTGGGCGGAGTTCGACCCTTTGCAGAAACCGGCCCGATGGGTGATTTTGCCAGCCGTCTCAAGCCGCAAGTGATTTTGAAGAACCCGATGCACCGGAGCGGACTGGCCTTGGCGGGCGCGCAAGCCACGCTGGAAGCCTGGAAGCGAGGCGAGACGCCGCCGACCGGCAACGATGGCATCGTGACGGCAGAGGAAGTGGGCGGATTAAAGTTGGAAGACACCTGGCTGGTGACGCTGTCGGCCTGTGACACGGGCACGGGTGAAGCCCGGTTTGGGGAAGGGGTGTTGGGATTGCGTCGGGGTTTCATTCAGGCTGGCGCGCAGAACCTGTTGTTGACGCTGTGGTCGGTGGCGGACGAAGAGACAGCCAGGCTGATGGTGGAATTTTACGGAGCCGCGCACCGGAGCGGGGATGCGCCGCAGGCCTTGGCGGAGGTGCAGCGGGATTGGCTGGTGAGGTTGCGGAACGAACGCGGGCTGCAGACGGCGGTGAGTCTGGCCGGCCCTTTTATCATGAGTTCGCAAGGATCAATAGAAAACTAAACCCGGCTATGAAGCCAACAACTCCAACTCGAATCTCGGCCTTGATGTGCGTCATCTTGTGGATCAAGCTCTTAGGTTGCATCGGGAATCCGACGGTTGGCGCGGAAAACAGCCAGCCAAGATCGGTTGTTCCCGATGAAACGGGCGAAAAAACCGGTTCGGCTCCGGCGAATCAAAGCAGTGCGGCGGCGCAACAAAGGAAACCGCACAGTCAGCCACCTGCGAACGCCGCGCCTCTGATCAAGGAAGCCCAGCAGCTTTTTGCCAACCGACGCTATCAAGAAGCCGAGCAAAAGTACCTGCAAATACTCGAGCTGGACCCGGCGAACGTTTTTACTTTAGCCAATCTGGCAGCAATTCAGTTGGAGCAGAATCGGCTGGAGGACGCCGAAGCCACACTGAAGCGTGCGCTGGAGATCGACGCCGATGATTCCTACTCGTTGTCGCTCTCAGGCATTCTGAAGTTTCGCCAAGAGAAATATGATGAAGCGCTGGAGCGCCTAAGCCGCGCAGCCACACTTGATCCACGGAACCCCGAAACTCAGAACTATCTTGGCATCACCCTTAGTCAAAAAGGCCAAACCCAAGCTGCCGAGGCCGCTTTGCGCAAGGCCGTTGCATTGGCGCCTCGCTTTGGAGGCGCTCATCACAATCTGGCCGTCGTCTATGCCACGCAAACGCCGCCGAAACTGGCTTCGGCACGCGAGCATTATCAGAAAGCCCTGGAATCTAGGCATCCAAGGAACCCGCAACTGGAGAAGCTGCTGGGCGGTCCAAATTCTCCGCCCTTCTTGGAGAGACTTGTCGGTGACGACACCAAGGCCGAGTCACCCTTTCAGCACGCGCAAAGAATGTTGGACCGCACCGAAAAGACTTTTGGACCGGAACACCGGGAGACGGCAACCAGGCTCAATGATTTGGCAGAACTTTACAGTGACTCGGGCGACTTTGCTCAGGCCAAAACACTGCATGAGCGCGCTCTGCAAATAAGGGAAAAGGTGCTGGGACAAGACGATCCATATACCGCAGCGTCCCTCAATAGCCTGGCATTGGTTCACCAAAGCATGGGCGACTACGCCAAGGCCGACCCGCTTATCCAGCGCGCTTTGAGAATCCTTGAGAAAACTTTCGGTCCGGAAGACCCCAACACCGCCGCGACTCTCAACAATCTGGCCGGGCTATACCAAAGAATAGGCGACTACGCCAAGGCCGAGCCGCTCTACCAGCGCGCCTTGAAAATCAATGAGATAGCCCTCGGGCCGGAACACCCCAACACCGCCACGACGCTCAACAATCTGGCCGGGCTATACCAAGGAATGGGCGACTCCGCCAAGGCCGAGCCGCTCTATCAGCGCGCCTTGAGAATCAGTGAGAAAGCCCTCGGGCCGGAAGACCCCAACACCGCCATCTGTCTCAACAATCTGGCCGCGCTTTACGAAGGCATGGGCGACCACGCCAAGGCCGAGCCGCTTCTCCAGCGCGCGTTGAAAATCTTCGAGAAAGCCCTTGGGCCGGAACACCCCAACACCGCCAACACTCTTAACGGTCTGGCCGAGCTTCACCTTACCATGCGCGACTACGCCCAGGCCGAGCCGCTTCTCCAGCGAGTCTTGAAAATCCGGGAGAAAGCCCTCGGGCCGGACCATCCGAGCACCGCCGCCTGTCTCAAGAATCTGGCCGTGCTTTACGAAGGCATGGGCGACCACGCAAAGGCCGAATCGCTTCTCCAGCGCGCCTTGAGAATCTTCGAGAAAACCCTCGGGCCGGAACACTCCAATACCGCCACGATTCGTCACGATCTGGCCCTGGTTTACCACCACATGGATGAGGATGCCAAGGCCGAGCCGCTGCTCCAACGCGCCTTGAAAAGCCATGTGGAAGTTCTCGGTCCGGAAAATCCTCACACCGCCACGACCTTTGGCGATCTGGCCGCGGTTTACCACGGCATGGGTGAGTACGCCCAGGCCGAGCCGCTTTTCCAGCGCGCTTTAAGAATCCTGGAGAAAACTTTCGGTCCCGAACATCGCACCAACGCCGTGGTTCTCAGCAATCTAGCTCTGCTCTACGATGCTACGGGTGACTACGTCAAAGCGGAGCCGCTCCATCAGCGCGCCTTGAAAATCTTGGAGAAAGCTCTTGGCCCGGAACACCCTGACACGGCCCAGAGCCTCAACAATCTAGCTGCGCATCACGTTCACATGGGCGACTACGCCAAGGCCGAGCAACTCATTCAGAGTGCCCTGCAAATCAACGAAAAAACCCTCGGTCCGGAACACCCTAAAACCGCCAACAGCCTTATCAGTCTGGCCAATCTTTACCAAGGTCTGGGCGACCACGCCAAGGGCGAACCGCTTCTGCAGCGCGCCTTGAGAATCAGTGAGAAAGCCCTCGGTCCGGAACACCCCAAAACCGCCGGTGCTCTCAACAGTCTGGCCAACCTTTACGATCACATGGGCGACTACGCCAAGGCCGAGGTACTTCGCCAAAGCGCCTTGAAAATCCGGGAGAAAGCTCTCAGCGCGGAACACCCCGATAACGCCGAGAGTCTCAGCAGTCTGGCCATACGTTATCTCGATACGGGCGACTGCGCCAAGGCCGAGCCACTTCTTCAGCGTGCCTTGAAGATCCGAGAGAAAGCCCTCGGTCCGGAACACCCCGACACCGCCGGCAGTCTTAACAATCTGGCCGTGCTCTACAACAATATGGGCGACTACGCCCAGGCCGAGCCGCTTCTCCAGCGCGCCTTGAGAATCCAAGAGAAAGCCCTCGGCCCGGAGCATCCGGAAACCGCCACGACTCTCAACAATCTGGGCTTGCTTTACGGCAGCATCGGGGACTACGCCAAGGCCGAGCCGCTTTACCAGCGCGCCTTGAAAATCGACGAGAAAGCCCCCCGTCCGGACCATCCGGACACGGCTCGCACTCTGGCCAATATGAGCTTCCTATTTCTTGATCAGAAAAACCAAGCCAAAGCCCAAGAGTTGGCCGGCAAAGCTCAAAGCGCCCGACTGAAAATCTTGGCGAATATCCTTTCTTTCACTTCTGAACAGCAGCGCCTGGCTTACCAGGCAATGTCTTGCCGGCTATCCTCAGACGATCCCTACGTATTGTTCGCCACCATGGGCAGCGCGCCTGAAATCGCTTCGACGGTTCTTCATCATAAAGGCGTCGTCCTTGATTCCTTATTGGAAGATCGGCTCGTGGCCCAGGCCAGCAAGAGACCGGAAGATCGTGCGCTCATTGACCAACTCCGCGCAGCCAAGCAGCGCTTGACGCAATTGCTTCTGGAGGTTCCCAAGGACTTCAGCCCGGAAGCCCGCGCACGGCGCGAGAAAGAACGAGACAAACTCGCCGCCGAGGTCGAGCAACTCGAAGGCACCCTGGCCCGTCACGTCTCGGGTCTGGGCCGCGCCCGCCGGGCTTTGAGCGTGACGGTCCAGCAAGTCCAAAAGGCCATTCCCAAGCAGGCCGTGCTCTTGGAACTGCTGCGCTATTCGCATCACCTGGGTGCCGATAAACACGAACCACGCTATGGTGCGGTCGTTATAGCCGCATCCGGAGAGCCGAAATGGATCCCTTTAGGCAGCGCGGCCGCGATTGAAACCAACATTGTGCTTTACCAAAATGCCGTGCGGGGCAGCGCCGCCGCCGCGCCGACACCAGTTGGCGCCCTGCCCCCCGGAACGAACCATCCGGGAAGCCAATCCTCCTCGCCAACTCAGGATTTGAAATCCGCAATCCGCAATCCGCAATCCGCAATCGAACCCCCTCCCTTCTCCACCCTGCTGCAAGCGCTTTATCAACAACTCTGGGCGCCGATTGAGCCGGTGTTGCCGAAGGGCACGAAGACCGTCCTCATCAGCCCGGACGGCGCCTTGAACTTCCTTTCCTTTGCCACCTTGCTGACGCCGGAGGACAAATTTCTCAGTCAGAAATACTTGATCAGTTATGTGGCCAGCGGCCGCGACTTGCTCAAGGAGAAGAAGCCCTCCCCCAGCAGGCGCGTGGCGATTTATGCCAATCCCGACTTCACGGGCAAAGGCGCCGCAGTTTCCCCTGGAGAGACCACGCGCACGGGCGTTCCTTCCGTGGTAGGGACGGATTCCACTCCGTCCCTGACTAATTTCGCGGCGGGCGCAAGGAAGGAAATTGGGGACGCGGTGGAACGCGTCCTTACCAATCTCGGGGAGGAGTTCGCACGACTACGTTTCCTGGAGCGGCGTGATTTGGAAGGGTTGCGCTTGCCTCCTCTGCCCGGCACCGCCAAGGAGAGCGCGGCTTTGGCGGCTCAAGCCCGCCAATGGCAGTGGCCCACCGAAGTGTTTGTGCAAGCCGAGGCGACTGAAGCCCAACTGCAAGCCATCACTTCCCCGCACATCCTGCACCTGGCCACCCACGGATTCTTCCTGGCGGAGAACGACGTTGATAAACTGAAAGGCGATGAACATTGGCGGGGCGTGGGCGGAGTTCGACCCTTTGCAGAAACCGGCCCGATGGGTGATTTTGCCAGCCGTCTCAAGCCGCAAGTGATTTTGAAGAACCCGATGCACCGGAGCGGACTGGCCTTGGCGGGCGCGCAAGCCACGCTGGAAGCCTGGAAGCGAGGCGAGACGCCGCCGACCGGCAACGATGGCATCGTGACGGCAGAGGAAGTGGGCGGATTAAAGTTGGAAGACACCTGGCTGGTGACGCTGTCGGCCTGTGACACGGGCACGGGTGAGGCCCGGTTTGGGGAAGGGGTGTTGGGATTGCGTCGAGGTTTCATTCAGGCTGGAGCGCAGAACCTGTTGCTGACGCTGTGGTCGGTGGCGGATGAAGAGACAGCCAGGCTGATGGTGGACTTTTACGGAGCCGCGCACCGGAGCGGCGATGCGCCGCAGGCCTTGGCGGAGGTGCAACGCGATTGGCTGGTCAAATTGCGCAAAGAACGCGGGCTGCAGACGGCGGTGAGCTTGGCCGGTCCCTTTATCATGAGTTCGCAAGGGGTGCCATGATAATAGCAGAACCGCGGATGACCCAGCGCGGCGGAGCCGCAACCAAAGTCGTTAAAGAGTTACAATGTTATATTGTTAAATGAGTTACATGGACGGCGAATTTGCGCAGTCTGCGAAAACTTTCATGGATAGCCTCCACGATTCTGCGAACGCGCCTTCGCGCCATGAACTCAATCGTAGCGGCGTCTCGGCAGCGCCTACGAAGCCAATGTTCATGGAGAGCCTCGATCTCCAACTTTGGACGCGCATTTGGACCATAAACCTCCAACCGCGCGCGAGCGTCTTGGACTGCGGCGACGGAGTCCTCGGAGTCGCCGCTATGGGGCGGGTTGGCGGGGCCGGCGCCGAGTTCCAGAGCCTGAATCGCTGCCAAAGCCAAAGCGGTGACTTCGCGGACTCCGTCACCGCAGTCCAAAACCTGGCGGTTCTTCGCACGTTCATGGATAGCAGTATGCAAAACACGAAATGTGAACTACTTGGAACCAGCGGATCATTCACCCGGCAGGTGAGAAAGAGCCTTTGCCTAACCTATTCTGTTTTAGTGTGTTTCGTGTGTTTCGCGGTTTAAACTCAGGATTTTATTATGAACACCACCACTGAAAAAGCACTGAGAACTCCCTGTTTTGCCCGCCGACTGCCCGCAGGTTCGCTGGCGGCCGCGATGCTCCTCCTTTTATGGCTTCCCACCTCTCATATCGCCCTTGCTCAACTTGCTCCGGAAAACGAAGCGATTCGGAGAACAAAAGGAATTTTGGAGCATTATGAAAAACTGCTGGGGCCAGAACACCGGCAGACGGCGGCCAAGCTCTATGATTTGGCAGAGCTTAACAGAAAAACGGGCGACTTTGCTCAGGCCAAAACTCTGCACGAGCGCATCTTGAACATCACAGAGAAGGCCAGTGGTCCGGAGCACCCCGCCACGGCCACAAGTCTTAACAATCTAGCCGCGCTCTACTCCAGCATGGCTGACTATGCCAAGGCCGAGCCGCTTTTTCAACGCGCCTTGAGAATCCGTGAAAAAAACCTCGGGTCGGAACATCCCCACACCGCCACGACTCTTCACGCTCTGGCCAGGGTATACGAAAGCATGGGAGACAACGCCAAGGCCGAGCAGCATTATGAGCGCGCTTTGAGAATCCAAGAGAAAACCCTCGGTCCGGAACACTCCGACACCTCCAACAGTCTTAACAATCTGGCTGCGCTTCACCTCAAAATGGACGACTACGCCAAGGCCGAGCCGCTTTTCCAGCGCCTTTTGAGAATCCAAGAGAAAGCCTTCGGTCCGGAACACCCCCACACCGCCACGACGCTTCACAATCTGGCCTTGGTCTGCCAAGGCATGGGTGAGTTTGCCGAGTCCGAGCCGCTTTTTCAACGCGCCTTGGAAAGCCATGAGAAAGTCCTCGGCTCGGAACATCCCCACACCGCCGAGACTCTTTGCGATCTGGCCTTGGTTTACCAACGCATAGGTGTGTACGGCAAGGCCGAGCCGCTGTTCCAACGCGCCCTGAAAATCCGTGAGAAAGTTCTCGGTCCGGAACATCGCCACACCGCGGCGACTCTTCACGATCTAGCCTTGGTTTACCAAAGCATGGGCGACCACGCCCAGGCCGACCCGCTGCTCGAGCGCGCCTTGAGAATCAAAGAGAATGTCCGCAGTCCGGCACACACTAACACCGCCACGAACCAGATTTCCGATCTCTTGCGCGCTCCGGCGGCCAGGCCTCGTCCGGAACCCACCAACACCGCCACGAACCAGCTTTCCGACCTCTTGCGGGCTCAAGTGGGCAAGCCTGAACGCACCGACATCGCGGCGAACCAACTTTCCGAGTTTTTACGCGCTCAGGGAGGAAAGCCTCGTGAACTGCTAATGACGACTCGGGTTGGCGAATGGGGCGATCCGGCCAAACTGGTTTTTAAAGGCCTCGAGACCTTTACCGCGGAGCAACTTCGGGATGGTTTGCTCAGGAACCCGGATTTCCTTTTGGCCTCACACCCTTTGGCACGTTTGCCGGAATACCTTGAAACCGTGCAAGAAAAGATCCAGGCCGGCTATCAACAGGCGGGCTTTCCGGACGTGAAAGTGAAGGCTGAACTGGAGGAAGAGAAAAAAGAGGTCCTGGTAGAGGTGGCTGAGGGACCCCGCTATTTTCAAAGAGAGGTCCAGGTGCCTGGGGCAACGACGGCCCTCGCAGACTTGCTCATCCGCAGACTGACGAAGCCGTATGCCGAAGCCGCGGTTGGAGCAGCACCCACGGATGTGCCACGCTCGGCCGCAGAGGAAACCAAGGGCGAGGAGACGGCCGTTCACTTTAGAACCCATTTCGGATTTACTGACAAACCCTCGGCCGACCGGCAACTGGATGCAACCGGCAAGGAGGTGCAACCGCGGCCGGCCCTCTGGGAGAAGGGAAAGCCTGCGTCGTTTGCCAAGATTTCGGTTCCAATCTTAACGCGAGCCATCACGAATGCCTTGGCTGGCTTTGGCTGTTTCTTTCCCCGGCTCCAAGTCAGAATCGTTCCTGGAATCGTCGAAAAGAATAAAGGAACCGCTGACTTGGTTGTGGAAATCCTGAGTGAAGGCCCCAAGAACGTCATCGAGGACATCAACGTGATTGGAACCAAGAAGCACAGTCGCGAGGAGATTCTCGATTTTCTCGGCTTGAAGACAGGGGCCACTGTGAATCAAGAGCTGCTCACCGGCGCGGAACTGCGGTTGTGGAATTCGGCGCGGTTTCTGGAGTCGAAAATCACCCCCAGCACTTCCGAAACGGCCACCAACAAAATCAAACTGCAGATTCAACTGGCCGAATACGAGGATGCGCCACATTTGTCTCAAGAATTTTCTCCCGAGGAGAAAGCGCTGTTGAAACTGCGCGACTGGCTGGCGGCGCTGCAATCTCAGCCGGAGGACATGGTGATTTCAATAAATAAGCTGCCGTTTCCTGTTCTCAAGGATAGTGAGATCCAGATTGTTTTTGCTCCACGGGAGGGCTTGCTGGCAACAGTGAGAAGTGCATCCGCCCTGACGCGCACAAATTTCCAGTTCACGGTCTTCATGTCCACGAACACGATCGGTTTGTTTTCGCCCACGCGAGAGGAAAAATTGGTCGTGGCGACCGCGCGTCTGCACATTGGAGCTTTCCTGAATTATTTGGCGCACGCCCCTGACCGGAATGGCCATCGATTCCACATCGAGATGGGGGCTGCATTGCGTGGGGGCGCCGACCTGACGGGTCCGGCAAAACAGCCGGGCCTTTTCCGACTGGAATCGGTGCTGGCGCCTGTCGGTTTTCTGGATCTGGCACATAGAACAAATACGAGCTGGCGGGTGAGCCAAGGATTGCTGACCCTGACGAACCAAAGTGGAGCGACGAAGGCAGACGCGACGACTGGAAGATTGATTGAGATATCGGCATCCGATGAGGATGCCAAAACCTTTCTTCGGATTCATTTGGCCAGTGGGGCCTTCGAAAAGTCCATGAGGGCCCTGGAAGAATTGACGGCGAAACACGGGAACCGGTACGACTCGAATCAGCCGATCAGTTCGATCCTGGGGTACTTGGCTATGGAGACGTTCCAATCTCCGCTAGCGGAGCCCTTTCTTCTGACAAATGCGCCGCCTGAAAAACGCGTGCGCGCGTCTGTAACACTGCGAAAGCTTCTGAATAAGCAAGTGCTCGCGCCGTTGGACACCTGGGTTGTCAATCGTTCTGACGATGCGGTTCAGACCTTCCAGATTCCATTGGATGACCTTCTCAGCCCGGAGCAAGCCGGCAGCAGTCAGGCCTCCATGCTCTCGGCCCTCGTGTTCAAATACGCCAACGATTTGTTTCCGCCGCAGTCCTGGCCCTGGACCCTGGCTCGCGAATCCGTCTTTGCCGCAACAGGCCACACCACATATACCGAGATGGAGCTAGAAAGGATTTACGGTTCTGAACAAACCGGGCCCATCGGACACCTGACAACCGCCAAACTCTTGGCACGCATGAAATCGCCCGACGCAAAACGCTTTGCCATGCGGGGGCTGGAAAAGCTTTCGGCGGCTGATTATCGCATGGATTATAAACTGTTCCTGGCGGGAAATTCGAAAATTGCAGAAAGCCTGAGAAAGTTGGCCGCCGCTCTTCAGGAATTAGAGGATGCTGAAATTGAATCTCTCGTTTCGATTTTGCCCGAGGAGACAGGGGAGCTCCTGGGGGAGAGCGTCCGGTTGCTGCGAGCCGGGAAAGGCCAACCTGTGGAGCAAGTGTTGGCGCCAGCTTTGGACAAATATTGGAACCGTCTGTTAAAGAGTAAAGTCGAGGCCGCACTTCATAAGATTGTCACCGAGGTCATCCCTGCTCGGAGTTAAACGGTGCCGGGCACGCCCCAGGTCAATCGAAGGTCCTATAAAATGAAATAAGAATTTCCGTAAGAAACGATCGTCGAGTCACCGCCTCCCCCAATTGCCCCGCCGTGCCTCCGTGTTTCTTCCGGTCCTGGCTCTCCGCAACCCTGAGGTGACATCACAGTTCAGGCGAAACATTTTTGAAAGAAAGGAGGTTGGTCCGGCGAATCCACCAGTAGTAACAAACTATAACGCTGGAACCAAAAATAATGATATGAAAACAACTCCGAATCTGACTCAGCCCCGAAAAGCGGCCTTTTTAGTCGCGGTCCTGCTAATGCTGGCGACCTCGATGGCCCGCGCAGGCATGGACCTGGCCCCGTCGGCCTCGCACCAGCCTCCCGCTTCCAAAGAATCTCTTCCAAGCATTGCGGGGACAAGACAATGGCAACCTTGGCAGGGCGTTACGCTCCAGCCGAGTATCACTCGAGACCTGCTCCGGGTGCGCCAGGAAACTCCGCCGCTTCAATTCCTGCGTCCATCACTGACGGGGCAAAATTCCGTCCGCGAGCGTTCACCCGCCCCCCAGTTGATGCAGCCCCGACCGCTGCGCGTGGCCATCATTTCGATTCAGTTCTGACCATGAAGCGCGTTGGGAAAGAGCCATTCATGCCAAGGTCGAAAGCCTTATCTTTCCTGCAATTAAAACAATAGTGCATCTGATTTTATCAATTAACAGTCTAAGGCCAAATTCAGCTACGAATAAGCCCATGAAAGCCAAAACACTTCATCAATTCCATGTATTCTGCGGAATTTCTCCGCTCCGGGTGCGACCCCTTGGGTTTGGGGTATCGGTCCTGATTTTCGTTGTTCAACTCGGTCACGCGGCTGTGAATGAGGCCGCTTCCAGGCCACTGCCTTTGTCTGAAAGGGCCAGGGCCGACCTGGGAACGATTGGCGTAATGGCACCGTCCACCCCTGCTGAGTTTGGCTTTGATCAATCCAGCGGAAGAAAGCGTTCGGCGGCAGACGGTGCAGAAAAAGCCGGGCAGGCCATAATGGAACTAGGTCTTGTCGGCAACCCTTTGCCGGAGCTGCACGTGGCCGCTATCGCTCTGACTCCGATCGCGGCTTTGGCCGGGGCGATCGGCGCCACCGCACAAAAGCTGCCCGCCGGCGAATTGGCCGATTCCGAAGCCGATTTGTCCAGAGCCATGGCCGAGTGCGCCGACCAAAGGAAGATGCGGGACTGTTTTCTAAGGGTGGCCAGAGAAAAAACTCGCCGTCCGTTTGCGGTCTGCAATCGCGCCGCGGCCGGTCTGGGAACAAACCTGGATAATCAGCCGTTGCTGGATGAAGGAATTGACACGGCCCTTGAGATCACAGTGCAGGACATTCGGCTGCGGCGCGCTGCTGCGAGTGACGCTTCCTTTGCGCTGTTTGTGAATGCGCGCGCCCTGTTGGTGCGGGTCACGGACGGCGTTGTGCTGTATGATAATTCCTTCCCCTATCGCAGTGGCACCTGCCTCTTTTTGGATTGGACCTTGAACAAGGCGGAGCCGTTCCGTGCCCAGATGGACACCGCCTACCGCATCCTGGCAGAAAGAATTTTGGACCAACTCTTTTTGAGCCCGGCGGTGGAAATTCAGACCGGCCGCCTGGCCAGTTCTAAAAAGCCACAGCGGCCAGGCCAGCCTCAGGTTCTCTACGCGGGCCATGTGACGCCTCGGTCCAGCAACGCTGTTTCGCCATTGTCCGACGAGTTTAGAGCCCGATTGGGAACGATCGGCCTGATTTCGACCAGCACCATTCCCAAATTCTCCATGCAAAAACCCTTGATCAAAAGAAAGGCTGCAGTGGAAACCGGCCAACAGTTTGCCTCTTTGGGAGACGATGAACGCGCAGGCGTTTGGGTGCTCGGAACAGCGGGTTTTGGGCTGCCTTTGATCCCGGCCAGCGGAATCGTGGGCAATGTAGTGGGTGCGGCAAAAGGAGTTCCCTTGGCCAAATTCGCGCAAGCCGACAGGGTGCTTTCCCAAGCCGTGTTCGAATCCAATCTCCAGGAAGGCTTGCGAAAGCAAATCCTGCGACACGCGCAGGAAAGGACGGCCAGGTCGATCGTGCTGGTCCAGAAACCGTTTCCCGCCGGCGCCGAACAGGAGTTCCGCCAAATGGCTTGTGTCATGGCCGGAACTCTGGCCTGGCTTCCGCGCGGCCAGTCGGCTCGGGACTATCTTGCGAACCAGGGCATTGATACCATCCTGGAAATCCAACTGCTTCATCCGGGTTTAAAGGGAAAAGGCGGCATCAACCCATCATTGGCCTTGTGCGTGGAAGTGCGTGCCAGCTTGCTGCGCGTCCGCGATGGCGCCGAACTTTATTCTTTTCCTGTGAAGTATCGGAGCCGCCCGCGCAAGTTCACCACCTGGGCTGCGAACAGTGCAGGGCCTTTCCGCGAGGAACTGGAGCGGTGTTATCAGACGGTCTCAGAAAGAATTGCCGATCAACTCTTTGCCCAGCCGGAAGGCGCGCTGCCCGTCCGCCTCGCACAGTCAGGAAGGAACTAGAGCCTTCACCAATAGCCGATTGATGAGCGAACAGAAAAAGGATCAACAACGAACGAGACAGTCATTATGAAAATGCAAGGAAATCGATCCCGCCACTCGTCCGGTCTGTGCCTGAGCGCTTTGCTGGAGTGGTTCACCTACAACCTGTTCCAGGCACTCTGCTAAAGCCCCTCGACGGAAAGGATTGCACCCGGTAAATTTGGTCCGTGCTGAAATCACTGATCGATCAACTCGCCGCTGCGCTTTCGTTATCCGACGAACAAGTCGCTCTGGCCGTCACGGAGTTGATTGACGAGCAGGTCCCATCCGAACTCAAAGCCGACTTTTTGGCCGCGCTGGCGCGCAAAGGAGAAACGACTGCCGAGATTGCCGCTTTCGCCCGCGAGTTGCGGGCCAAATCGATCCAGCCGCCGCTGGACGCGGCAACGCGACAACGCGAAATCCTCGATGTCTGCGGCACGGGGGGCGATCGTCTGAACACCTTTAACATCTCCTCCACCGTCGCTCTCATCGCGGCCGCCGCCGGCATCACCGTGGCCAAGCATGGCAATCGCGCCGTGACTTCGCAATCGGGCAGCGCCGACGTGCTGGAGGAGCTCGGCATCGCGATTGACCTGACTCCGGAGCAGGCGGCGCAATCGTTGCGCGAGCGCCAGTTTGCCTTCTTTTTCGCGCCCAAATATCATCCGGCTTTCAAGCATATCGGCCCGGCGCGAAAGCTTTGCGCCGAGCGCGGCCAGCGCACCATTTTTAATTTCCTCGGCCCTCTGTTGAATCCCGCCCGCCCCACTGCCCAGCTCATCGGCGTGCCCCGGCCGGAGCTCTGTGAGCCGATCGCACGGGTTCTGCAATCTCTCGGAATCCGGCGCGGCATGGTCGTCAGCGGACGAGTTGAGTCTAAAGCCCTAAGTCCGGTACCCGACGATGAAGCGAGCCATTCTGGCGCCGTGGCGTATTTGGACGAGCTGTCCACGTTGGGTGAAAACATTATTGCGGAGTTTTACCAGGACCGCGGCTTCGTCACGTCCTCCCTTTCGCCAGGTCATTTCCCCCTGCAACCCGCCACGCTGGCCAATCTGGCCGGGGGCGACCGGCAGGCCAATGCGGAGATCATCCGGCGGCTTTTGCGGGGAGAGGACCGCGGACCCAGGCGGGATGCGGTGTTATTGAACGCGGCCGCGGCTTTGTTCGTTGCAGGCAAAGCGCGTTCCTTGACGGAAGGATGGGGATTGGCGGTTGAGTTGATTGATAGCGGACGGGCGAATGCCAAACTGAAGGAGTTGGCGTCGGGATCATGAGCGTAAAAGCAGGCTTGCGATATCGGCGGATAGCTTGGCTGTTTATCCCAATCGGTTGAATCCGGGATACAGGGAAGCTGGGAAGGCCGTGTTCCTGTTTTGCTGCGCTTGCAGTTTTCGCTTCTTGCTTCGGGACTCATTTTTCTGTAAACGGATAGTCATGTATAAGATTGTGGGCGCTGATCAGAAAGAATATGGTCCAGTGAGCGCGGACCAAATGAGGCAATGGATCTCTCAAGGACGCGCCAACGGCCAAACGCTGGCCCGGTTGGATGAGGGACCTTGGAAACCACTTTCCACCTTTTCGGAATTTGCCGCCGAGCTGTCCAGGATATCCTCCACGCCCCCGCCAGCCGCCGGACCTGGCCAGCGGACCGCAGCCGCAACAGGCAAGAACAATCCCATGGCCGTGGCCGGATTGGTATTGAGCGTTCTAGGCTTGTTTCCGTGTTGCGGCCCGATTGGCTCGACCTTGGGACTCGTCTTTTCGATTATCGGGCTTTCGCAAATCAAGCAGAACCTCGGCCAACAAGCTGGGAAGGGCTTGGCGCAAGCAGGCATCGTCATCGCCATCCTTGGCTACGTCCTGTTTATCATCGCGTTCTTTACCGGCTTTCTTAAGCATTTGATCGCCCTCCTGCCCAGGTTGTGAAAGCCCCGTCCTGCGCGCCAACCGGCTGATCCATTAGAAGCGGTTCCATGCCTGCGTATAAAATCATTGGGGGCGATCAACAGGTGTACGGTCCGGTCACCGGGGAACAACTGCGCGACTGGATCGCCCAAGGCCGCGCCAACGGCCAGACTTTGGCGCAAATGGAGGGCGGCAGCGAGTGGCAGCCACTCTCAACGTTCCCTGAGTTTGCCGATATCCTTGCGACCCAGCCGGCCACCCCGCCGCCGCTCTCGCAGGAGCCGGATGCGGAAGCGCTCGCTGCCCAAATCCAGACGCGCGATTACGACCTGGATATTGGCCGCTGTTTGAGCCGGAGCTGGGAGCTCTTGAAATGTCATTTCTGGCTGCTGGCTGGCGCCACGGCTCTGGCCGTGCTGGCGGTAGTCATCTTGAATGAACTGATCAGTCTCTTTACCCAGCCCGCCATGACGGCTCTCTTTCGCCGGGAAATCACGGCCCGATCGATTTTGATTGTTTTTGCCGGCAGCACCTTGGGATCGATCATTTATACTCTGGTCAGCGCCGGGCTGTGTCTGTTGCTGCTGAAACTGATACGCGGTCAACCTGCCCGCATAGTGGACGCTTCGGCCGGATTCGGTTCTGCGGCGGGCCAGTTGGTTCTGGCCGGGCTGGTCACCTCCGTGCTGACGACCTTGGGATTCCTGGCTTGCCTGCTTCCCGGCCTCTATCTCTCCATCGCTTGGGCCTTTGCGGTGCCACTGATCATCGACAAGCGCTTCGGTTTTTGGGCCGCCATGGAACTAAGCCGCAAAGTGGTGACACAGCATTGGTGGCTGGTGTTCTGTTTGGTCATCGTCGTGGGCGTGCTCACTTTCATCGGGTTCTTGGCCTGCTGCATCGGTCTCTTGGCATCCGTGCCGCTGGCCCTGGGCGCGCTCTTGTATGCGTATGAGGATATTTTCGGCGCTTCAGCCACGGCGGCCGCTTGACCGCTCCAAGGCCTGGGTTTGTCTGATCACCAATCTATTGGTGACTCCGGGCCTGGGCACTTTGATGGCCGGGCGCTTGGTGACGGGCTTGATCGTGCTGGCCATTGCGGTCACCGGATTCGTCCTGCTCATGCTCTGGTTTTTTCAACTGTTCCGCATTCTGTTTCAACTTCAGGAACTTTCACTGGCGCTGCCGCCTTATGCGTGGATGTGGAAAAGCGGGCTGTTTCTATTCAGCCTTTCCTGGATTCTAGCGTTGGCCAGCAGTATCAGCATTCTTCGGCAAACGGCCCCGCCCGGAACGGCCCCGCCGGCGTTGAAGAAAGCGCCGCTATGAACCGGAGTGACCGCATTCCACCCCTTCTTGCCGATCGGCGGACCTTGTATCCCGCCTGGCTTTTCCTGGGAATGATGGCGGCGGCGGCCTTTCTGCAACTGGCGGTTCGCTGGAATCTCCCGCTGCCACAGTGCGGTTTTCGCCAATGGACGGGAGCGCCCTGCCCTTTTTGCGGCAGCTCGCGCGCGCTGCTGGCCTGGTCGCACCTGGACGTGGGATTGGCCTTTTGTTTTAACCCCCTGACCACGCTGGTTTGCGCGGGCATTGGGCTGTGGTTTGTGTTGTGGGTGGGCGACCGGCTGATGCGAACGCGCTGGCAAGCCTGGGCCGCGCGGCCATTCAAACAAGGCAAGCTCACGACGGTCTTGGCGGCGTTGGTCCTGGTGAACTGGCTTTACGTATTTCTGAGCCTGCCACGTTGAGCTCCCATGCTGGAAATCATTGAATTATTTCAAAAGAAATTTGGCGGCCGCCCCAGCCGCATCGTCCAAGCGCCCGGACGCCTGGAACTGTTGGGAAACCACACGGATTACAATGAGGGTCTGGTCATGTCGCTGGCCGTTGATAGACACATTTACATGGCTTCCTCGCCTCGCCAGGACGGCCACGTCGAATTGGTTTCCTCCGCGTTCGGCGAGCGCGAGAATTTCCCCATCGACGTGCTGGAGAAGAACCCGGCCGCGCCTTGGGCCAATTACGTGAAGGGCGTGCTCTTCCAGTTGCGCCGGTACGGCGTACACTTCACCGGCTTCAACGCGGCCATTCACGGCACGATCCCGATCGGCGCCGGGATGAGCAGTTCGGCGGCCCTGGAAGTGGCCGCCGCGCTGACGGTGCGGCAACTCCATCCCTTCACCGTGACCGACACGGGCATCACCACGCCTCCGCGGCGCGACAGCAAGGATGAATTGCCGCCTCTCAAGTCCGCTGAAAAAATGGTCCTGGCCAGGCTTTGCCAAGCGGCTGAAAACCAGTTTGTCGGTGTGCAATGCGGCTTGCTGGATCAACTCTCGTCGCTGTTTGGCAAGGCCTCCCAGGTCATCGAGATCGACTGTTATCACCACTCGGTTGAACATAGTCCCATGCCGGGCGGGACGGTGGCCGTGGTTTGCGATTCGGGAGTCAAGCATGACTTGTCGGCCGGGGATTACAACGAACTGCGCCGGCATTGCGAATCGGCCGCGCGGTCTCTGGGTGTGCGGTCGTTGCGTTTCGTCGATCCGCAGATATTAGCCGCCAACCAGAACAAGCTGAGCGAGCGGGATTACCAATGCGCCTATCATATCGTCGGCGAGAACCAACGGGTGGTTTTTGGCGAACGCGCTTTGCGGGCCGATGACATCGAGCAGTTCGGGCAGTACCTTTATCAGAGCCACGAGAGCTCGCGCGATTCCTTCAAGAACAGCACCCCGGAGCTCGACTTTTTGGTGGAACTGGCGCAGACCCATCCGAGCTGCTACGGAGCGCGCTTGACCGGGGGTGGTTTCGGCGGCGCGACGATCAATCTCGTGCGCCATCATGAGGCGAAATGCTTCATGGGAAGCATGGCCCTTCAGTATGAAAAACGCACCGGCCGAAGAATGCAGCCGATGCTCTGCCAGATCGTTGATGGGGCGAAATAGCGCCGCGCGGCCCGGTACCGCGCCCGTACGGCAGCCAGCCTGCTCAGCCGTCTCTATGCAGTAAGGGCAGCGGGAAAGAAACCGCAGAGACGCGATGGACGCAGAGAAGATTGGGTTTCGGGCCGGTCGGAAGCAATTGACCACTCAGCGACCGAATCTGATTTGGCTCTTCTTCATTCCTCTCAGCGTCCATCGCGTCTCTGCGGTTCAATCGGCCGCGCTCAAACATAACCTGCTCAGACTGGCTGATTCTACTTCTTCGGCACGTTCGTCGATAAAGGCAGCACCTCGCCGCCCGTCGATTGTTTCGGCTGATAAAGCCCCGGCCCCAATTGGCGAAGAGGGTCTTGTGTCCTGTTATTGTGCCAGGTCCGGTATCCCCAGATGCCCGCGGCGGTGATGACAGCCAGGAGCAGCAGCAGCAGCACCAACCGCCAATTGACGCTGGAAAGCTGCAGCATGAACGCGTCCAGCCAGCGGTGTGGTTGCGCCTTGGTCAATTTGGGATGTTCGCGGAATTTCGTCGTCTGCGCCAGCTCCGCCGCCAGAACGGTCATCAGTTGCGCCACATCGAGCTTGACGAGTGTCGCGTAGGCTCGCACGAAGCCGCGAATATAGACCGTGGCCGCGAACATGTCGTAATTGCCTTCTTCCAGGGCGCGAATGTGGTCCGTGCGGATTTTGGTCAGCTCCGCCACCTGGTGTACCGTGAGGTGCTGGGCCTCCCGCGCATGGCGGAGTTGTTCTGCGACCGTGGACATACCGCAAAGCTAAGGATTCTCTGCCGAGTTGACAACCACGGAAAGTAAGTGCATGCAGGCGAAGCGTTTTCTGTTTTAAACCGCTTTCTGACGCAAGCCCGGTCAGACGGGCGTGCGATGGGAGCGCCATCGCCTTTATGGATTGCGGTTCTGTTGTGCTGCGCTCTTCCGCAGCAGGATCAGCGCATTGGCCACAGCACGCTCGCGGCCGTCGGAGGGCGAGTTCACTGCCCCTTTCCATCCGCTCCGCCGCCGTCCAGATCGATCAAAATGTCACGCGGCTCGGCGCCTTTGCTGGGGCCGACAAGGCCGCGATTTTCCAGTTCGTCCATGATGCGGGCGGCGCGGGTGTAGCCGAGGCGCAGGCGGCGTTGCATGAGGGAGACGCTGGCTTTCTGCTCGCTACGGATCACTTCGATGCATTGCTGGATCAAGTCCTCGTCTTCGTCACAGCCGCTTTCTTCGCCGTCCAGGCCGTTGCCGGGTTTGGAAAGCTGCTGATGGATTTCCAACTCGTAACTCGGTTTGCCCTGCTTGGCGATGAACTCGACAATGCTCTGGATTTCCTGATCCGTAATGAGCACGCCTTGCACGCGAATGAGCTTGGCCGACCCCGGCGGGAGATAAAGCATGTCTCCTTTGCCGAGCAATTTATCGGCGCCCATAGCATCCAGAATCGTGCGGGAATCCACCTTGGCCGCAACTTGAAAGGCAATGCGAGCCGGAATATTCGCTTTGATGACGCCGGTGATGACGTCCACGCTGGGGCGTTGCGTGGCCACGATGCAATGGATGCCCGCCGCCCGCGCCATCTGGGTGATGCGGGCAATGGCCATCTCCACGTCCGCCGGCGCCACCAGCATCAAGTCGGCGAGCTCATCAATGATCACGACCACATAACTTAGTTTGTCCGGAATGACGATTTCGTCCTCGCGCGGAACGATGATTTCCTCGTCCAACTCCACGGCAAAGCCATCCGAGCTGGCCTCCACTTTTTCCTTTTTCACCACCAGCGGCAGTTCCGGTTCCGAGGGCGGCAACGGCTTGTGCTTGGGCCGTTCGTTAAAGGACTTGATATTGCGCACGCCGACCTTGGCAAAAATCTGGTAGCGCTTTTCCATTTCATTGACCACCCAGCGGAGAGCCAGGATGACCTTTTTCGGGTCGTTCACCACCGGGACGACGAGATGCGGCAGCGTGTTGTACTGCTGGAGCTCCACGACTTTGGGATCGATCATCACGAAACGCAGTTGATCGGGCGAAAACCGGTACAAGAGCGACGTGATGATGGCGTTGATGCAGACGGACTTGCCCGACCCCGTGCTGCCGGCAATGAGCAAATGCGGCATTTCACCCAGGTCCACCACGATCGGATGGCCATAAACGTCCTTGCCCAGGGCCAGCGGGATGCGGGCCTTGGTCTTTCGCCATTCCTCGGTTTCAAAGAGGTCGCGCACGATGACCTTGGTTTTGATGGCATTGGGAACCTCGACGCCGACGGAACTCTTGCCCGGCACCGGAGCGAGGATGTGAATGCGCTCGGCTTTGAGAGCCGCCGCGATGTTGTTGTTCAGAGCGGTGATTTTTTCGAGCTTAACACCGGGCGCCGGATGCAGCTCGTAACGGGTGATGGTTGGCCCTTTGGTGATGTCGCCCAAGGCCACTTCGATGTCGAATTGGGCCAGGGTATTCTGCATCAGCCGGGCGTTGGCCATCAATTCCTCCTTGGACTCGGTCGGTTTTACGGCCGGGTCCGGATGATTGAGGAGGTCGAGGGGCGGCAGTTGATAATTGCCAATGAGGGGCGTCGCTGCTACGGCGATCGGCTTCGGTTTGCGCGGCTGCGGTCTTGGCCGGGCGGGCGGAGGGACAGGTTCTGCGGCCGGCGGCTCCGCATTCTCCCTGGCGGGCTCTTCTGCCACGGGTTTCGGAGCCGTTTCCAGTGACTTGGCCGGAGCCGGTTTTTCCTCGGTGCTGGCCGCGGCAATTTCCCGGGCGCTGATCACTTCCTCAACCGGCGGCTCGACGGGCGGCTCCGGTTCCGGTGGAGCGAAGCGGGCAGAAGATTTGGATGGTGCTTGAGGCACGCTCAAATCGCGGACGGTCGGTTCGGGCACAGGCTGGAGGTCGGCGCCCAGCCCGGATTTCTGGACTTGTTCCTGCAATTTGCGGGCTTCCTTTTCCAGCTCGCGCGCGCGCCGTTCCAGGGCTTTTTCCTCGCGCGTCAGCCCGGCCTCTTCGGGGGGTTCTTCGCCGCGCGGCCAGAGGGCGCGCACCCATTCGCTTAACTGAAAATTGGTCAGGAACACGAGACTGATCAGAAAAAGGGCGGCGAAGAGAGTGGTGGCGCCCATGATTCCGAAGTGGCCAAAAATGTACTTGTTCAAGGTGAGGCCGACCAACCCGCCGACCGGCGCATTCAAGTTGGATTGAAGCTGGTTTAGCCAAGGCCAGGAAGAGTACAAGTCGAAAGCGCCCATCCAGGAGACAACCAGGGCGGCCAGCCAAAGCCAGCGCCGCCTTAAGTAAGCCAGGGAATCGAAGAAGTACCCCAAACCCAGCAACAGGAGAATGATCGGCACCAGGTACGAGGCCGCCCCGAAAACGAGGAACAATCCATAATAGGCCACCCGGGCTCCCACGCTGCCAATCCAATTGTGCGTCTGCTTGTTGGAGGGCACGCTGCTGAATTCGAGATCAAAGCGGTCATACGAAAACAGCGCCATGAAAAGAAGAAAGGAGGCCGCCAGGAGCGCTATCCCAATGACGTCGCTGAAACCGCGCGCTTCCGCTGCATAAGACGTTTCTTTTCGGCCCATGCGCGCAGACTAAAGCACAAGAGTTCACAGTGAAAAGGGCAAAGTTGCTGACGCGTCTGATGGATTGGGACAATGCGATTTTGCGATTTACTGAGCAGGCCGCAGGATGGACTACGGAATGCATAGCCACAAAAAGGCACAAGAAGACGCAAAAGCCCCGACTCTTGCGCTTTTTGCGCTTTCTTGCGGCAATTCCGGAAAGGGAAAGGTGTCTTCTATCCTGCGGCCTGAGCAGTAAGGTCAAAGGATCAATCTCATCGACCTGCTCGATCAACCGGCCGGCTACCGCATAAGCCGTCTCCATGCAGTTCGATTTGGGGAGCGCGACCGTCCCGGTCGCACCAGTCGGCGTCCCGCCGACTGGTT
>CAYIIH010000101.1:0-23271 GCA_964363225.1 uncultured Verrucomicrobiota bacterium | reverse complement strand
TTGGCTTCATTGGTTTTGCCTTGCTTGCGGTAGCATTCGCCCAGGCGAAAAATCGCGTTAGCGGCGGTTTTTCGTTGCTCGTCAAACTGGCTGATGACCGTTTGGTAAGCTTGGATGGCTGCTGCCAGGTCATGGTTGCCTTCTTCTTCAAAAAGGCCTTTTTGAAAGGTTTCGGTGGCGCTTTCGGCGGCGAAGGCCAGGCCGGTCATCGTGAGCAACAGAACTGTAATCAGGGCAGGGGTTTTAGCGTTCATGGTGGTTTAAGCTGTTAACAGTGTTCATGGCAAGTTTTGTATCCTCATCTTGCCGGATTCCACTTGGTTGAATTGTCATGATTTTGCAAAATCCAATCGGTAGCCGACGCCATGGACGGTCTTGATCCAGCGTGGCTGGTCCGGGTTCGGTTCGAGTTTGCTCCGGAGGCTGGCGACGTGATTATCGACCGTCCTTGTAGTGGGAAAGGCCGTGTAACCCCAAACAATATCAAGGAAACGCTCGCGCGAAACGGGTTCTCCGGGTGTTTCGGCCAACAAGCGAAGCATGGCAAATTCTTTGGCGGTCAAATGAACCGGCTTCCGGCCCCGCTGAGCGGTCTGTTTCACCAGATCAATTCGCACTTCGCCGAGCGTCAGCAGGCTTAAAGCTTTGGTTTGCCTTTGGAGCCGGCGCAGCAAAGCCCGGACGCGCGCCAGCAATTCCTCGGTGCTGAACGGTTTGATCAAATAATCATCCGCGCCGGCATCCAAACCGGTGACGCGGTCCTCGACCTGGCCTTTGGCCGTGAGCATCAGAATCGGCACCGGGTTCGAGAGCCGGCGCAATTCCGCGCAAAGGGCGTAACCATCGAGGCGCGGCATCATGATGTCGAGCAGGATCAAATCCGGCTTCTCGTGCAGGGCGCGTTCCAGTCCGCTTTGGCCATCGGCAGCCGTCAGCACGCGGTAGCCCTCCGCTTGCAGGCAATCCTGCAAAGCCGTGCGCATGGGCAGCTCGTCTTCGATGATCAAAATGCGGGACATCAGTTAATCCTTGCCGGTGCGCGAGTTCATTTCTCAGTAAGATGGCCAATCATGGAATCTCAGGCGTGAAGGTGCAGTCGAAGCAAATCTTCACCCAAACCCACCGCCCGTCGATTGCCCTACTGGGCCGTTGAACCTGAAAACGGCATTTCAAACCGCGAAATACGCGAAAGGAGAAGGAGTTGAGCAGGAAAGTGTGTTCATCCAATTGGTGAACCGGGCATTTTCCCCAACCCATTCTGTTTTGGCGTATTTCGCGTATTTCGCGGTTCCAACTTCTTTTTCTGGGTTGAAGTGTAGCAGCCGACGTAAGGCTTTGAAATCCGAAATCCGAAATCCGAAATCCGAAATTGAAATGAGCCTGCCAAGGAACGGTAGGGACGGATTCCACTCCGTCCCTGATCTCTTGAGGAAGAATGGGGACGCGGTGGAACGCGTCCCTACCCGCGCGTTCCTTGGCCCGATGCAGCCACCTTCGGTAGTTGCTCTGACTCTCCTTACGTCGGCTGCGACCGGGCTTACCGACTGGACAATCTGGTTGCATCGGGACGTCTTAGTTCGGGGCAAGCGATTCCGGTGGGACGCCTGAATCGACCCGTGACGCGCAGGTGCAATCGCTGGCAAGGGGCAATTCGATGGTAAACCGGCTGCCTTTTCCAACGGCGCTGCGCACGCTTACTTTGCCGCCATGCGCTTCGACGATGTGTTGGACGATGCTCAAGCCAATGCCGACGCCTTGGGTTTCGCGGCGCAACTCCGAGCCGCGGCGATAAAACCGTTCAAAAATGCGCTCATGTTCTTCCGGTGGAATGCCTTCGCCCGGGTCTTCGACCCAGAGATGGAGCAGTGAGGGGAGGTTGGTGATGGTTGATGGTTGATGGGTGACGGTTGATGGGTTTTCGGCGGAGCCAGGTTCGTTGCAGGTTCGCCCGGCATACGAGCCGGCAGCGCCCACGATCTCCAGTCCCACCGTCACCGTTGATCCGGCTGGAGAATGTTTAAGCGCGTTGTCCAGGAGGTTGACGAGCGCCTGCTGAAGGGCGCGGCCATCGACGATTGGCCGAGAGCTGAGAGTCGAGAGTTGAGTCTGATCAATTTGGACCGCGATCGTCATTTGCCGTTCTGCGGCGTAAGGCTCCATCAGCCGGCCGGTCTGCTGGACCAGCGCGACCATGTCGGTCGGTTCGAACTCGTATTCTTTCCGGCCTTGTTCAATGCGGGAGAAATCCAGGACGTTCTCGATGAGCGAGGAAAGCCGCCGGCATTCCTGCACGATGAACCGAAAATACTCAGTGCGCTTGGATTCGTCTTTAATGCGTCCGCTTTCCAGGCCTTCCGCCATAAGCCGGACGGAGGCGATGGGCGCGCGCAATTCATGCGAAACGCTCGAGACAAAATTGCTTTTCAGTTCGTTCAGCCGGAGTTGTCGCTGGAAAGCGCGCCAGGCCGCGAACAAACCACCCAGAGCCGCGCCTGCCGAAACGGCGATGAGCAAACCAAACCAGGCCGTGCGCGCGTGTTGCCGGGCAAAAAGCGCCGCCGGATCGCTCAGGAGAACATCGACCTTAAGTACATCGCCACCAACACCGGGTTTTGTCACAGTGGCGAGAACGGGCTTGCGCGCAGCGGTGGAAATGGAATTTGCCTTGGCGGCATGCGCCGCGACCTCTTCTTTGCCTGGCTCATTGGCGGCAGAGACATCAGGTGGGCGTTCTCGTGAATCCAATCTGCCAGGGCTCGTCAGCAGTCCCGCCCTCCCACTGTTGTGAAAGGAGAAAGGCCTGCCCGCGATCTCCAGTCCGATCGCAAGATAATCAGAAAGCGACTTATTTTGGACAATGACCTGAAGAATACTTCGCACGTCCGGTTCAGCCCGGCAGAGATAGGCGTGTTCGGAACTGGAAGTCCAGATGGCCAGCCAGCTTCCCTCAAGATCAATCCAGGTAGCGGTTGGAATCAGCGCGGTATCGTCGCTCTTCGCGAACCACTTTTTTCGCGTCGCGCGGTAAAGTCTTCGGGCTTGTTCATGGTTTTGCCAGACTCTTTGCCACTTGGTTGCGGGGAGGCTGCCACCTGCTTGCGCTTTCAAATCGGCCACCGCTGCCAGCAAACGCGGCGTGAGCAGCGTGGGGCGATAGACCGCGTTCGAACAAAGCGCTTCCAAGTCCTGTAGATCCCAGGGCAACACCTGGTTCGTGTCGGAGCGGGCCAGTTCGAGGAGTTTCAACTTGGCGAGAGGTCCCGCCGGCAAGCCGCTTTCCAGAGCCGCATCGGGAAAATTGGTGGCGACGAGAGCGAAGAACTCTGCTGCGGCCTGGTTATTGCCTTGTTTCAACAGCAGAAGGCCAAGGTTGAAATTTGCGGCGGCAAATTCGGGAGCCGGTCGCGCGGCCATGAATTTGCGATAAGCTTCCACAGCCGCATCCAGGTTGGTTTCTCTGAATTCATCCGCTTGCGCTGCCTGCCACAGTTGCCTTTGTTCCGGGTCGAGCTTGGTTTCGTCGAATGGCTGCGGCAGCGGTGTGGAGGAATAATCTCGCGGATCGGTCAAGCGCCCCAATTCGTCGATCCGAAAAACTGGCGAAAACAGATTTGTGTCGGCCGGCTCACTGTAGGTTACGTGGACTGTGTTAAGGTAAAGGGCACGGTGGTTTTCTTGAAGCAACTTCGTGTCGGCTGGCCCTGGGTGGTTCAGTTCTTCCCAGATTTTTCGAGCAAGGTCATCCGCGATTTCCTGGGCCCGGGCTTTGGCTTCCTGCTCGACCAGGAGTCTGTCCTGGCGCAACGAGAGCAGGCCAACCACGGCCAGCACGAAGACCGGCAGGACGATAAGCAGTCCTTGCCAGAAGAAAGTGGGTCTGCGGCGCTGATGACGTGCAATCATGTTCTCCAGCTTCTGGTTAATGTGTTACCAAAAACTAGCCAGAGAAGGCAGAAAAATTGTCATGGTTTTGTAAAATCCGTATCAGTCCATAAATCATTGCAGGCCGCGACGATTTTCACAACCGGACGGAGCGCGGGCGTCCTCGCCCGCTTTCGACTGGCTTCGACGAAGACCCACCGGACTTGCTGCACCCTGTAATATCATCTGTGAAAGTCTTCGCTGCTCGCGCAGATTCTTCGGCACGGATTGAACCGCAGAGACGCGAAGGACGCAGAGAGGAGCTTTCTTGTCATCTCTGCGTGCTTCGCGTCTCTGCGGTTTTCCATGAGTTGGCCCTTGGTTGCGGCGCAGCAGCGCTGCGGAAAGGGTGGGTCAAAGCGGGCGAGGACGCCCGCGTTCCGTCCGGTTGCGGCTCTGCCGCGTTGGTTCAATGAAGGAATCCTGCAGACTGGCCGCATGGAAAAACCGCCGCTTACGGCCGGCTCGAACGCTTTGCGGACGAGGCCGTCTCCGCTCCGCTCCGACTGCATGCTTGCGGCTGAAGCCGGGACTCGGAACGAAAAGCCTTCGCCACTGTTCCGGTTCACGGACCAGCAACCGGAAGGCTTCAAGCCTAATCAGGCCACTGGCCTTCGACGATGTCGCGGGGCTTGAGCTTCGCGGGATCCAACGCGACGTGCTTGATGCGCTGCCGTTTCCAAGTGTAAGTGACGTGGACCAGCCCGTCCCTGCTTTGAATCACGGCCGGATAAGAATATTCGTCGCCCGGCTGGCTTTCGAGCACCAGGGCGGCCTGCCACTTTTTCCCGTCCGCTGAGAGCGCGACATTGAGCAGGCCGCGATCCGTCGGCGAGTGATTATAAACCAGCAGCGCCCGGCCATCCTGGAGCATGAGCGCGTCGATGGCGCTGTTGGGATTCGGCAAGTCCGTGGCCTTCATGGAGCTCCACGTTTGGCCGTCATGATCGGACCAGCACTCGGCAATCTTGCCTTGTTTGGTGCGGCAAAGGACTTGGATTTTGCCAGAGCGATGCGCGAGGATCGTCGGCTGGATCGCGCCAAACTCCATCGCGCTGTTGAGCGGTGGGGTCCGGTCCCAGCCTTTGAGCGGGTTTTTGGTCCGTTCAATATGGACCCGCCAGCCCGCGTTCTCAGTGCTCGAACCGCATAAGAGCCAGCCGCTCTCCAGCTCGACAGGCTTGTTGCGGATAGGGCCATAGATGTTGCTGCGAAGACGTTTAGGCTTGGTCCAGGTCCGGCCGTTATCCTGCGACGTCATGACCATGCCCCACCAGGTTTCGGGGCTGGGACCGACTTTGTAAAAAAGAAGTAGAGGTCCGTCCTTGGGGCGGAAGAGGACCGGGTTCCAACACGGATACCGCACCTGCCCACGTTCGTTGAGGCCCGTAACGACTTGCTCCGGCGCTGACCAAGAATGGCCGTCATAACGCGAAAGCCAGATGCTGATATCCGGAGAGCGCTCGCGTGATCCGCCAAACCAAGCCGCCAGCAGCGTTTCTTTTGTTTCGACAATGGTCGAAGAATGGCTTGTCGGGAAGGGAGGGTTATCAACAATGAATTCTGCCTTGACGATCGCGAGGTCTGGGGTCGCCGCTTCCGCGCCCGCCGTTTCAACTCCCCAGGCCAAGGCCGTCAGGAAGGCCAGGAAGACCCTACGCATAATTTTGTTCCAGCTTGCGAGTTTCACTTCGGACCTGTCACCATGGGAAAGTTGTCGGTGCGGAAGGGCGAAGCCGGCAGGCCGTCCTTATTCCACAGGTTCACCACCGGAAAATCGGCCCAGCCAAAGCGGACCGCCACCGGTTTGGTGACCTCCGGGCAACTCACCACCACTCTGTTCCTCTGAATTTCGGCCTTGGCCCAGACGAATTTGCGGTCCGCGCCGGCGATGGCAAAACCTTTCAGGTCGCCGTCGCGCGCTTCCAGGCCGCCGCCCACATTGCCAAAAGTCAGAACCGCTTTGTCGCCCTCGATGGCCATGCTTCGAAACGTCGGGCCGGAGTAGGCGATTCTTTTGCTATAGGCAATGCCCTGCGCCGCCAAAGCCAAGCGAGCGCCCACCGGTTCCTTCTTGCGGGGATGAATGTCCTTTTCCTCGCCTACATCCGTGATCACCGCCACACCGACCTTCGGCAAAACTTTTGTGGCCAGCAATTGCGCCTCGCGCAGTTCCGCCCAATTGCTCTCGCCCGGTTGATCCTTGATCGCTGTAAAGGGCGCCAATTGCACTGCCAGAAACGTGAAATCACCCAGTCCCCAGTCCTGCCGCCAATTGCTGATCATGTCCGCGAAAAGCGCGCGGTACTGGTAAGCACGGCCTGCATTCGATTCGCCCTGATACCAAATTGCGCCTTGGATCGCGCAGGGCAGCAGCGGCGCAATCATGCCGTTGTAGAGTTCCGACGGCTTCCAAAACGGTTTGCCGGGCGGTTTCTTGTCGGAAGTTTTGCCTTCCTTCTTGAGCTCGGCTTGCTCGGCTTCGAATTTCGCCAGAGCCTCTTCGTAGTTCTTCAGAGCTGCGGCATAACCGTCCAGGATGGACTTCTTGTATTCGGCATTGGCTTCGAGCGCCTCCTGGCTCATCCAAACTTCGGCCGGTGATCCGCCCCAGGACGTGTGAATCAATCCGACGGGCACCCCGAGCGCTTTCTGGAGCTCGCGTCCGAAGAAATAGGCTACCGCCGAGAAGTTGGTCACGGATTCCGGATTGCTTTCTTGCCAGCGGCCAACCACGTCGGCCACGGGAGCATCCGCTTTCAGCTTGGGCACGGTGAAGAGCCGGAGCGACGGGTTGGCTGAGTTGGCAATGGCCGTTTGCGGTTCAAAACTCAACCGCAGCGGCCATTCCATGTTCGATTGGCCGCTGCAAACCCAGACTTCGCCAACGAGAACGTTTTTCAGTTCGATTTTGTTTTTGCCGGAAACAGTCAACGTGTCGGGCCCTCCCGCCTTGACGGGGCGCAGTCGGACGGACCATTTTCCGTCTTTGGCCGTGGCCGTTGCTTTTTGGTCTCGAAACTCTACGGTCACCATTTCTCCTTCGTCGGCCCAATCCCAAACGGGCACGAGCTTGCCTTGTTGCAGGACCGCGTTGTCGGAGAAAACGGCGGCGAGTTTGACGTCGGCATAGAGCGCCGGCGAGCAGGCAAAGGCCGAAAGAATGGCGCAAGCCACACCGGTTTGAAGAAAGCAAGTCGGGCGTGAAAGCAGGTGTCTAAATTTATTCATTGGCATGGCCAACACTACACCTGGACGGAGCCGCCAGGTCAATCCTGAATCGCAGGACTCTTAAACCCGTCGGCGAGGCTAACCGGCGCTTATCCTCCCCGATTCGCGCGCCAGAGCAGCACTGCGCCCACGGCTTGAAAAATAAAATTCGGCAGCCAGAGAATCAGATGGGGCGCCAGCTCCGGGCGGGTCTCCAGCGCCTGCCCAAGAATGAAGAAGCTGTAGTAAATAAGGACCAGGATCAATGCGATGGCCACCCCGGCCATGGTTTCGCGCCGGTGCGCGCGAATGCCCAGAGGGATGCCGATGAGGGTGAAGCCGAGACTGGCAAAGGAAAACGCGAACTGCCGGTGCAACTGCACTTCCGCCGGGGTGGTATCGACCCCTTGCTCCTCGCGCTGGCGGATTTCCGTTTGCAGTTGGCGGAATGTCATCTCGCTGATTCTCGGTTTTCGTTCGGTTTCGAGGGCTGGTTTCAGATCGATCGGTTCCGGTTCGTACTCGCCCACATAGAGGAGTTGCCAGACCACTTTTCCATCTTCGGATTGCTCAGGCTCAGGCGTGGACGGCCCTGTTTCCCGTGGTTTGTGCTGGGAAGCCATCCTCGTTCCGATCACGGCTTCAAACAGGCGCAGGTGAATCTTGCGGTCGGCCTGGTCCACCACCAGTTTGCCGCGAGGCGCGCTGATCCATTCGACTGTTTCATTGTTTTCCAGCCGATGCAGCCGGATATCGTGCAGGTCTTCGCCCTCCTTTTTCCGGACGTAAATGATGTAACCGGGGATGTCATCGACAAAGCGGTCTTCCACCAGGAAGGAAGTCGAGTGCTCGGCGCCGAGCCGAAAGAGCAGTTGCTTGTAGGCAATCCGGCATTGCGGGGCAATCTGCAGATTGAAAGCGGCGCACAGCACGCTCAAGGCCACGCTCAACAACAAAACCGGTGTGACCACCGAGACCAGGCTGATGCCGCTGGCCCGCGCGGCCGTCAGCTCTTGATCGGCGCTGAACCGTCCAAAGACCAGCAGCGTGGCGGTCAACAATCCCATCGGCAACGCAAAAGCCATGACGTAGGGCACGAGCAAGGCAATGGCTTTCAGCACCAGCCCGAGCGTGGCCTGGCGATTGACCAGGAGGGCCAGGATTTCCTTGAGCACATTTCCCAGCAACAGCACAAAGGTAAACACGGCCACCGTCATCAGCAGCGTCAACAGGACCTGTCGCGTCAGATAATTGTGCAGGGTCCGCATGCGGTCTTAGCGGCCGCTAAGCTCGCAACAATTTCCAAGGCTCTTGATCGCTGACCTCGACTGTGGCTGGTCCGTCACTCTTGGCCGGCGAGAGGATCGCCAGGAAATCGAGAACGGTATCGCCGATGTTGTAAGTGCCGTGCACAACGCCGGCCGGCAGATAGAGGGAATCGCCCGGGCCGATCACCCGCCTTTCCCTTTCCACCCATTGTTCGGCCTGGCCTGAAAGCACATACAATATTTCCTCCATCTTCGGATGAAAATGAAACGGATGCGCTTGGCCCGGTGGCAGATGGGCGCGCACGAACATAAGATTGGTGTCTTTGACCATGCCGGGTCGGCAATACCAGTGATGGGTCTTGCCGGGCAACTGTTCCACTTCGGTTTCAGCAAGGGAAACAAACCGCCAGGCGGCTTCATTATTCGTTGGCATGGCTCTCAGTCTTGGGCTGGCTCTTATTCAGTCAAGTGAAATGCGGATCAGTGGTCTGTGGTCAGTAGTCCGTGGCTTGGGCCGGCTCGTGTGCGGTCAAGTGAAATGCTGAGGCCAGCGGCACGCTGACCGCTCGCCCGTCTGCCGAGTCGAACGTCAGCCGATCCTTCGTGAGTTGGACCCCGTCACATCCGGCGGCGGGGTGTTATTCAGTCGCATTCAATTCGCTGTTCTCTCGGCCTTCTTCCGAACACCCACCTGGCCAAGGTCGATCGGTTTGAATCCAAGTTTCAAAGCGGGAGAATTCTCCTTCAACCGAAAATCGTATTGCTGCGGCGCCACGAAGAGAGGATCGGCGATCACGGAACTCAAATCGTGTCCGCGCTTGCGCCACTCGGCCAGGGTTGTTCCGGCAAAGCGCATCGCTTCCGGTGTCGCCCCAGGCCGCGCGTCAAAATAAACGTTGCCGTCGATTCTATAATTCTCGTTGGACCAGTTGCTGCCCAGGAGGTTGCCCGAATCGTAATAGACGATGTTATTGGTGAAAATGAAGGAAATGTGTTGCTCTTCCCGGCTGCGCATGACCTGGTTTTCCTTGCCGAAAGCGAAAATGTTGTTGCGAACGATGTTCTCGCGTCCGTAATGCTGGTGAAAACCGGCGCTCTTGGTGCGATAAACGATGTTGTTCTCCCACACCATGTCGGTGCTGCCTTCATCCGGGTACAGCCCCCAGCCGCCGTAGGTAAAGGAATTGACATCGTGGATCAAGTTGTTGCGGATGGCGGTCCCTTTCTGGATGCCCAGCGTATAGACGGCGCCCATGTCGCTCAGCATGCTCTGTCCGACGTCATGCATGTGATTGAACTCAACGATGTTGTCACGGCAAGGCGTTTCCTGGTAGCCCCAGTTCCATCCCACGGAAATCGCGGTGTAATACAAGTCATGGATGTGATTGTGCGCTATCCGGTTTTGGCCGCTCTGTAAGACCAGCACCCCGACCGCCGGCGGATAAACCCGGCCCAATCGATACAGGTGATTGTCGGTCATGATGTGATTGTGATTCATTTCAAATGCGTCTTGTCTCTTGGCCGTTTCTCCCAAGCGCACCCCGCCGGCACCGAGGTCGAACATCTCGTTTCCGACAATCTTATTTCGCTGACAGCCGCGTCCGAACTCCAGCGCGTATCCCGCCAGACGGGTGAACACACAATCTTCCACCACGCAATCGACGGCGCCTTCCGCCAGAATGTCGCCCCGTGTCGCGATGGCCGCTTGGGTGTCGGCGTAGCCCTTTTCGCCCAATGTCCAGTCTGTATAACTGAAGGTGAGTCCGCGCAAAACCAGGTGTTGCACCGGTTTCCTGGCCGCAAAGTCACCTTGCATCAGCAGCAAATCGTTCAATTGCGGCGCGATGACTTCTGCCTGGCTTAGATCCTCGTTGGGGTCCGCCCAATACGTGACGAGGCCGGTTTTCCTGTCCAGATACCATTCGCCTGGCCTGTCCAAGCCGTCCGGTGCATTCTCGATATAATAGCGCGCGTTATTCTCCTTGTTGGATGGCCTGGCGTCGCCCGACAAAGTGGCGATGTGCGCGGCCTCATCCACTGACCGGATTTGCAGCCGAAAATCGGCCCAAGCCAAAAGCGCAATCACTTCCACCTCGCCGTCATCGGCCCATTCCTTCTTGATATCGCCTGGCAGGAACTTCAATTTCACCGGTTTGTCTTGAGGGCTTTCACCTTGAATGCGAAGAAAACCTTCGTTGGGTGTGCGCGCTCGTTGCTTGCGCTGGCCGTTGATAAAGAGCTGGCGGAAATGCCATTTGCCCTCCCGAACCGCCGGCACTTCGGCCTGCCAAAGGCCCGGTTTCCCTTCCACCTTTTTCCAGCCGGTGATGCGCCGACCGCCGCTCAGGATTGGTGTTTCGCCGGGATATGCCGCGATGGTAAACGGCTGCTGTGCGCTCGCGCCCGAATCTTCAGGTCCCAAAACCAGTGGCTCAGCCAACTCATATACGCCCTCGCGCAACAGGATCGTAATTCCGCCAGCCGCCTGGGCCGCTGTTGGGCGGGCGGCTCGCACCGCTTTCAACGCCGCCGGCACTGTGGCAAAAGGGCCGTCCTTGCCATCGGCGGACGGTTTGTCGAGTCGTCCGGACCAGAGGTCGTTGCCGTTGGTGGCGACATGGAAGGTGAGCGGTTGCGCCGCCCAAACGATGACAGACTGAAATGCGAAGAGGACCGTCAGAATGATTCGATGCATAGAAAATCCATTTATTTAAACTTTTTCCGCTCCGTCCAGCGCGGCTCTCAAAAACAGCCTGGAGGCTGGACGCCAAACACAACATTGCAGGCAAGCTCTCAGCCAATAAGCGAGACGATGGACCGAGGCTTTTTCTTCAATGGCTAGCCATGTTTCAGGCTCTGCGCGTCGCACTGGCCGGCTCCAATGACGGCCATCAGTCTCATGCCAAACAGACGCTGGCTAAAGTCGTGTATTGGGCCCCTTCCGATGAAAGCCGGCTCTGTATCAAGTCGATCTGGCTAATGGTCCAGGTGCCGAGGGCCTCGGCTTTAATGGTTGGAAGCGCCTGAGCGAGACGGCGCAGTTCCCGGCCGGAAGCGGCCTTGTTGACTCGGCCCAATGTGAGGTGCGGGTGGAAGGAACGATCCTCCTGCGGCTCGCCCAAACCGCGTGTTTCGACGGCAATCCGATGCTGCAAGCCGCACAAGGGGGCCACGTCGCCACTGAATCCCACCCAGAGCACGCGCGGACGGTTCGCCTGCGGAAAACAGCCCAGCCTCTCCACCTGCACGTGGGGGCTGGGGTTGCCCTGACAAGCGCGCTGCAAGGCCAGTTCCAGTTCCGGCAAGCCATCGCCGGGAATAGTCCCCAGGAACCTCAAGGTTAAGTGGAATTGCCCGGCGCGCGTCCAGCGCACCACGCCTTCGGCGCAGTGCGCCTGGATCTGCTCCTGCACGAGCTCCAGTTGCGCGGCCACTTCCGGTGGCGCCGTGGCAGCGATGAAAGCGCGCATGGTTTCAGCCATTTTTCTTCTGACGTTGCGGGCGGCCGCTGGCTGCTCCACTCGGTGGTTGGCGCCTTTACTCCGGCTCCTGCTGGGTAAGGCGGTGCAACGAACCGAAACCCCGGATCCATTCTCTGGCCTCGAGGCCAATCACCCGGCGGTCGGGGAATTCCTTTTGCAGAATTCTCAAAGCGCGGGCGTCATTGGCATGATGGAAAGTCGGGACCAGGACGATGCCATTGGCGATGTAAAAATTGGCATAGCTGGCGGGCAGGCGCTGGCCCTAGTGCTCGACAAAGCCGGGCATGGGCAACTCCACGACTCGAAAATAGCGGTCATGCTGGTCTCGCGCCGTGCGAATCCGGCGCAGGTTATCGCGCAATAACTGGTAATTGGCGTCATCAGGATTTTCTTCCACCACCGTGACGATGGTGGTTGGGTTGACAAAGTGGGCCAATTCATCAATGTGACCGTCGGCCTCGTCGCCCACGATGCCTTCGCCCAGCCAGATGATCTGGGTGACGCCCAGAAAATCACGGAGATATTGGGCGATTTCCCGTTGGGAAAGATGCGGATTCCGGTTCGAGTTTAACAGGCAGGCTTCCGTCGTCAGCAGGGCGCCGCGGCCATTGACTTCGATGGCGCCCCCTTCCAGCACAATGCCGGGCGAGAACAGCGGCCGTTGGCGAAGCTGGGCGATTTGCCGGGGAATGGCATTATCAAGATCGTACGACAGATGCTTGGTTCCCCAGGCATTGTACTCCCAATCCACGATGGCCTGTTCCCGCTTGCCGTGGTGAGTTCGGGCCAAAAAAATGGGGCCATGGTCGCGGCAGCAGGGTTCGTAGGCCGGAAAGTGGTGGAAATGCACACGGTCCAACGGCACCTCATGCTTCGTCAGCAAGTTGCGCACACCCGCCTCCATTTCGGCGTCCCACACGCTGATGTTCACCTCTTCCACCTGGACCAAATGGCGAATCAACCCGGAGTAAACCAGAGAAACGGTTTCATATTTGTCGCGAAAGCTGAGGCCGGCGGAGCGCGGCCAGGTCAGCCAAGTGCCGGCATGGCGTTCCCATTCAGCGGGCATGCGGTAACCGAGTTCAGCAGGTGTGGACATCTGATTTGAGTTTGAGGTTAGAACAGACTCACGGCAAGCGTTGTCCCATTGCCGCCTCCAAGAGATGGTACCATTCTTCACGGCTCAGGGCCAAGTCAACGGCCTTGGCCAGATCACGAATATTATCGGGATTGACCGACCCAATAATGGGAATGATGCCCGCCGGATGTTTCAAAAGCCAAGCTACCGCCACGGCGGGGCGGCTGACCTCATGCGTTCGCGCGATTAAATCCAGCGCTTCCCGCACGTGGAGCCGCCGGGCGTGGTTAGGATCACGCAGATCGATCGGATCAACCGTGCCCAGACGTCCTCCCGCCAGGGGACTCCAAGCCAACGGTGTGATCTTTTCGGCCAGGCATTGGTCCAACGTTCCATCCAGGAAGCAATCGAGCTTGGCCAGGCTGATTTCAACTTGATTCACGATCAGCGGCATCGGGCAAGCCTTTTGCAGAGCCGTGATTTGCCGCGGGCGAAAATTGCTCACGCCGAACTCGCGCACTTTGCCCGCTTGCCTTAAGCGGGAAAAGGCGCCGGCCACTTCGGCCGGGTCTCCAAGGAAATCCGGCCGATGGAGTTGAAAAAGGTCAAGGGTCTCAACTCCGAGCCGTTTCAAAGATTGCTCGCACGACCAGATAATGTGGCCGGCGGAAAAGTCATAACGGTAGGGCGAGTCCGGGTTCGGGTCGCCTTGCTTCCGAAGGCCGCATTTCGAGGCAATGAGAATTCTCTCGCGCATGCCGGGCACTGCTTTGAGCGCCAGGCCAAAGATGCGTTCCGCCTCGCCGCCGCAATAAATATCGGCGTGATCAAAGAGAGTGTAGCCGGCTTCGTAGGCGGCAACAACGGCGCGGCGGCCATGAACTTCGCGGTCGGCGGTGACTTCCGCCGGTTCCCAAGTGCCGGCCAAACGCCAGCAGCCATAGGCCAACCGGCTCGATTGGAGCGCGCTCACTCCTAATGATGCTTTTTCCATGATCATTGATCTTGCCGGGAAAGATTAGAGGCAAAACAGAGCAGCGAAAAGCGAAATTCCTCTGAAAAAACCAGGAATCAAGCCTTTAAGAATGAGATCGAATGGCGATGGACCAAGCGGAGGAGTTCCGCTGCTGCCGCACAGTTGAAATCCTTCTTTTTGATGAGGTTCTCGCCGAATTTGGACCCGAAGCAGCTTTCCGTTGGGGAAATGAACTTCGTCAACGTCCCGCCGGAGTCTGGACGGTTTTCTTCAGTTCGAGCAAAGCAGTTGGGCTGGCATTTCCACAACGGTCAACGGCGGTCACGGCTACAACTTCCGGCAGGACGCGCACGGCTTCGTTGGGTTTGACGGTGCGGTTGCCCGGCAGAATTTCCGTCCGCCATTGCCCGGCAGTTTTGGTTTGGACCAGCCAGAGCCACGGTTTCTCCTCTCCGGTGGGCTGCCAATGAATGGTCGCTTCGCCGGAAACTGCGGCATTCGTCAGAGTGAACTGAGGTTTGCCTGGGGGCTTATCATCCAACCAGGGCGAAGCTGGAACCAGGGCCGGCTCCGCGTAAACCGCTTGCGCCAGCAGGTCGGCCCAGCCAGCTTTGTTGCGCATGAGACTGCCCATATTCCAGTAGATGTGACCATTGGATAGCTGCCGGCTGATTTGAATTTGCTGAAAGATTTCTTCGGGTCGCCAAGCCCCGCCCACTTTGGTGGAAGCAATCCCCGGCCAAAGATGCCGGCTTCTTTTGTTTTCATCCGCCCACCATTTGAGTAAGGCCGAAAAACTTTGCTCCGGCGGCGCGATAGCCCAGTAGAGCTGCGGGGCAAAATAATCAAGCCAACCGTTAGCCAGCCATTGTTTGGAGTCCGCATAGATTCCTTCGTAGGCATCGAAGCCTTTGATTTGCTTTGGAAATCCGGGCCGCCAGATGCCAAACGGGCTGAGGCCGACTTTGACCCACGGTTTTTCGGCCTTAATCCTGTCGTGAAGGGTCTTGATGAAACGATGGACGTTTTCGCGCCGCCAGTCCGCCCGGCTCAATTTCCCGCCGCCGGCGACATAATTCTTCCAGCTTCGATCATCCGGAAAATCGAGCATCTTCCCGGAAGCGTCCTTTTCCTGGTAAGGATAAAAGTAGTCGTCAAGGTGTACGCCATCGACGTCGTAGCGCCTGGCCACATCGAGAATCACGGCCAGGCTGTGTTCCTGCACGTCCTTCTCGCCGGGATCGAGCCAGAGCTGTCTGCCGTACGATCGCACCAGCCCAGGCCGCGAATGGCTGATGTGGTTCGCGGCGACGGTGGATTTTCCGGAAGGATGCCGCGCGCGAAAGGGATTAAACCAGGCATGCAATTCCAAACCACGTTCATGGGCTTGGGTAACGGCGAAGGCCAAGGGGTCGTAAAACGGGGCGGGGGGGCGGCCCATCTGCCCGGTCAGATACTCCGACCACGGCTCCAATTTCGAGGCGTACAACGCATCGCAGGCGGGCCGAACCTGGAAGATGATAGCATTGAGCTTGAGCTGCGCCGCCCGGTCCAGGATGGCGAGCAATTCCTTTTGCTGCTGCGCCACGCTTAAGGCGGGCTTCGATGGCCAGTCAATGTTCGCTACCGTGGCCACCCACGCGCCGCGAAACTCTCTTCTTATCGGAGGCGGCAGGCTGGTCAGAGCGATGTCCTTTCCCTGAACCGGCTGCATCGGCAAACCAGCGAAGGCCAGGATCAAACTGAAGCTGCCGACTTTTCTGAGCATACGGCATTCTCTCAAGAAGACCGCTTGCGGGCAAGGATTTACGAAAGACTTGGGCACGCCCCAGCACCATGCCGGCAGGGCGAGACTCCGCCGTTATGCGGCGGCGTCGGTCTCGATGAATCCCTGCAACTGGCGAATGCGGGTCGGGTGCCGCAGTTTGCGCAAGGCTTTGGCTTCGATTTGGCGGATGCGTTCCCGGGTCACCTTGTATTGCTTGCCCACTTCTTCCAGGGTGCGCTCGTAACCGTCGGTCAGGCCAAACCGCAATTCCAGCACCCTCCGTTCGCGTTCGGACAAGCTGGCCAGCACATCGCCCAACTTGGCTTTCAACAAGCTGTAGCTGGTCATTTCGGAAGGGTTTTCGGCCGTTTTGTCCTCGATCAGATCGCCAAAACTGGCATCGGACTCCTCGCCGACGGGGCTTTGCAGCGAAATGGGCTGCCGGGCCATTTTCAAGAGCGAGTTGACCCGTTCCACCGGGACATGCATTTCATCGGCGATTTCTTCCGGCGTGGCTTCGCGTCCGAGCTCCTGCATCAGTTGCTTTTGCGCGCGCCAGAGCTTGTTAATAATCTCGATCATGTGGACCGGAATGCGGATGGTGCGTGCCTGATCGGCAATCGAGCGGGTGATGGCTTGGCGAATCCACCAGGTGGCGTAGGTGGAGAATTTATAACCGCGCCGGTACTCGAACTTTTCCACGCCTTTCATCAGGCCCATGTTGCCTTCCTGAATCAAATCGAGAAAAGACTGGCCCCGGTTGGTGTATTTCTTGGCGATGGAGATGACCAGGCGCAAGTTGGCTTCCGCCATTTCGGTTTTGGCTTGCTGAGCCTGCCCGGCAAAGGCCTGCATCCGGGCATAAGCAGCCAGGTAATCCTTGGCCGGCATGCGGACAAACCTTTCCAAGGACTGAATCTTGTGTCGTTCCGAAGCGATGATTTCCTGCTGATGGGCCGATTTAGGATGACGTTCCAGATCCTGAATGGCCCGCAAACTGGCCTGAATCTTGTCGCAGATATTTTCGGCCACCAGGGTCATCTCTTCGATGACCTTATGTTTGTAAAAGAACCGTGAAAACAGCTCCTGAAGTTTCTGGTCCAGTTTCCTCAGCCGGGTGAACTCCTTGGCGCGGCTGGGGTTGCTGGTGGCGCTCTCCCAATCGGCATATTTCTCGTCCACCTGCTGGTCCAAAGCCCGCACCTTTTTGATCAACAAGCGCAACGCTTTCAGGTGCTTTTCGCGGCCTTCGATCTTCTTGTCCACGATGACGCGATCAAACCTCTCTTTGGGCGGCTCGGAAATCAATTTTTCAGCCAGGGCGATGTGTTCCTTGGCCGTAAATCCGAAACTATAAATGATGCGCTTCAGTTCGGTTTCCGCGTCCTCGATGCGTTTGCAGATGGCCACTTCCTGTTCGCGCGTCAGCAGCGGCACCTTTCCCATCTGGCGCATGTACATCCGGAGGGGATCATCCAGACTATCCAACCGGCTCTTATCCTCTTCTTCTTCCTCCAACTCTGCTTGTTTGATGCGATCGACCTCGGCCTGATCAATGATCTCGACGTCGAAGTTGCCCAATTTGGCATGGACCTCCATTGAATCTTCCGGCGTGGGATTGCTCTCGGCCAGGACATCCTCAATGTCGTCATAAGTCAGATACCCTTGTTCCTGGGCCAGACTGAGCAAATCTTTCACCTTCTCCGTCAGATCAATCCCGGCCTGGGTCTTGATTGCCCCCAGAGATTCAAGATGATGCGACAAATGACTGTCCAGCACAGATGGCGGTTGCGCTTGGCCAGGCACGGCGCTGGGTCGGTCGGGTGTGGTTTGCGGACCGGCCTTGACCGGCGGACTGACCAGACCTCCTGTCGGCGAAAGGCGGCCGCGCAATCCTCTGCCGAAAGAGATGGTTTTCGTTTTGCGGGCGGTCATTCGGCCGTCCATTCTGAAGCTTGCCGTTTTCGTGCTTAATTTCACCATAGTCAACGTCTCTTCCTGCCGTCATTATGACGCGAAAAAGAGCCTGTAAGTATTCCAGCACTTTCAACCGCAGTCAAGTATTCTCAACAAAAAAATTTGCTTCACGAAAAGATTAGTTGCTCTGGAAGCTGGCCTGACTTTGGCAGAGGTTGAAGTATGGCCTAAAATGCTCCCTACAGACCAATGAGCGCTCATTGCCAGTGGTTCCGGTTCCTCTTCAGCAGCTTGGTCCTCGAAAGCGCCGCATACCCTGCGAAAGGCTCGCGCAATGTCATTCATGCGCAACTGCTTCCGTGGCGGTGATTGGCAGGCGTTCTCCTTCCTGGCGGGACGAGTGGCGCAGGAATAAGACGGTGCCAAAGGCGACCACGCCCTCAATGACTTGTTGGAATTGTTTGCAGCGGAGTCGCCGGAACAGCGGTGGCAAACAAGACCGCCATCGCCAAGACGGTCAGGAGGCAGACTCCGACTTCGCCTGTCTGTAAGACTCTGGTGACAAGCACTTTAAAAAGCGCTCACTTAGAAGGCAACTATGCCAGCAGCTTCTGCACGACTTCCCCTTCCACGTCCGTGAGCCGGTAATCGCGGCCCTGGAAGCGGTAAGTCAGTTTCTCGTGATCGAACCCGAGCAGGTGCAGCATCGTGGCGTGCAGGTCGTGGACGTGCACCTTGTCCTTGATGACGTGGAAACCGAGTTCATCCGTCTCGCCAATCGCAATGCCGGGCTTCACCCCGCCGCCGGCCAGCCAGACGGTGAAGGCCTGCGGGTGATGATCGCGGCCCAGCTTGCGGCCGAAGTCGGCATTGGCCTCGACCATCGGCGTGCGGCCAAATTCACCGCCCCAGATCACCAGCGTGTCTTGGAGCAAGCCGCGTTGTTTGAGGTCCTTGATCAAAGCGGCACAGGCCTGGTCGGTCTTGCCGGCCTGGTCGCGCACGCCTTTGGCTACTTCGCTGTGATGGTCCCAGCCTTCGTGGAAAAGTTGCACGAAGCGCACACCCCGCTCGACAAGACGGCGGGCGAGCAGACAATTCATGGCAAACGACGGCTTCCCAGGCTCGGCCCCATACCTCTGCAACGTCTCGGGTGATTCTTTGGAAACGTCCGTCAATTCCGGCGCGCTCGCTTGCATGCGGTAGGCCATCTCGAAGGAATTAATGCGGGTCGTGATTTCGGGATCGCCCATCACGCTCAGGCGCTGTTCATTGAGGTCCTTGAGGAGGTCGAGCGTGCGACGCTGCATCGTGTCGGTGATGCCGGCCGGATTCGAGAGGAAGAGCACCGGATCGCCGGTTTTGCGGAAGGGCACGCCCTGGTAAATAGTCGGCAGAAAGCCGCTGCCGTAGAGCGCCGTGCCGCCGCTGAGGCCGCCGGCCGAGTTGAGCACGACAAAGCCCGGCAAATTCTGCGCGTCGCTGCCCAGCCCATACAGCACCCACGATCCCATGCAGGGCCGGCCGAATTGCGTCGAGCCGGTCTGCATCAGCACCTGGCCCGGCGCATGATTGAACGCGTCGGTCGTCATCGATTTCACAATGGCCAGGTCGTCCACGACTTCGGCGAGATGCGGCAATGCTTCGGACAGCTCCGCGCCGCAGCGGCCATGTTGGGCGAACTTGAATTCGCTGGCAAAGAGCGCCGCGTCCGGCTTGATGAAGGCGTATTTCTGGCCCATCACCACTTCCTTCGGCACCGGCTGGCCGTTGTATTTGGCGAGCGCGGGCTTGTAGTCGAAAAGATCGAGCTGGCTCGGCGCGCCGCCCATGAAGAGGTAGATCACGTGTTTGGCCCTGGGCGTGAAATGCGGCTGCTTGGGCGCGAGCGGGTCCGCGGGTCTGAGCGTCGCCGGACCGCCCAGCGCTTTGTCCGCGCCCAACAGCGACGCGAGCGCGACGGAACCGAGGCCGACGCTGCATTCGCGGAAAAACCAGCGGCGCGTGATGAGTTTGGCGTATTCGGAGCGAAGTTCGTTCTGATATTTCATGGCGTTAGAAAATGACGAATGCCGAAAGAAATCCGAAATCCCGAATGGCGAAATCCGAAAGAAGGCCGAAGCCCGAATGACGAATGAGCTGCCTTTGTGTTACCGGTGCCATTCGGCATTCGGCAGACATTCGAGCTTCGCCGATTCGACTTTCGGGACTTGCGTTTCAAGGTTTTCTCCAAATGGAACCGAAAATGAGATTTAGATTCTACTCTGGAAAATCTCGTAGATTTATCTCTCAGATTCTTGACCACAGATTTCACAGATTGGCACGGATGAACTCAAGAATGAATCCGCGTAATCCGCGGTCAAGACTTCGGATTTGGTTCGGACTTCGGGATTCCGGGCTTCGCTTCATTCCTTGGTGATCGTCTCATCCAGGTTCAATATCGCCCGCGAGACCATGGCCCAGGCGGCCACTTTGTGCAGGTTCACGTCCGGCGGAAGGTTCTTGATGTCCGGCACGGCCACGGCCAGCGCGGCGGCGGTGCGGTCTTCAAAATGCGCATATTGCTCTGCCCAGAAGGCCAGGAGAGGCTTGAGTTCACTTTCCGTGGGCGCGCGGCCGGTGCAGAGGCGGAAGGCGTAAGTGGCGCGGCTGCGGTCGTTGGCCCCGCCTTCCTTCAGCACGCGCAAGCCCATCGCCTGCGCGGCTTCGACAAACGTTCGTTCGTTCAACGTCGTCAACGCCTGCAGCGGCGTGTTCGAACGGGCGCGGCGCGGGCAGGAATTCTCGGAGGTCGGCGCGTCGAAGGCCAGCAGCGATGGGAAGGGCAAGGAGCGCTTCCAAAAGGTGTACAGGCCGCGGCGGTAACGGTCCTCGCCGGCGCTCTCCGGCCAGGAAAAGCCGCCATAGGCGGTGTCGCCGACGCTGCCGGGAATGGGCGGGCGGACGCTGGGGCCGCCGATTTTTCGGTTGAGCAGGCCGCTGACGCACAGCGCGATGTCCTGGACGGTTTCGCCTTCGACACGGAAGCGTGGGCCGTGCCAAAGCAGGCGGTTGTAAGGGTCCATCTCGAACGCCGTGGCTGCGCCCATGGGAGCGCGGGTGGATTCCACCGGCGGAGGGGAGGCTGGCCGCGCACTCGCTTTTGCGGCCACAAAAGAGGAGCTTTGCCGGTAGGTGGCGGAGTCAGTGATAAGCCGATGCAGGTGCTTGAGACTCCACGGGCGCAAATCCGAAGTCCGAGGGCCGAAATCCGAAAGAATTCCCGAATCCGAAATCCGAGCCTCGCCGGATGCCGTGTCAATCGGTTTTCGATCCTTTGGGCTTCCTTCGGAATTCGGAATTGGGCCTTCGGGTTTTCCGCCCGTTGGCTGCATAAATTCGCAGGCCAGCCAATCGAGCAACTCCGGATGCGACGGCGTATCGCAGCGCGTTCCAAAATCCTCCGGCGTCGTCACCAGGCCCTGGCCAAAATAGGCCTGCCAAACGCGGTTGACCATGACCCGCGCCGTGGTTGGGCTGCGCCGGTCCACCAACCACTGCGCGAAGCCGAGCCGGTTTTTCGGCGCATCGTCGGGGAAGGGATGCAGTATGGCGGGTACGCCCGGCTCCACTTGGTCGCCGGGCCGCTGCCAGTCGCCGCGTTTGAAGAGGCGCGTCTCGCGAGGCTCAGCACGGCGCTGGAGCGCGAGCGTGGTCGGCGCATAAACCCAGTTTGTCCATGCATCAGTAATCTGCTTGTTGACCTCTGCGAAGGCCGGGTCGTGCCGGCGGAAGACATTGAACAGTTCCCGCTTTTCTTCCGGCGTGCGCTGGTCGGCGGGTTGGGCGAGCCACTGGCGCTGCGCGGGCGTGAGCGGCTCCACTTGGAGCGGGGCCGGGCGTGTTGTGGCGCTGAGACGGAAGCGCCCGAAGGCGTGGCAATCGAGCTTGCTCTCCTTGTCTAACTCCCCGCTGTGGCCATCGCCGCTGCTGTGCTTCTGATAAACGGCAAACTTCAACCGCGTGCCACCGGGGAAGCCGGCAATCGGCTCGGCGCACTCGAAGACGGCGCGATGCTCCCGGTTGCGCTCGACCGGCACGAGGGAGGCCGTCCAGCCGCCTTTCTCGGTATCGCCGTCGAACGCGTTGGTGATGCTGAAACCGGGCGCTTCCAAATCGGCAGCCGCGCGGCGGAACTTCACCTGATTCGTCGTGGTTGGATTTTGCAGCGCGTAGGCCTCGCACGTGAATTCCTTGAGCAGCCAGCTTCCTTTGGCCACCAGGCCGGGACCGCTGTAGGGAAGGTTCGGATGCAGCAGCGCTTCAAGGCGGAAGCCGGTGATATGGGTGAGCGTCGTGTCCACCCACACGTGATTCACTCCGCCGGGCTTCACGTCACCGCCGCCGAGGAGCGAGCCGTCGCTCTGCTTCTCAAACTTGGTGGCGAAGTTGAGCCATTCCTTTGGTTCAAGCACGATCCATTCGCCGGCGTTGGCAATCTCCTTTTCCCACGCGGCCAGCCGCTCGGTCAAGTTCGCCTCCTCCTCCATCGCCTTTTCCTCCAGCTCACGCACTTTGGCCACGATTGCGTCGCGCTGCTCTTGCTGCTCCGGCGTAGGCACTTCGATGGACGGCTCATCGTCGTTGTTCAGGAAAGCGAACAGTTGGTAGTACTCCTTTTGCGTGAGCGGATCGTATTTATGGTTGTGGCACTGGCAGCAGTTGATGCTCAGGCCAAGCCAGGTGCGGCCCACCGCGTCCATGCGGTCAATCATGGCTTCGACGCGAAACTGTTCCGGCTCGATGCCGCCTTCCTGGTTCATCATGGAGTTGCGGAGGAAGCCCGTGGCCACGCGCTGCTCGAGGGTGGAATAGGGCAGCAAATCTCCGGCGAGCTGCTCGAGGGTGAATTGGTCGAAAGGCAAATCGCGGTTGAAGGCCCGGATGACGTAATCCCGGAACGGCCAGATGCTGCGCGTGGCGTCCTTTTCGTAGCCGTTGGTGTCGGCGTAGCGCGCCAGGTCGAGCCAATGGCGGCCCCAATGTTCGCCGTAGTGGGGCGAAGCCAGCAAGCGCTCCACCAGCTTGTGATACGCCTCCGGGCTTGGATCGGCCACAAAATCGTCCACTTCGCGGAGGGTCGGCGGCAGGCCGGTCAAATCGAGGCTTGAACGGCGGATCAAGGTGGCGCGATCCGCTTCCGGGGCAGGCGACAGATTCTCTTTTTCGAGCCGGGCGAGCACAAACTGGTCGATGGCATTGCGCGGCCAATGCGTGTTTTTGACGGCCGGTGCTGCTGGGCGCACGGGCGCTTGAAAGGCCCAATGGTCCTTTTTTGTGACCGGCGCTTTTTGATCGGCGATTTGTGGTTCCTCGGGCCAATGGGCGCCTTGATCAATCCAGCCGCTCAGCAGACTGATCTGCGCGCGCGTGAGCCGCTCGCCTTTCTTCGGCATGAACTCGCCTGGTTTGAGTTCGGCGACGAGGTGGATCAGCCTGCTCTCGGCGCTGTTGCCGGGGACAAGAGCAGGCCCGTGCTCGCCGCCTTTCAAGGCCAGGTGCCGGACGTCCCAACGCAGTTCTCCTTCCTGTTTGTCTTCGCCGTGGCACACATAGCAGTGCCGGGAGAGGATGGGTTGAATGTCTTTGACGAAATCGACTTTACTGTCGGC
>CAYIIH010000100.1:0-23306 GCA_964363225.1 uncultured Verrucomicrobiota bacterium | reverse complement strand
TCGCTCTGATAGGCGTTTTTCAAATCATTCAAGGTCACCGCGTCCTCAAGCGAGGTTGGCCGGATGAAACTCTCACCCTCGATTTCAATCGGTTCTCCCAGCCCCTTTAAAAGCTCATGCCACTGCGACCAATAATCATCGCCAACCGCATCCGCTAAAATCACCCAGCGGCCATCAGTTAAGGGAACAGGGGCTAACTGCCGGCCTTTTCCGGCGCACTCAGCATTTATCCTGGCCAGATTATCTCGGCTCGATTCGTCTAAAGCGAAACACTTCATAGACCCAACCTCAGCTTTCCGCCCTCATCCCTCATACAAACCCCCCACCCATTGCGTTGCGCATTTTCTGTATCGCCGCATAAAACGCCGCGCTTTCAGCACTGGTCAGCCCATCATGAAAGGCCACAAACGATAACCGCTTGCCTGTCGGATAAGCAATGAACCCCACATTCATGTACCAGCCGCCCCATGCCGCCATGCTCTGGTTCGGCGCGCTTCCACTTTGCGTCGATAGCGTGGAAATCTGAGTGTGCGCCAGGTTCGAGCGCGCCTTGTATGCCTTGAAATTGTTCGTCGCAGTCCGGTTCACCGAGTAATATCCCGCTCCGCTGTTCGGCACTGACATTCGCCCTGTCGAGTTGCTGAAGCAATCGTTGATCGCCGATCCGTTGCAGTTATGTCTTGCGCACGGACCGCTCGGAGTTGAGCGCCGAGCAGTTGTGGGAACTCTCTGTCTTGCTCAGCCGGGCGGAAGACGGCTTTGCTGCGCTCAAGGGCGATTTGGGCTTACGCCCCAATTTTCACCAATTGGAGGGGCGAGCGGACGCCCACGTCTTCCTGACCGTGCTGGCTTATCAGCTTTTGCGCTTTATCACCTACAGTCTGGAACAGAAAGGAGATCGCCGCGATTGGACGACCTTGCGCCGGGTATTACAGACGCACTGCTACGCCACCGTCAGCCTACCGACGCGCAACGGGACGGTCGTGCATGTGCGCCGGCCCGGCACTCCGGAAGGCTGCCATCAGCAAATCTATGAGAAGTCTGGAATCAACTGGAAAGAGCTGCCGACCAAGAAAATCACGGCCGCCGTAGAAACGCCAGCGACTTTGTAGTGCCTAAAAACGTCTGACGTTGATTACCAATAGCTTGCAAACTAAAAAAACGAAGTCAGGCGAGGTCGTGCCGTATTAGAAGGTTGGCCACGGTCTGGGGACGGACGTCGGGCCCGAAATGGCTCAGCACCCCGGCCATCCGCCGATCTCCCCAATGGCGATTCTCCCGGGCCAACTGCCCTACCAATGCTTCGATCTTTTCGGCCGTGGCGGCGAGCTTCACCGGGGCTCGATGCTTTGAGCCGTCGAACTTCTTGGCGATGAACCGACGGTGCCACCCAAGGATCGTTTCCGGTCGGACGATCTGGGCTCCATCTGCCCGCGCTTTCCGGCCGAGTCCTTTGGCCATCTCGGCCCGGCGGAGGCGCTCCGGGTCTGGGAGCCGTATTCGCCCCTTGATCTGGTTGCGGAGGATTCGGTTCTCCGTCACCAGCTATTCGTTTCTCAGCAGGAGTTCTTCGTCTACCGAGCCGGTGAGATAAGCCAACCATCGTTTCCAATTCATCGGGCCCCAGTGAAGCAGGGATCCCCTCCACCATCATCGCAAATCACTCTCCTTCCGCCAATTCGAGATTTCTGACACTACGGGCTTGCCGGAGACGCGCAGCGCGGAAGGATTGCGGCACAAGCAGGCCACCATCCTCTGCCTCGTGCTGTTGGCTCTGATGTGCGGAGTCACCGGCGGCTATGCGGACCTGGAAGAGTTCGCCCAGCGGCTCAATCAAGGGCAACGGCGACGGCTGCGCTGCTGGCGCAATCCCCACACCGGGCGCTACGACGTTCCGGACGAGACGACGTTCTTCCGCGTGCTCAAAGCCCTGGACCTGGTGCCATTGGGGCAATTGTTGGTGCAATGGGAAACGGATCGCTGCGGTTGGGCGGCCGGAGGGCTCTTGGGCATCGATGGCAAAGCCGTGCGCCACGGGGGCCAGCATTTGTTGGGTGCTGGAAGCAAAACTCACGGCACCAAACCAAGCTCATCAATCTTTTCACTTCGCCAGTATGATCAATCCGACTTTGCAGCGACCATGCGGTGCCGGGGGGGACGATAATTTCTGATTGAAAAACGCGGGGGCCAGGTCAATGTTTGTCCGATACAAGTCCGAAATGCCAAATGCGAAGGAATGCCGAAGACCGAAAGGTGGCTGGCCTGCACCCGCTGCGGATGGGGCCGCTGACGCCGAAGAGAGGCCTACGGAAACCACTTTTCCGACCCGGTCAGTCGTGTTAAAAGCATGCCCATGGTCCGCGCGCTCGCGCTGTTTGCCGCCGTTCTGCCGTTGACCCTCACGGCTGCTAAGGATCTGCCGCGTTTGGCGCGCACGAATCTCCTTGCCTATCGCGATGTGGCCAGCAACGCGCAACGAGTGAAGTCCGTGGAGGACTGGCAGCACCGCCGCGCAGAAATCGTGCGTGGCATGGAGCGCATGATGGGCGTGCTGCCCGGCAGCGAGAAGCGTTGCGCACTGGACTTGAAGGTGGAGGAGGAGACCGATTGTGGCAGCTACGTGCGGCGGCTCATCACCTACCTGAGCGAGCCGGGTGGGCGCGTGCCGGCCTATCTGCTCATCCCGAAGGATGCCTTGAGCGGAAAGAAAAAGGCGCCCGGCATCCTCTACCCTCACCCGACCGATGATACCATCGGCCACAAGGTCGTGGTCGGCCTCGGCGGCAGGGCCAACCGCCAATACGCCGTCGAACTGGCCGAACGTGGCTTCGTCACGCTCGCACCGTCGTATCCGCTGCTGGTGAACTACCAGCCCGACCTCAAGGCGTTCGGCTGGGAGAGCGGGACGCTCAAGGCGGTCTGGGACAGTATGCGCGGCCTCGACCTGCTGGAGTCGCTGCCGTTCGTGAACGCAAAGGCGGGTTTCGGGTCGATTGGCCACTCGCTCGGCGGGCACAACTCGATCTACACCGGCGTCTTCGATCAGCGGCTCAAGGACTCGAACTTCAGATGGGACAGCGTGGACCGCGTGGCCACCGCCGCAGTGCAAATCTACCAGCTCCATGGCAAGCCGGAGAATCTGTTCATCGAGCACCCCGATTGTGACCATGACTTTCCCGACGCGATGCGCGAGCGGGCTTACAACCTTTTTGAACTGCACTTGCGCGCACCGTAGTCGCCCGCCGAGGTGGTGGAGCGAAGAAAGAAAGAGTTGAAACGAGGGCGACAGAGGCCTAATCCAAAGGAGATGAAAGTGGACCGAACCGCTTATTTCGCCCTCGACAGCAACGCGCTGCCCTGGGAGCAGCGCAGCAATCCGCACCTGCCGGCCCCGCTCTTCCGCAAGGTGCTGCACACGGACGCCGAAACCGGCGTTTTCTTTCAGCTTGTGCGCTATCCACGCGGGGTCATCAACCCAAGCCACACGCACCCGTGTGCTCACGCGATTTATGTTCTGGAGGGCACGCTGGTCACGCACCGAGGCCGTTACGGTCCCGGTGCTTTCGTTTGGTTCCCGGAAGGCGAAGTCATGGCACATGGAGCGGGAACCGACGGCGACGTCACCGCGCTGTTGGTGTCCAACAAGCCCTTCGCGATCCAGTATGTCGGCGCGCCACCACCACTCTAAGGAAGGACAAACGATGAAAGGCAGAGACGTGCTCGTCGAGAACTGTCACCTGCACGATGGCGCCAGACTCGCCCTCCACTCGGGTTCGGGGTCTCAACGGTCGATTGTCCGCGGCAACCGAGTCCAGCGCAGCGGCGAGGGCGTCTATTTTTGCTGGGGTGCGCAACACGGACTCTACGAGAAGAACGTGATCGAAGATTGCACCTATGGGATGACCTTCGGTCACAGCGACTCCGACAATCTCATTCGCGACAACGACATCCGGCGGAGCGGCGAGGCCGGCATCCACTTTCGTGGCGGGAACAAGGCGTTTGCGCCGCACCGGAATCGCATCGAGGGGAACCGCATCGTCGATAGCGGCGGCGAAAAAGGCATCGGCATCCACATCACTGGAGAAACCAAGGGGGTCGTGTTGAGCAAGAATGAAATTCGGGAAACCCGCGGGCAGGCCTCCCGGATTGGGATTCTCATCGCCGCCGAGACCCGCGATATTCGCTGCGAGGACAATCGGATCGACGGCCTTGCCACTCCGATCTCGGACCTGCGCCAGGAATGAAGACGATGCGCCAACTCGGGATTACCGCGAGCGCGCGGATCAAGAGCCGGTTCCCATCTTCTCGGATTGCCCTTCGGATCATCTGTTGGTTGCTCGTGGGTTCGAGGCAATTGATTCCGGTCGATGCCGCGAATTTCACCTCCGGCTCGGCGGACGCCCTGCGATACGGCACGCCTGAGATCGTGCTTGAAGGGGACGGGGGCGTTGCCAATCCTTTCGAGACCGTCGCGCGCGTGAGTTTCACTCCTCCTTCGGGTGCGGCGAAGGTCGTTACGGTCGATGCCTTCTACGACGCCGGGAATACGTGGCGAGCGCGCGTCTATGTCACGGAAGTCGGACGCCGGAGATGGGCATCGACCTGTGATTCGAACGCACGGTTAAACGGCCAGGCCGGTGGATTTCTGGCGGGCGCATCCGCGGTATTGCCCGGTAACCGAAACCAAAAACCAGGACATCCAAACGGAACAGAGAGCACGACGATGAACCACCGACATACTCTTGATTGACCCTTCACTTCCATGATTCCTCGACGAAAATTCATCCAGACCGTGGCTGTGGCCGGCGCAAGTCTTCCGCTTCAGTTGCGCGGCGCTGAATCTCTGACGGCACCGTCCGCTCCGCCACAACTCCGAAACCAATTCTTCGAAGTGCTCTTCGACACCGCGACGGGCAAGCTCCACGCGCGGCGCAAGGGCGGAGACGTTTTGCTCGCTCACGCCGTCGCGCGGGCGGTGACAGCTTCCGGCGTGCGGCATACGGCTGAGCCGGAATACCGCCGTGAGGTCGCCGTCGCCAAAATCGACGACGCCTTGGGTTCCGGCGAGCAGTTGGTGGCGCGCTGCGTCGATGGCAAGCAGCGCCTCAACTTCGAAATCCGCGTCACACTCTGCGACGCGCGACCGATGCTCGTGGTGGAGACGATTGCCCGGAATCCGTCAGCGACCGAGCCACTCCTCGTGCGCAGTGTCGAGCCGCTGCGCGCGACGGCGGAGGACGCCGGCGGTCTGGTCTGGCCGGGCGTCACGAAGCTGCTTACGAACGGCCTCCTCTACTCGAACCCTGGCCGCGTGCTCGACTTTCCCGCCCACGACCCGATCCAGAGTTGGTGGAACGTGGCGCTGTTCGCGGGCGAGAATCGCGAGGGACTGGTCATCGGCCACCTCGAAAACAAATCGTCGCTCGGGCAAGTCACCGTTGCGCCCGCCAAGGTGCCTTCGTCGTTCGGCTCCGGTGCGCTCTCAGTCGTGGTCGAATCCATCTACCAGCGCGAGTTCGTGCTCAAGCCGGGCGCGAGCGTCAGCTCAGACCGCCTTGCTTTCCTCGTCGCTCCGAATTCCTTCGCCGCGCTCGAAGCCTATGCCCAGGCGATCGGCGACCTCCACCAACCGCGCCTCAACTTACCCGTGAATGGCTGGTGCAGTTGGTTCTCCTTCTACGGCGAGATCACTGAGGACGAAGTGGTGCGGCAGTCCGAGTTCGTCGCCAAGCATCTGCTGCCCTTCGGCTGTGACACGATTCAGTTGGACGATGGCTTCTATCGCGCGTTCGGCGACTGGGAGGGCAACGAGCGTTTTCCGCACGGCATGAAATGGCTCGCACAGAAAATCCGCAGCCTCGGCCTCAAGCCCGGCATCTGGCTCGCGCCCTACGTGATCGCTGAAACCGCCGACGTCTTCCGCCTGCACCCGGACTGGCTCGTGCATAACCCTGATGGCACACTCAAGCAGATCGGTTCGCCGCAAGCCAAGCCCAGGCTCTACGCGCTCGACATCTCGCATCCCGGCGCGGCGGAGTGGCTGCGCCAACTCTTCCACACTGCCGCGCACGACTGGGGCTACGACATGTTCAAGATCGACTTCGTCGAGTGGAGTCTCCTGGCCGCCGAGCGCTACCATGACCCGACCGCCACGAAGGCCGGTCTTTATCGTCGCGGCTTCGAGATCATGCGCGCCGCCATCGGCCCGCACCGCCACTTGCTCGACTGCGGCCCCGGCAACACGACCGTCGGCCTCCTCGACAGCATGAGGATCGAGCTGGACCAGCCGCCGCTGAACTGGAAGCAGTACTTCCTGACGTCCGCCAGCAGTGCGCCCGCCGCGGCCAAACGCTACTACTTTCACAAGCGCACCTGGATCAACGACGCCGACCACATCGGCCTGGCCTATTGCACCCTCCCGCAGGCGCAAGCCGTCGCGACGATCATCGCGCTGTCCGGCGGCAACACCATCGCCGGCGACCGCCTCACCGAGCTCGACCCGATCCGGCTGGCGATTCTGAAAAAGGCCTTTCCGTCCAGCGGCGAGGCGGCCCGTCCCATCGACCTCTTCGAGCGCGACCGCCCGGAAATCTTCGCGCTCCGGATCAAACGCAAATTTGGCGAGTGGCTCGTGCTTGGCCTGTTCAACGGCGACGAGAAAGCGCCGACCGAGAAGAAGATTGACTTCGCCCGTCTCGGCCTCAATCCGATGAAGACCCACCTCGCCTTCGACTTCTGGAACCAGCGTTTCTACGGCGAACTTCGCGAGAGCTTCACGGCACGACTCGAGCCTGCCTCCGTGCTCCTGCTGTCCATCCACGAAGACCGCGGCGTCCCGCAATTCCTCTCCACCGACCGTCACATCGCCCAAGGTGCGCTCGAACTCGCAACCGTCGAGTGGGACGCCGCCGCGAGCACTCTTCGCGGCCTTTCTGTCGGCGCGCCCGGCACCGACCACAACGTCTATCTCCACCTCCCCGACAAACATCCCTGGCGTCAGCGCAATCCCTTTTTCTTTTACGACTTTCCCGGCTACACGCTCCACGTGCCCGAGCCGCAAATCCTCCGCGTTCACGTGCGCTTCAACAAAACCGAACGCGTGGCGTGGGAGGTAAACGTGGCGAAATTCTTTGGTGGCTGAGTCAGGTATCTCGCCGTGCGAACGCGTTTTCGGCGTCTCGCTCCAAGGCAGTGAAGTCATTCGCAACCTGGACATCCTGGACATCCTGGATGAGACGGGCGTCCCGAACGTGACGAGATCCAAGACCTGCTCGCGGTGAAATCGCCTCAGCGGAGGTTCACGGGCTGCCCGGCCCCATCTCAATCGGCTTCGGGGGAACGAGAATCCGTGTGCCGGGTGCTTGCTCCGGATGCGTGATCCGCCACATCAACTGCTTGACCGCCCGTTGGCCGATGAGATCGAAGTTCAAGTCAATACTCGGCGGCCTGGGGTCCAACTGCCGCAGACACACCTCCTGGCTGTCGCAGGAAATCACCTGGAGATCCCGCCCGGGAATAACGGAGTGGCGGACCAGCGACGGGTAGAGCCGCAACGCTTGTTCGTCCGTCGGCACGAACACCGCCTGGGGCCGGGGCGTGGCGCCCAGCAAGCGTTCGACCAGTTCGACGCAGGCGGCGCTTGGGCCGACCCCCACCACCACGCCCATTCGCGACTTCTTCGCCACGAAGGATTGGCATTCCAATCCGCGATCAGCCGCCGCGGCGCAGAACGCAGCACCACGCGTCGCGAAGCCCGGATGCTCGGGCTGCTCGTTGTAGAAGGCTACGAGCCGATGTCCCCGCCCCGCCAGGTACGCAGCGGTCAGGAGGCCGACCCGCTCATTGTCGGGCAGGACATGATCGGCCCAGGCCTGTGGTTGCGTGTGGCTGCTGAGGAACCACCCGGCCGGCAGCGACCGATAGGCAGCGGGCTTCGCCACATCCGCGGCGGGCGCCGCGGAGTGGTTTGTTCCGACGGCGCGTGTGGCCGACTACAAACCGAAAGGGCCGACACAATATTTCCGTCAGTTCAACATGGACAGGGCGGCAGTCGAGGCGGGCAGCAGGCGGTTTAACGATGACCAGCACCCGCTGCCAGCCGGACCAGCAATGCCGCAGCAGTACCCATAGAAGCCGGTCGGTTCGCTTGAGGTTGGCTCCGGGGACGGAGCGCGGCAGCACGATGAGTTGGTGGCGTGGCGCCGGATTTTCCAGCCGGAGTTGGTCGCGCGGAGTTGGTCGCGAGACTGGAATCCAGAGAACAGGACCCGTAGGATGGTCGCAAAGAAGTTGAACAGGACCGGCAACCTTGGCTGGCAGTGCTGAAGAATCAACCTCTTTGGCCGGCGACAGAGTTTTCGCTACCCACGGGGCCTTTCATTTGGTGGCGAGGTCGCCGACGTAGTTTCCGTAGGTGAGCAGCAAGACCGCGCCTACCAGCACCAGCAGCGCCAGCGCGATAGTGGAGTGGGTGAGCCGCCGGCACGCGCGCCATTCGCGCAAGGCGATGCCGACGATATTGCTGAAAAGCACGAGCAAGATCATGTGGATCGCCCAGCTCGTGAAATTGTAGTGGCCCATCCGCACATGGCCGAGGTTGTAGAAGAAGAACTGGCCGTACCAGAACAGGCCGGTGACCACGGCCAGGGCCCAGTTCAAGGACAGACGCGCCTCCTCCGGGCCGGCGGGCAACTCGACCAGCTCGCCGAGCGTCTTGTGGCGCGCGTGCAGCCAAAGGCAATAGATCGCCGTGGTCAGGAATGCGCCGGTGTTGGAGAAGATGTAAACGACATTGCCGCGCCAAACGCCTGCACCGTGCGCCGACGCCACGTCGGCAATGGGCTCGCCCGCTTCGAGCGCGAACCCGTACACCGCCGAGAGCACGCCGGCCAGCAGCGACAGCGCGAGTCCTTTCCTCAGCGAGAACTCGCCTTTGGCTTGGCTCGCCGTGAGATCGAGTTCCTTGAGGCGTCCCGCAAAACCTGCGCCCGCGATGCCGATCGTACCGACCACGATTCCCGCCACAATCCAGCCCGCGCCCGGCTTGCTGAGCGTGCCGCCGAGGGTGCCTTTAACGAGCGGCGGGATGAGCGTGCCCAACACGCTCGAAAGCCCGACCGCGACAGCGTAGGTGAGCGAGAACCCGATGTAGCGGATCGAGATGCCGAACGCCGTGCCGCCGATGCCGTAGGCCGCGCCGAGCAGGAATGAGTTGAGCATGGCGCGGCGCGGCGCTTCGCGAAGCACGGCCAGGAGATCGGGAATCGTCAGCAGGGCACCGATGATGGGGAGCAGGAACCAGCAGAACGCCGCCTGGGTGAGCCAGTAGGTCTGCCACGACCAGCGTTTGACCTGCTTCTGCGGCGTGTAACACGTCGCGGCGAAAAATGCGCCGACCCCGTGCAGGAGCACGCCGAGGAGCGGGTTGGAGGCGATGGGATTCATGTTTCTGTTTGGTTTGGCCAACGGGTTCACCGGCTGGGTTTCTGCCGTCAGTGTCGCGCTCTCTCAATCACGCGCACCCGGATTGCCGCGGCAGCGCCGCGCAAACCGCCGCCCGAACTGGCGGCATTTTTCCACGCTGTTTCTCTTGATGGTGTTGAGTTGGTTTTTCCAAATCGGATTCAACGCCACGACGAACCCGCGCCCGGTCTTGCTGTTCACAGCCTCGAATCCAAACTTCGACCCAATGTGGTTCACGTCGTAGTCGCGCTGACAGTAAAGCCCACTCCCCTCGAGAGATTTCGTTTTCTGCTTCAGCCGGTCCACCGGCAAACGAGCGATCCCCTTGCCTCGAGCGGTTTCCGAAACGCACAGATGAACAACTGACGCGCGACCGCGCGCGACTCGGTAGAGCACGTCACCAAGGCAGTTTCCGCCGTCATCCAAAGCGACGACAAGTTGCCTGAGTTTGGCGTGCTCCTCGAAAGCGCCCTTTGGGAAGAAGCCGAGTGTCTTGGAGTTCGCGCGATGCAGAGAGATGACGGACTCGAGGACGGACGCCGATAAGGCCGCGCGTTCGAGTTTGATTCCGTTGTTCATCTGTATTTCCGCCAACTTACTGGACCGATTCAGGTTGTGGCCCCACGGGATTCCACACCCTCCCAAAACCCAGCCCCTCAAAATCCTTCACATTCGCCGTGGCGAAGTCGGCAACGCCGAAGGCTTGGAGGCAGCGGGCGGTGCGCAGGTCGTTGATGCGGCGGCGGGGGAAATCGGGAGTCGCGGCAGCTTTCCAGAGGGCGGCGTGGATGTCGAGGCTGCGGGGCGGGCAGCCGAGGACGCGCCAGCGGGGGTGCCGGCGGTAGCTTTGGATGACGGCGACGGCTTCCGCCGGGCTGAGCGGGTCGTCGAGGACAGCGGGATTGCGAAGGTGGAGGTAAACCTCGCTGAGGACGAACTCGCTGAGCGCCACGTCATCGCGCCGGGAGAGCGAGGCGAGGAAGGCTTTGGCCTTCGCATGGTGCGGCGAGACCTCGCAGTAGCTGTAGAGCAGGATGTTCGCGTCGATGGCAGTCATGACGCGAAGGGATGGCGGGTCTGGTCCTCGAAGGCGAGGTCGCGCAGTTGCTCATCGGTGAGGCCCTTCCAGCCGACGCGGCGGGAGGTGGGCGGCTGCCACGGCTGGGAGGCGGGTGGAGCGTCTTCGGCGTAGGTTTCGAGCAGCAGTTCAGCGCCACGCCGGAAGGTTTCCGCCAGCGACCACTCGCGGCGCCGGGCGAATTGCTTGATTTCCGTGAACAGGGTCTCGGGAACATGGATTTGGGTCTTCTTCATGCTGGAGAATATAAGGCTCCATCAATTTGATGCCCATCTAAAGGTGCCGGAGAATCTGACCTGTCTGTCGCGAGCGGGAACGGCGCGGATGGTGTATTGCGTGTTCATGATGCAGGCAGTGTTGTCGAAAGATGCAGGCACAGCAACACGTTTGGCGGAGGGTTTGCGTTTCACAGGCATTTTGGCGAAGGGGAACCTACATCTGCACTATGTCCTTGGCGCGACTCTCTGGCGCAACCTTCAGTTTCTCCACTTTCCCGTCACGATAGACGCCCTCAATGACGGTCTGCTGCGGCGCGTGAAGTTTGAAGTCCACGTTCCATTCCTTCGGCCAGGCGGGCAGGAGGAAGATGCGCTGGCCGTCGGTTTGCAGCAGCATGGCTTGGAGCGTCTTCATCAGCACGCCGCCGTGGTCCTGGTCGGGCGTCCAGTCGTAATTCGGCCCCCAGAAGGCCGGGAAACGCTCGCCGCGGTCGTGGCTTCTGGCGCGGCCTACGATCGATGTGCGCGCGTCGTCCGTCAGTCCGAGGTAGGCCATGAAAATATCGTCCTGACGCCAGCCGGAATTGCCCTTGTCCCAGCGATGGTTGAGCGCCGCGATGGCCCAGTCCGCGTTGGGCCGGTTGAAGGCAAAGAGGCGAAACGGGAACACAGGGTAGAGCTCCGGGTTCTCGATGTTGCGCTTGTCGGCGAAGAATTCGGCGGGCGCGAGGGCCTTCTTGCCGTTGATTTCGCGCAGCGGAATCGGCGGGAGCTTGGCGCGAAGGTGTTGCCAGAATTCGCGCTCCGGCGTGGGGCCGAGTTCCGTGGGCAGTCCGAGGAGACGTTCCGTGACGGCGATGCAGCCAGCGAGTTCGGGCATGGCATTGGTGCAGTGCCACCAGGTTTCCACGGCCTGCGACGGGTGCATGACGAGTTTGCCCTGGGCGTTGGTGGGATAGTGTTGCTCGAAGAAAGTCAGGATTTCGCGCGAGAACGGCAGGGCGGTCTGGCGGAGGAAGTCGCGGTCGAGGGTGTGGTCGTAGTAATCGAGCATCATCCAGCAGAGTTCAAGACCGCCGACCCATTCCCACTTGTGCCAGCCGCTTTCCTGGAGCTTGTCCTGGCGTTGCTCGAAGGGCGTCCAGCCGTAGGTTTCACTGAAGATCGCGCCCCAGAACATGATGCACTCGGGGTAGAAGGCACCGTCGTGGCCGAGATAGAGTTTCGTGCGGTATTTGCAGAGCGGGAGCAAGTCGTCGGCATACATGCGGAAGAGCGGGCGCTGGAGGTCAAAGTCGCCCGAGGTGCAAAGGCTGATGTAAGGCAGGCGCGTGTTCTGCCACCAGTAACCCGGTCCCCAGCGGCGATAGTCGGGGTCTTGCTCCGTGGCGCCCGGCGGGACGGTGAAGAGCGAGCCGTTGAATTTGATCGGGTACGCTCCGCGCCCCGCACACGCGGTGATGAAGCGCTGAAGATGATACATCTGGCTCACGTATGCGGCTTCGTCGCGCACCGTCGCGCCCGCGTCGGTGGCGGCAAGCCTGCCGTTCACGTAGAGACGGCAGCCGCCCGCGGCCGAATCGGCGACGGCGGCAACGTGCGTCCATTGGTCGGCGGGCAAAGCGTCATTCTGTCGCAGGATGCTCTGGCCGCAGATGAAGCGGAGGCTATTGCCGGGGTGGGTGTCGAAGAGGAAACCGTCGCTGCCGCCGGGGGTGATCTTGTCCACGAGCCGCGCGCCGCCGCCGGGGAGCTTCTGGGGTTTCACCCAGGCTTCGATGGTGAAACCGGAGGCGAAGTCCCAGGCGGTGGAGTTGGAAAGGACGTGCGGTTTCAGATCCGCGCCGGTGAAGAGAGGCTGTGGCTCAGTGGAATCCCCCTCACCCGCTCTTCGGGCACCCTCTCCACCGCTTGGCGAGAGCGACGGGGTGAGGGGACGATCGGGACCAACCTTGGCCAGTGCGGCAATCTCCGCCTCCGGCAAGGGCCTGGTGAATATGCTCACGCGGCCCAGTTCGCCGGCGAACTTGTTGCCGCCCCCTTGGTCCGTTCCGATGCGCACCGGATGCTGGTTTGTAGGCACGATGGATGCCAAGGACGGCTTCGCATTCGTGCTGGCTGAGGCGCGAATCCAACTGCGATTCCAGAATTCGCTCCACCACGCTTCGTGCGCGGTGCGGCGCGCGGGGAAGGACTGTGCCTCCACGCGGCGGACGGTGTCGTCCATGTCCGCCAGCCAGCGCTCCGGCGTGGATGGATGGCGTGTGAGCACGAAGACGCTGAAGCGATGCGAAGTGCCGCGCGGCGAGCGCAGGCGCAAATCATCGAGCCGCTCTCCCTTCGCCGCCGTGACGACCGCGCCAAACGTGCGGTGCAGCAGCGGGTCCGGTTGCGGGAAACCGGTGAGACCCTGAACCTCGGCCAGCAACCGTGGGCCGACGGATTTGAGGTTGTGGTGGAACCAGCCAATGCGGTCGCGCTGGCCCGTGAGCACCGTGTCCGGCTCAATGACCATCGGGGCCTGCTTCTGGTCGGCGAGCTTGCGGTTCAGGAGCACGTCGCTGACCTGCAACTCGGCGAGTTCCTGCCGATTCGTCCTCCAGAGTTCGACGAAGGCGGTGGCTTCCAGAGGCGTGGCGCTTTCGGCCGTGACATGGATGACGGGATGGTGGGCGTCCACCCAGAGGCGGATTGCGGATTGCGGATTGCGGATTGCGGATTGATTGGGAGCGCCGGCGTCGCCGGTCCTGAACTCGATGCAGCCTTCGCGCAGCTTCAGTTCCTGGCGAAAGGCCGTACCCGTGGTGATGGGGGTCGGGTGGAAGTGAACGCGCACCTTGCCGACCTTGAGCAACCGGGCGTTGTCGTCCCACGCGTCGGTCTTGCTGATGTAGAAATGCAGGTCGCCGTCGCTGGTCATCCAGGTGTTGAGCGCAATGTCGCCGTTGCCGAGCGGCATCGAGCCGTGGTGATTCGCGCTGGGCGAATCCCAGACCACATTGAACGCATCCAGCGGTTCGGCGGCGAGCGCGGCTTTGGGCAACGCGGCCAGGAAGAAAGATAGAAGGAGTTGGTTGAGTTTCATAACTTGTTTTCGGCCGGTCATGGGCGTATCCCTTCGTCCTCCACCACCATGCGCCCGGACGATTCCTCCCTCCGCACCTCGAAGCTTGCGGTGAAAGCCAACTCGGGGTCGCCCCGGCGCAAGAGCGATTCCGCCAGCGTTTTCAGGCGAGGAGTGAAGGTGTGGGAGGTCGTCACGCCGTTGAGTTCCACCCGCACGGGCTGGTTGAAATCAACGAGCCGCGAGTCGAACAGCACCGTGGCGGCCACCACGTTGCTGTTCGCGGTCACGACGAATCGGTTGTCGCGGCAACTCGCGAGCATCTCCTGCTGCTTCGAGGGCTTCTCCACGCGCAGCCAGAAGAAGTCGGTGATGACCTGGTCCGTCATCAGCCACGAGAGCTCGCGCGGTATGGGATTCCGCACGGCGGGATACATCTCCTTGATCTGGTCGCGGTCCGGCAGGCCGGAATGGCCGAAGCCTTCCTTGATGTCCACACGCACGGGATAAATGTCGTGGCGATCGCCGCGCAACTTCTCGACTTCGGCGGCGAATTGCCGGTTGCGGTCGAAGCGGCCATACCTCGTGTCCTTTTCGCCGACCATGCAGGTGAAGAGGGTGTTGCGCAGCGTCGTGGCCGTGGTTTCGCCATCCGTCGGCGCGGCGGCGCTGGCGTGGAGGGCCGCAAACCGATCCGGCATCTTCGGCCCGATGGCGAACGCGCCGTAGCCGCCGTGCGAGTAGCCCAGGAGGAACACTTTGTTTGCATCCACGTCGCCGAAGAGCGTGAACTGCCGGATCAGATTCGCAATCAGGGGATAGACATAGACATCGTAAAAGCCGTTCCAGGTATCGTTCGGCGCGCGCAACGCCACGTAGAGGTAGCCGCCCGCCTCCGCGTGGTCGTGGTAGTAAATTTGCATCTGCTTCCACTGGCTGTCGTTTACCGTTTTGGGCGCGCCGCCGCCGCCGTGCAGAGCGATGAACAGCGCCCAGCCGTTCGCGGGCCGTGCGCCGACGGTCTTCACCGCGTAGGCGCTCAAATGCTGCTCGAAGCGCACCTGCTTGGCATCGAAGTCCTGCTTGAGCGCGTCGTGGATGGGGGTGGAGCGGTACGCCTCCCAGGCCAACCGGCGCACCGCGGGATCATTCTCGCGCAAAAGTTGTTCCTGGCCGGCGCTGAACTTCCAATGCGTGCGCTGCTCAGCGGATGCGGAGAAGTAATCCGCGAACGCCTTCTGCAACGGGTCCGCTTCAGCCGCCGCCAGCGGGAACAACACCGGCGGCGGTGCAGAGCAAGCCGGCGAAGCCAGCGCCCGCGTCACCGGGTCGGTGAGCGGAATCGTGACTAACTCCTGCCGGTTCGTGCCCGCGCTGATCTCGCGGCGCACCACGCGGCCGCCCTGCGTGACTGCGATGAGGTAGCGGCTGCCCGCCGTGACCTCGAAGGCGAGGATGTCATTGAGGTCGGCGGATTCATCCTTACTCGTGCCGCGCCACACAGTCGCCGGCGTGCCGCCGTCCGTGACGGTGACTTCTGACGCGACGCGTTGGCCCGCGGGCGCGGCGAGCACCTTGATTAGCAGACGCCCCATCCCATTCGCCGCCCCGGCCGCCTTGGGCGTGTAACGATCGGTGACGTTGACGGCGCTCACCGAAGTGACGTGCGGCACCCAAACCAGCGGGAAGTGAACTTCGGTCTGCTGGAAGCTTGTCGCGTAAACCGCGTGCCGGGGCACGTCGCGCTTGGCCTGCGACGCGTCCTGCACAAACCAGCCGCGGTCGAGGCCCTGCGGGTCCGGTTCGGCCGCGCCGGTGAAATGCCAGCCGCCGTCCCACACTTCCACCCAGGTGTGATTGCCGCGCAGGTTCGCCCACATCGGCGTGCCGGCCACGCGCGCGGGCACGCCCACCGACCGGCACGCATCGACGAGCAGGATGGCCAGCCCCGTGCAGGTCGCTTTGCCGCTGGCCATCGTTTCGCCCGGGCCCTGGTCTGGTCGCTTGCGCTCGGTGGAGTAGCGCACCTTGAGCAGCGGGAAAAGCTTCTGGTTCAGGCGTTGCGCCGCTTCGCCCGGGGTCCTGCAATCCGCCACCAGCGGCGCGCAGAGGTCGTGCAACCGTTGGCGCCACGCCTCGCGCGTCTCGTTCAAGCAGGCGTAAGGCAGCACCTCGTTGAGGAAAATCTCCTTCGGCACCTGCGCCTGCCACGGCGCGGCTTTCATCGCGGCGCAGGCGAGCCGGACATTTTCCATCAGGTAGTCCGCGGACAAACTCCGCGCGTCTGCCACCGGCATGTTCTCGACGAGGAACTCCATCGCCTCACGCTCGGCGCCGCTGGTCTTCTGGAGCGCAGTGACCAGCGCCGTGGAGTTTGTTCCGGCGGCCTTCAGCTTCTCCTCGATGGCTGGGGACCAGGTCGAGGCGCCGGCCTGCGCCGGCCCACTGTTTCCGTGCGCGCAGGCCGCGAGCACCAGGACGCCCGCGACCACGGGAAAAACTCGTGGAATCATGGCGCGATATTGACAGAGTCGGCGCCGGAGAACAGGAGGAAAATACGATTTCAAAGCCACCGGCCTCCATCGAGCTGACTCCGTAGGCGGGCGCTCGAATTGCATCTGGACCCGACTTTCGTCTGAGGCTTCGCGTGCGATCACGCGGCGCGAGAGGGAGGCAAGGTCCACCGGTTCTAGTTTGATTTCCTTCTGCATGTATTCCGGTCCACAATCGCCTCAAAACACGAACTTTTTGACCCAAATCAAAAAAGCGTACATTTGCGCTTCCCTTGCCTGTGGATTTCGATGATTCATGTCCCGTAGCAAATGAAACGACGCCCACATCTTGACGCGCGGACGCCGGACATCTGCGCGGGAATCGGCGGACGAATCCCGGCTTCGCGATCGTGGCTTACCCAATCCAAGCAAGGAATCGGCGGCGTGTCGGTTTGTCTATTGGTCTGGCTGGCCTGTCAGGTCTGCGGCACCGGACAACCTAGTGGAACGCCGCCGCTCGCCGGCAAGGCCGGAGAACTGAGCAGCGCTCCCCCGATCCAATTGCCCATCGTCGCCCGCCCGCCGGCGGAGCAACCGCCAATCGGCCTGCCCACCGATTCGCATCTCGACAAAACCCCGCCGCGCAAAACGAAGGGATTGGACTTGGTGAAGGCCGGCTGGACCTACAATTGCATGGAGTGTCACAAGCTCTTCCCGGCCCGCTGGCATTACGACGACCGGCCGTTCAACGAGCACAAGGACATCACGCTCGATCACGGCAACAATCGTTTCTGCCTGAACTGCCATCACCCGGCGAATCGCAACGCGTTCGTGGACTACGACGGCGCGGAGATCGCGCAGGCGGACGTGGTGCAGCTTTGTGCCAAATGCCACGGGACGATCCACCGCGACTGGCAGGCGGGCGTGCATGGCCGGCAAAACGGCTTCTGGAACGCGAACATGGGCGACAAGACGAAGCTCCGTTGCATCCAATGCCACGATCCGCATGGCCCGAAGTTCCGGGCGATGAAGCCGCTCGCACCCTTGCGCTATCCGTCGCGTGCGGCCAATCCACTGCCGGAGGGCCAATCCAAAATCGGCGCGCACGACTGACCCGATGAGCCCCGATCCGCAAAACGAAGTCAGTCCGCAAACCCTCGAGGAGGTTTACCGGCCGCTGAACCGCCGCACGTTCCTCAAGGGTGCCGCAGCCTCCATGGTCGGCGTGGCGGGTTTGCTGGCCGCACTCAAGCCGTTGCTTGAACTGGAAAGCGGCACAGTGACGCTCGATGATCTGCTCCAGAAGCATTACCGCGAGCTGGAACCCGAGGACTTGAAGCGCATCATGGAATCGCTGGCGGCCAAGGCCGAGAAGGAATATGGCGTCCGCCCGACTCTGCGCGACATCAAGCCGCTCGACGGTGTGGAGTTCGGCTACGCGCTGAATCTGACTCGTTGCATCGGCTGCCGCAAATGCGCGCATGCCTGCCTCAAGGAAAACAACCAGTCGCGCGACGACGAGAACGATATTGAGATGTCCTACATCCGCGTGCTGGAGATGAAGAAGGGCGCGATCAATCTGGAGACTTCGACCGTTTACTACGATCCCGCGACCGTTCCGCAAAAGGACAAGTATTACATGCCGGTGCAGTGTCATCAGTGCCGGCAGTCGCCTTGCACGAAGGTTTGCCCGGTGCAGGCCACGTGGCAGGAGAAGGACGGTCTCGTGGTCGTGGATTACGATTGGTGCATCGGCTGTCGCTATTGCATGGCCGCGTGTCCCTACGATGCGCGCCGCTTCAACTACAAGAAGCCGACGATCAGCAAGGACGCGATCCACCCGAACCAGAGCTACCTGAGCAACCGCATCCGGCCCAAGGGCGTCGTGGAGAAATGCACCTTTTGCCTGCACCGCACGCGGGAGGGCAAATACCCCGCGTGCCTCGAAGTTTGCCCCACCGGCGCGCGCGTGTTCGGCAACCTGCTCGACCCGAACAGCGAGATTAACTACATCCTCAACAACAAGCGCGTCTATATCCTGAAGGAAGACGTCGGCACGCTGCCGCGCTTCTACTACTTCTTTGACAAATGAGGGACTACGTCACATTTCTCTTCCGCGTCTGGCGGCTCTCCTGGCAGGGGAGCGGGAAATACTACGCTTGGATGACGGTGTTGACGGTGCTCTCGCTGTTCGGCCTGCACGCCTGGGCGCGGCAGTTCGTCGAGGGCCTGCAAACCACCGGCATGACGAATCAGGTGAGTTGGGGCGCTTACATTGCGAACTTCACCTTCCTCGTCGGCGTCGCCGCGGCGGCGGTGATGCTCGTCATCCCAGCCTACATCTACAAGAAGGAGCACATGCACGAAGTGGTGCTCTTCGGCGAACTCATGGCCATCGCGGTCATTGTCATGTGCCTGCTCTTTGTCACCGTGGACCTCGGCCATCCCGAGCGCTTCCACCACATGATCCCGCCCTTTGGTGTCTTCAATTTCCCCGGCTCGATTCTGTCCTGGGATGTCATCGTGCTGAACGGTTATCTGCTGCTGAACCTGCACATCGCAGGCTATCTCCTGTACTGCCGCTACCATCAGCGCAAGCCGATCAAATCTTTTTACGTCCCGTTCGTGTTCCTCTCCATCGCGTGGGCGGTGAGCATTCACACGGTCACGGCGTTTCTTTACGTCGGCCTGGCAGGCCGCAGCTACTGGCATCATCCGCTCGTGCCGTCGCGTTTCCTCGCCTCGGCTTTCGTCGCCGGCCCGGCGCTGATGATTCTCACGTTCCAGATCATCCGGCGCGCAACGAAGTATTTCATCGGTGACCAACCCATCTTCACGCTGCGCATGATCATGACGGTGGCGATGATCATCAACATGTTCCTGCTCGGCTGCGAGTTGTTCACCGAGTTTTATTCGCCGACAATGCACGCGGCGGCGGCGCAATACTTGTATTTCGGCCTGCATGGGCACGCCGGGCTTGTGCCGTGGATCTGGACTGCCATCGCGCTCGACGTCATCGGCCTCGTGCTGCTCATCATACCGGCGAGTCGCAAGATCGGCTGGCTCAACCTCGCATGCGTCACCTGCTTCATCGGCGTCTGGATCGAAAAAGGGATGGGCCTGATCATCCCCGGCTTCGTGCCGTCGCCGCTCGGGCAGGTGGTGGAGTACCTGCCCACGCTGAACGAAACCCTGGTCTGCCTCGGCATCTGGGCGTCCGGCGCGTTGATGTTTTCGTGGATGCTGCACGTGGCGATTCCCATCATGAACGGTTCGCTCCGCGCGAATCCGGAACTCACAATGGCGAGCAAACAACTTTGAAACTAACCGGACAACTTTTGGTTGCGTATGCAACAAAAGGTTGCAGAGCACCCAAAAACCTTAACCCGCATGACTTTATGAAAACCTCCACCAAACGCCGCATGCTGTTCACCGTCGCGCTGCTGGCCGCCTCACTGCGCGCGCACTCCGGATTCACCCTTACGGAAATATCTCCGCAGAGCAAGGCCTGCGCGGAGTGCCACAAAAAGGAGAGCGCCGCGCTCTACCAGCAGTGGGGCTCGAGCAAGCACTACCGCGGCAACGTCGGCTGCTACGAGTGCCACTTGGCGCTCACCAATGACATTGACGGCTTCGAGCATCATGGTCAGCGCATCTCGACGATCGTCACCCCGAAGGATTGCGGCCGCTGCCACGAGCACGAGGTCGGCGAGTTCAATTCCTCCCACCATGCCAAGGGCGGACGCATCCTCGGCTCGCTCGATAACACCCTCGCCGAAGTCGTGGAAGGCAATCGCGGATTCAAAACGCCGATGTTTCCCGGTGGCGTCTCCTCGGCGGCCGTGAACGGCTGCTGGCAATGTCACGGTGGCGAAGTGAGGATCATGCCCAACGGCAAACCCGATCCCGCCATCTGGCCCAACACCGGTATCGGACGCATCAATCCCGACGGCAGCGAAGGCTCCTGCGCCGCGTGCCACTCGCGCCATGAGTTCAGTTCCGCCCAAGCCCGCACGCCCGACACCTGCGGCAAATGCCACATGGGCCCGGATCATCCGCAGTTGGAAATCTACAACGAGTCGAAGCACGGCATCGCCTACCACGCCAACGTTGACAAGATGAACCTCGACAATGAAAAGTGGGTCGTGGGCGAAGATTACAGCGCCGCGCCGACCTGTGCGACCTGCCACATGAGCGCGACGAAAACCCAACGCATCACGCACGACGTCGGCCTGCGCATCTCCTGGAACAACCGCCCGGAGATTTCCGTCCGCCCGGAAGTGTCTGACGCGAAGCTCGGCCTGCCCGGCAAAGACGTGACCTGGCAAACCCGCCGCACGAACATGATGGATGTCTGTCTGAGCTGCCACAACCAGCACTTCGTGGATTCCTTTTACCTGCAATACGACAGCTTGATTGAGCTGTACCACGACAAGTTCGCCAAGCCCGGACTGGCGTTGTATCAGGCCGCCAAGCCGTTGCTCAAGCCGGCGCAGTTCAGCAATCCGGTGGATTTCACCTGGTATGAAATCTGGCATCACGAAGGCCGCCGCGCGCGTCACGGCGTTTCGATGATGGGCCCGGACTACACGCACTGGCACGGCACGTATGAAGTTGCGAAGCACTTCTACTCGAAGTACGTCCCCGAGCTCCAGGAACTGGTCGAGCATAACAAAGACTCCAGCGACCCGAAGAAAAAGGAAGCCGCCGAGAAGCTGGGCAAGCTGCTCGACGAAACGCTGAACAGTGGCAATCACTCCTGGTATCTGAACAAGATGAGCCCGGAGGAGAAGGCGCAGCGCGACAAAGAGCGGCAGGAATTCCAGAAGCGCTACTCGAAGTAGCGGGCTTGGTAGGGCGGGCCGTCCTCTGCCCGCCGCGGCGCGGTGAGGACACCGCGCCCTATCTCCACTTGCGGTTCGCGTGCAAAAAACCATGATCATCGCTGAAGCCATTCCCGACCTCCGCAAGATGTCCCCCGCGGAACTGGAGCAGTTGGGTCAGGCCAGTTTGCGCGAACATCTCCTGAGGCAAGCCGTCGTCGCGCATCACAAGCACGGCCCGCTGACCGCAGACAAACTCGACGCGCTGCTGCATGACCCCGATTGCCTGCGCCATCCCACACGACTGGTTTTCGAGTTTGGCGAGATGGCCATGCACCAATTCGCCCAGCCGGACCTGGACTGGCGAAACACCGAACAGGACGGTCGCATCCTCTATATCCGCCCGCTCCTGCGCGAACGCCCCGACGTGCTCCCGCTGGCTGTGGCTTACATGATCCCGCTCATCAATTACGGCGACATCGTTACTGACGAGCATTGTCTCCGCTATGGCGCGACGCAGCTCGGCATGATGGAGGACGAATTTTACGCCGCGGTCTGCCAGCTCGCCGATTTCGCCGGCGCAGAGTTCCGGGCGGCGGGCAACGAGCTTTGCGCGACAACCCGCTGCGGTTGATTCTTCACCACGGACACCCAGGACCCTCATCCCCCATGAACAACGGACAGGAAGGCTGGTCCAACGAAGGCGGCAACGCCGTGTTCCTATTGAAAACGCTTTCTTACAAGCTCCATCCCGGCCGGTATTCCGTCCGGACATAGCGGTTGGCTTCCGTCAGGTTGGTCACTTTCATGTTGGCGGCGTCCCATTCGATGAGTGTGTCCACGCGCTTGGCGATGTTGCCGAGGAGGCAGGTTTCGGTGAGTGGCCCGGAGTAACTGAAATCCGAGCCAGCCGGTTGGCCGGTCTTGCAGGCCCTCACCCAATCCATCTCGTGGCTCCCGTTCACACGCGGCAACGTCTTTGCGGGACGCTTGTATTCCTTGTGCAGGCTCTGCGGCAGCAGGCGCGGAGAATCGCCGTAAACGCCCGCGATGATCCTGCCCTTCGTTCCGTGGAAGAGCAGGCCCCCTTCGCGCGGCCATTCCAACTCGACATCGAAGTCCTCCGGTTGCGGTGGTCGCGTGCCTTCGTACCAGACCAGCTTCAGCGGCGGCAGGTTTTCACGTGCGGGAAAACGATAGGTCACGATGGCCGAGAGCGGATGCGTGTCCGGGTTCAGCCCGCAAGAAGTCGCTTCGATGCTCTTGGGCGGCCCCAGCTTCAAGGCCCAGACGGCGGCATCGAGCGTATGCGCGCCACGGTCGCCCATCATGCCGACGCCGAAGTCCCACCAGCACCGCCACACGGCGGGATGGTAGGCCGGGTGATAGGGGCGCACCGGCGCCGGGCCCAGCCACAGGTCCCAATTCAGCGACGCTGGAACCGCCGGTGTGTCTGTGGGGCGGGTGCCCCACTTGGAACTCCAGCCCGCGTGCCCCCACGGGTAATAGCTCAGACTGCACCACGCATCAACCTCGCGGATTTCACCAATGGCCCCGTCCCAGATCCACTCACAGATCAACCGAATGCCTTCCATCGAATGACCCTGATTGCCCATCTGCGTGGCGACACGCGCCTCCTTCGCTGCCCAGGCGAGCATCCTCGACTCATGCACGTCGTGAGTAAGCGGCTTCTGGCAATAGACGTGTTTGCCGGCCTTGATCGCCGCCATGCTGATGACGGCGTGCGTATGGTCCGGGGTGGCAATCATCACCGCCTCGATGTCTTTCTGCTTGTCCAGCATCTCCCGGTAGTCGGTGTACGTCTTCGCGTTGGGGTAGCGCTTGAAGGTGCCGGCGGCGTAGGCGTGGTCCACGTCGCAAAGCGCGACGATGTTCTCCGATTCCAGCGCCTTCAAGTTGCCCGCACCCATGCCGCCCACGCCGACGCCGGCGATGTTCAATTTTTCGCCGGGTGATTTCTGATTTGGACCGCCGAGGACGTGCCGGGGAACGATGCTGAAGGCCGCGACGGTGGCCGCCGTGCCGATGAACTTACGCCGAGTGATGTGGAAATCTTTCATGGGCGCATTGTGTCCTCACTTCCCGTCTGGCAACAAGCAGGAAGTCTGAGGGTGTGCAGTGATCGAGTTAGGGTCAGTCCGTAGTAAA
>CAYIIH010000099.1:0-23386 GCA_964363225.1 uncultured Verrucomicrobiota bacterium | reverse complement strand
GGTCGCTTGGCGCGGGGCGGGCGCGCCGGGTTGTTGGGGCGGGGTTTGGGCCCGGGGGCCCGCGCCGGCCGCGCTCCGTTCAACTGGTTCGCGAGTCGATGTTTGTCTCATCTTGCACGCTCATTGGAATTAGCGGCCTCGGAAGTCGTTGTATTGGTCACCCTCGACATTCTCGACAAGGGCGAACTTCTTGACCCCTCCGCTAATCTTGACGTTGATGGGGACCTTACCTGTCTTTGGTTGAGAGCCGTTCCGCCGCCGCTTCCTCCTGTCCTGCGGTTTGGCAGCACGCGCCTTGGGGCTTGGAGGTAGGGGCCGGTCTGTCGAGCCGGAGGCGGCGTTCTGAGTGCGTTCCGGCGCAGGCGCCCCAAGGAGCATCACGCAACGGCGCGACTGGAACTGCTCGTTCTCATGTTTCCCTTGGACCGTCTCTTCCGGGCCGTACTTGCGCCGCAACGCAGGCGGCAACGTCCGGAAGGTGGCCACGTCCACGAGGAATTCGCCCGGGCTGGCCGCGGCTTCCAATCGCACCGCATTGGCGATGGTGATTCCGGCGACGGTCCGCTTACCCCGTTTCTTGTGGAAGCAGATTTCGCCCGTGGCCGCGCCGATGCGGAACCAGCGACGGGCGGACGGCACGGTTTTCGAGGTGTTGTGCGCCCGGGCGGCTTCATGGACGGCCCGGGCGAACCGGTGGGCTTGCTCGGCCCGATCGAAGACGACAAAAGCATTGTCGCCGGCCGTGCCCAAGACGGCGCGCCTCCGCGGGATTTTCACGGCTTTCAGACCGGCGTCCACGAAGCCTTGAATCTGCTCATTGAGCAGCGCCACGATCTCGACGGAGAGGTTTTCTTGAAGGATGCGCGCCAAATCGCTGTAGTCTTTGAGGTCCAGTTCAACAATCGTTTTTGTCATGGGAGTAGTCATGGTGAGGATCAGAACGGTCGGCGCTGAAGGACGCCTGGTACTCGGCTTCCTCCCGCGCTGGGTTGTCGGACGGTGGCTGGTGGGAGAGGTGGGGGCAGCTCGGGATTGCCTCCACGATTTGCAGCGGCTTCAGTTGCTTCGAGTTGGCTGCCATAGGATCAAGGCAGGATAACTCCCCCGGCGTGGGGGTTTCAAGGGTTTAGAGGCCGGTGACGTAATGCCTCAGTCATGGCGGGCGGAGCGCCGGTATTCAACCGGCTGGGAGGGATCAGACGCGGCAAGCCGGCTACAAGCCAGCGCTCCGCCCGTGGTGACTGAGGGATTACCCAGTGACGCGGCATGACTTACCTTTCGGCCACCGGCTGTACAGGTATTTCCAACTGTCCATTTCCCGCCGGGCCGCTATCCGCTTCCACGTCAGCGTCGTCTTCCAAATGACTCCGACGCAGCCTGCTTCATTTCAACGAGTTGCCAGCCCATCGCTCGGGCCTCGCGCTTCTCAGCGACCACTTTTTCAAGTGCTCGTCACCGGAGCGTTACCGGCGGGCGTAGCCCGAGTGGGGTGCAAATGGGCGACCCCTACGCGACGGTGATGTCGCCATCCAGATAAACGTCCTGAATCAGGTTGAGCAGTTTGACTCCCTCCTGCATCGGACGCTGAAAGGCCTTGCGGCCGGAGATCAATCCTGTGCCGCCGGCGCGCTTGTTGATGACCGCCGTCTTGACGGCTTCCGCAAAATCGTCTTTGCCGGAAGCGCCGCCGGAGTTGATCAAACCGGCGCGGCCCATGTAACAATTGGCCACCTGATAGCGGGTCAAGTCGATGGGATGATCGCTCGTCAACTGGCTATAGACCAGGTCATGCGTCATGCCGAATTTTTCGAGCGCGCGATAGCCGCCGTTGTTGGTGGGCAGCTTCTGTTTGATCAGGTCCGCCTGAATGGTGACGCCGAGATGGTTGGCCTGGCCCGTCAAATCGGCGCTGGTGTGATAATCCTTGTCCTTCTTGAAGGCCGGATTGCGCAAATAACACCAGAGGACGGTCGCCATCCCCAATTCATGCGCGCGTTGAAAAGCTTTGCTGGTTTCCTGGATTTGGCGGTGTGACTCTTCCGAGCCATAATAGATCGTTGCCCCTACCGCCGCCGCGCCCATACTCCAGGCCTGTTCTACCTGGCCAAAATAAATCTGATCGTGGGAATTGGGATAGGTCAGCAGCTCGTTGTGATTGAGCTTCACCAAAAACGGGATTCTGTGGGCGTATTTCCGCGAGACGGCGCCCATCACTCCCAAAGTGGAGGCCACCGCGTTGCAGCCCCCTTCCAGCGCCAGTTTGACAATGTTTTCCGGGTCGAAATAATCCGGGTTCGGCGCAAAGCTGGCTCCGGCGGAATGTTCAATTCCTTGGTCCACCGGCAGAATCGAAAGGTAGCCGGTGCCGGCCAGCCGGCCATGGCCAAAAATCTGCGCCAGACTCTGCAAAACGCGGTTGGATCGGTCTGTCTGAGAATAGGCCCGGTCTATAAAGTCCGGCCCTGGCAGATGCAGTTTTTCCTTCGGAATGGTCTGGCTTTTGTGTTCCAGGAGGGCTTGGCCGCCGGTTCCGAGCAGTTTTTCAATTTCAGCATTCATGGTTTTTCAAATCGCTCAATCTTCAATTCGACTATTTCAACAGCTCAATGCTTGTTTATGGCAGAAGAAAGCTTGGGCCGCAATTGTTCCTTTGCGCTCACCACTTGTTGTGAAAATTCAGCCGGTCTTTGCAGTCACAGCTCAGAATAATTGCGTCATTGCCGTCGTCCTTAGTTCTGGCACCGTTAAGCATATCCTTATGACCATGCACATCACGCGGTTGGTTCCTGTTTTTTGCACACTCGGCTTGGCGGCGGTCTTTTTCCCGGCCCGGCACGTTGCAGCCGCCACAAATTCCATGCCACCACGCATCCGTGTAGCCAAGGACGGGCGCACGTTCGTGACGGAAAAGGGCGATCCGTTTGTGCCCCTGGGCGTAAATTACTACCGGCCCGGCACCGGCTGGGCGCCGCAACTCTGGAAACAGTTTGACGCCGAAGCGACCCGGAAAGACTTTGCCCGCATGAAAGAGCTTGGCCTCAATTGCGTCAGGGTTTTCTTGAGCTTCGGCTCTTTTTATCGTGAACCCGGCGTGCTGGCGCCAGAGGGCTTGTCCAGGTTTGATCAGTTCCTCGCCTTGGCGGAGGAGGCGGGCGTTTATGTGCATCCCACCGGCCCGGATCATTGGGAGGGCGCGCCCGAATGGACGCGCACGGACCGCTATGCCGACGAAAAAATGCTGCAGGCGCGCGAAGATTTCTGGAAATTGTTTGCCGCGCGCTACCGCGGGCGCACCACGATCTTTGCCTACGACCTGCTCAACGAACCCGAGATCGGCTGGGAGAGCACCGCCATGAGTGCCAAGTGGAAGGAGTGGTTGCGGCAAAAGTACGGCTCCGCTGAAAAAGCCGCCCAGGCTTGGGGTGTCAGCCCGGAGGGTTTCACCTGGGAAACCGTGTCGGTGCCGGAGCGCAAAGACGCACCCGGCAGCCGGCATTTGCTCGATTACCAGCACTTCCGCGAAACGCTGGCCGACGCATGGACGCGCCGCCAGGCCACCGCCATCAAAGCAGCCGATCCCGATGCTTTGGTGACGGTCGGCTTCATTCAATGGTCCGTTCCTGTCCTGGTGCCCAGCCTGTCGCACTATGCGGCTTTTCGGCCTGACCGGCAGGCGCGCTTCCTTGATTTCCTGGAAATCCATTTTTATCCGCTTGAAAGCGGCTTTTATGAATATGGCCGCGCCGAGGGCGAGGCGCGCAATCTGGCCTATCTCGAAAGTGTGGTGCGCGAAGTCGCGCGCCCAGGCAAACCGGTTGTCGTCGCTGAATTCGGCTGGCATGGCGGCGGCAAGCTGACCATCAACGAGGGCAAACACCCGCCGGCGACCGAAGCAGATCAAGCCCGCTGGTGCCGTTTGCTCGTGGAAACAACCTCCGGTCTGGCCGTGGGCTGGCTGAACTGGGGCTTTTGCGATCATCCGCAGGCCCGCGATGTGAGCCAACTGACCGGCCTCCTCACCGTCGATGGAAAGCTCAAGGCCTGGGGCGGTGAATTCAAGAAGCTGGCCGGAGCGCTTCACCAAGAGGTTGTTCCTCCGGCACCCGCTGGCGCTCACCCAAGTCTGGATTGGGACCTCTGTCTCACCAGCCAGCAGGCGGCCAAGGAATTTCGTGAGAAATACCTGCAAGCCTTTCAAGCCGCCCGCCGAAACTGACAAAGACTATGCGCATGCTAAGATCGTGGTTGGAAATTCGGTTTTGCGTAGCAGCCGACGTGAGTCGGCTCACTTTTTCCTCAACTTCCCGGGACATCAGAGCGGACTCATGTCCGCTGCCACCTTTTCTAAAACAGGCTCTAAGATCGTGGTTGGCCTTTTTAACCCGGGGAGTCCAGGCGAACCGCTGGAGGATATTTGGGCTCATTCTTTTGAGTGCGGGCTGGCTTGGCCGCGCGCAAACCGCACCTTCGGTGGACGTGGTTGTCGATTTGCTGGAGACATTCAATCCAGCACTAGTCCGCGACGCATCCGAATGCGCGGTGCAACGTGCGGCCACGGTGGGTGGCGCGAAGCAAGACGCCCTGTTCGAGCATCCCAAATCAGCCCAGAGTCCCGCGCGCGCCGAGTACCAATTGGCTCTGCCCTATGCTGCCGCCGGCGAGCGCCTCTTCCTGGCCTTTGATATCGGCCTCAGAGATGGAGTCAAATTGGATCAGGGCGCAGATGGCGTACGCTTCGTCGTGGAGTGCGATGGCAAACGAATCTTCTCTCGCGATCATCGCGTGTGCCGATGGCAATCACATGCCGTCGATTTGACCCCCTGGGGTGGCCAGCCACTGCCGCTGGCGTTGCTCACCGACGCCATCGGCAACACCAGCTATGATTGGGCGGTGTGGGGGAACCCGCGCGTGCTGCGTTTTCGCGGTGGGGATGCCAACGCCGTGAAATCGAACGCGCCAGGAGGGGCTTCGTATCCAATTGCGACCGGGGCGCTGGCGTTCAGGATTCCATCGGGCAAGGAAGCAAAACTGCGCCTGAAACCGGACACGGGCGGAGCAGGAATGGAATGGAGCGCGCCCGCCGCAGAACCGAAGGATCAATCGGGATCGTGGCTGGTCAAAGACTTCCATTTTCCAAGCGCCAACCGAGTCGAAATCGAGTGGGAGCCAAAGGAGGCGATGCTCGCCGGCGACTTACTGGTTGCCGGTTACGCGGCGCAGCCAATACTGCTCAAAGTCTCGGCGGCGCGCGCTCTCATATCTGTCGGCGATCGCTTGCCGCTTCTGGTCGAAGTCAAGAACCAGGGGCGGGGAAAATCAGTCGAGGGCGAATTCAAAGTCGAGTTACAGGTTGGTGAACAAATCCTTCCCATTCGGCCCTTATCGGCGCTGGAACCCGGTGCGTCTCGGCGGCTGCAATGGGATTGGAAAGCGCCGGAGCGAGCGGGCCGCTACCTTCTCAAAGCGCGTCTGATCCATCCTCAATCCCCGGACGAGCAAAGCGGCAGCCTTGAGGTTTTCCCGGCGCCCCAGGCCAGCAGCAGCAGTATTCAAAACGAGCATTTAAAGCTGGAATTTGGGCGCGCGCTCGAAGGCTTTGCTTATGCCAAAGTCTTCGCCCGGCAAGACGACTCTTGGCAGCCGGTCGCCGTGTGGCGTCCGCTCTTCAGGACCGTTGCGGAGACTCAAGCGGGGGAAAAAGACTGGGAAATCCGACCGCGCGAACTCCAAAGACTGAACCGCTCGCCGGCTGGCCAGGCGGGAACGATTGCCTTCCAGGAAACGTCGCGTGACGCCGACGGTGTCGTCTGGGAAACCACCTTGCGTGTCACGCTTGAGCCGCAGGAGCCGTTCGCGCGGCTGCATTACGACTGGAAAGCCGCGCAAGACCGCAAGATCAAAGCCCTATGGGGTCCAAACCTGTATGCCGGCGATGGCGCCATCGGCGAAGCAAAATCGTGGGGCCTTTTCCCTGGTCTGGAATATCTTTACGGCGCCGAGCGGTCCTCCAACCCGCGCGATTTTTCCCCACCGCTCGCCGACCGTCGGACACCGCATCCGCACAAGATCACGATTCCGCTCATGGCGGTGACTTTAGGTCCACAAAGCCAATACCCGCCGGAAAACCCGGCGCGCTTTTTCGCTCCTGATTCACTCAAGGACCGGCCGCTCCTTTCAAATCTCAAATCTCAAATCTCAAATCTCAAATCCGATGTCACCGTCGCCCTCCTGTGGGACGGAACGCAGCGTTGGGATGGCGAGCAGGCTTTTCCTTCCGCGCGCTTTGCCTCGCCGAATTTCGATGAAGAGATGCAGAATCACCGGCTGGGGTTGTTTCTGCCCTCCGCGCCCGATTTCGTGCCGGAGAACGGGGACAGGGCCGTGAAACCATATCTCCTTCCGGCTGGAAAGACTCTGACGCTGGAAGCCCGGTTGTTGGTGGCTCCCGGTCCGGCTACCATCGCCGTGCGGGAATGGTTGCGCGAAACGGGCGGCTTGCCGAAAGCCAATCCCTGGCCGCGCTCCTTCCAGGAAGAACTGGGGGTGTGCCGCGCCGGCTTCTTGAAAACCGTCTGGGACGCGGCGAGCGAGAAATGGCGTCATTGCATCGGCTGGGCGCCCAGCCACGCGCCAGGATTTGCCGCGTTGCTTTGGTGGGATGGGCAGATCGCAGAGAGTCCGGAGGGCCGGCGCCAATCCCGCGAACGGGTGGAATTGGCCGTCAAGAACATGCTGCGCGACGGTGGCCCCGGCGCGTTCATGTCCCAGGCCAACTGCCATATCATGCAATGGGAATTCCCATTCCTTTATGGCTATCTCCCCGAAGCCATGGCCGGCCTGGAAAACCAGGTGCGTCACCTCATTCAATCCCAGCAACCGGAAGGCGGTTGGGTGTATCAGCCGGGCAACGACCAGCAAGCCGATCTTGGGCAGGTGGGTGATTCCGTCCTGGGCACCTGCGCAAACCGAGCAGCGCTCTTGCTCCGCTATGCGCGCATTACCGGCGATGCGGCGGCGCTGGCTGCCGGGGAAAAGGCCCTGCGTTTCATGGAGCAATTTCGCGTGCCGCGCGGCGGGCAGACCTGGGAATGTCCCATGTATGAGCCTGACATCCTGGCGGCGGCTTATGCCATCCGCGCCTACCACGATGCCTTTCGCGCGACGGGCAACGCGCGCTGGCTGCACGATGCGGTTTATTGGGCTGAGACCGGCGTGCCGTTTATTTACCTGTGGACGTTGCCAGAGCGCCCGATGATGCTGGGCGCTGCCATTCCCGTCTTTGGCAGCACCTTTTACACGCACACCTGGCTGGCGGTGCCGGTGCAATGGTGCGGCTTGGTTTATGCCTATCACGTATTTCACTTGGCGCAGGAATTGGAGCGCCGGCCGCTGTCCGAGACTGATTCGCCGTTGCCGTTGGGGCTCGACTTTTCACCGGCGGATTGGAAACGCGTGGTCGAGTTGATCACCGTCAGCGGCCTGTATCAGCAGTTTGCCGAGGGCGACCGGATCGGGTCCTACCCGGACAGCATTGTGCGTTTCGAGCAAAAGAACCCAGCCTTCATCAACCCGGAGGATATCCTGGTCAATGTGCTGGCTCTTCAGGGCTACGACGCCGATGTCAAAACAGAACGGCTGAAAAGCGATCGAGGAGAAATCGTCATCAGCTCGGGCGCGAATATCAAAAACGTGCAGCCCACAGATGCCGGGGTGCGGTTCGACCTGGCGTCCTATCCAGGAGAGCCAAGCCATTCCCTGGTGGCCGGTTTGAAGCCACGAGAAATCCTGGTGAACGGGAAGCGCCTGGCGCCATCGACTTCGCCGGTCCGCCGCGAGCCGGGTTGGTGGTGGGACGCCGAGCGGCACCGCGCCTATTTGGCCGTCCCGCATGAGAAGCGTGAGGCGCAGATCGAGATTACCCGGGAATGATGAAAACGAAATCCGAGACGGAGCTTGACTCCAAGAAGGAGCGCGGGCGGCGCGTGCCCGGGCGGCCAAAGCCCCGCCGAAACTCGCGGACGAGCCGTCCGCGCTCCTCTCTCCGCATTTCGTGAGGCGGAACGTCCTTTTCCATCAGGCTCATCTTGAAAGCAATTTGGAATGAGATGCCGGCTCACTTTCCGGCGAGGATGAGGTCGAGCCGCTGGCTGTGTTCCTCGAGGGAGAGATCGCCCCCTTCGATCGTCATCCACCCGTTGTAGCCGACCGCATCCAGGGCGCTGCGCACGACGGGCCAGCGGATGCTGCCGTCGCGAATATTGACGAAGTTGCCCTGGCCATTGGGATCGGCTGGGTTGAGTTTGAAATCCTTCACGTGGCACTTCACGATCAGGTCGCCCAAGGCAAGAATCCAATTCTCCGGCGGCGCGTACTTGACGTGATTCCCAATGTCAAAGTAGGCCTTGACCCACGGGCTTTGGAAGGAAGCGACGAAGTGTTTGAAAAGGGCCGGCTTCACCCACAGATTGTTCCAGACATTCTCGAGGGCGATGATGACGCCGGTTTTCTCCGCCAGTGGAATCAAACGTTTGACCCATTCCCGGGAGGTGTCGGTGGCGTGGTTGTGGGCCTTGATGTACTCGGCGTAAGGGGCGTTGTCGCCATAAGCCACTTTCGTGAGGTGCCCGGTCTTCTCGTCAAATTCAAGGAGGAACTCCCAGGGGCGCGGCATTTTCATTCCGCCAATGCGGCACGGCACCAGCAGGACGGCGTCGGCTCCGAACGCGTGGGCCGCCCGCAAGGCCGCCTCGGAGGTGGCAAACGTCTCTTCCACCTTTTTCGGGTCCGCGCTGTTGAATTCGGCCCAACCCCGGAGCACCGCATGGATTCTCAGGCCGAGCTTGTCGGCCAGAGCGCGGCATTTCTCGGCTTCGTCCGGGCTGAGAATCCCGGCTTCGACCCCGTCGAAACCGGCCTCTTTCAACTTCTTCAAGCCCTCTTCAGTCGGGCGGTTCATGATGAGTGCCTTGTGAAGTTTGGTCTTAAGGACCGGTTCGGCGGCCTGGCTTTTTCGGATGGCCGGGCTGAAGCCAAGGCCCAGTCCGGTCGCAAGCGTTGTGGTAGCGGTGAGGAAATCACGGCGATTAAAATTCGGTTTCATAGGATGGACCGATAGTGCTCGTTCATTGGATTTTGACAATCGCCAAATGATCTTGTCTCCACGCGAAGACTGTTGCGGCGTGTTCCCACGCGAAACCAATCGGCTGCGAACCTGTCTGTCCTGCCCGCCGCTGCGGCCGGCAAGCAGGGCCGGCACGGCGTACAGGCCAGCAGCCAACGCGACAACGCGTCATCGGGTTAAACCCGCGCGGGCTGCATTCCACGGTGAACCTTGACCAAACCCGCCGATAAAGCGGTCCACTCTTCTTCCGTTGTTTCCCAGCCGCCGCTGAACCGCAAAGCCCGGCTTGCTTCGGACGGCGCATAGCCCATGGCGGCCAGCACGTGCGACGGCTCCTCGCGGCCACTGGCGCAGGCCGAACCCGTGGACACTGCCAAGCCCAATTTGTCGAGCTTTACCACCCAGCGCTGCCGGCCATCCGCTTCCGGCATGAGAGCGGAAACCGTGTTCCAGAGGCGTTCCTGCCCCGCGCCGACCACAACCGAGCCGGGCAGTGCTTCGCCCAAAAGCCGTTCAAACTGCCGGCGCCAGCGGAGCCGCATCTCTATCTCACCCCGCCGCAAAGCCGCTTCTCGTGCTTCCAAGGCTGCCATCATGGATAAAACGCCGGCGACGTTTTCCGTGCCGGCCCGGCGGCCTTCCTCTTGCTGGCCGCCGAACAGCAACGGCTGCACCCGGCCTTGGGCTGGACATTTCAAAAAGCCCACGCCTCGAGGCCCGCCAAATTTATGCGCGGACCCGCTCACAAAATCGCATTGGCCCAGCCCCTTCGCCGGAAGCTTGCCGATCCATTGCGTCGCGTCGCAGAAAAAGGGAATATCCTCTTCCCGGCAGAGAGCGAGGAGCTCAGGCCACGGCTGGAGGACGCCGGTTTCGTTGTTCGCGGCCATGACGGCCACGCACGCCGGCCGCTTCCGGCGCAGACGGTCTCGCACCCAATTGAGGTCCACAGTTCCGGAACGGCTCGCCGGTATCAACCGAAGCTGTTTCGGGAAATAGCTTTTCGCCGGCTCCAGGACCGAAGGATGTTCGATGGCCGAAATCCAGACTTCCTCCGCAGATTCGCGGCTGGCAGCCCAATGATGCAACGCCATGTTGTTGGACTCGGTCGCGCCTGAAGTCCAAACGATGTCCGGCGAGTCGCAGTCAAGGATGCCCGCCAACTGCTCGCGGGCCGCCGTCAAGGCCGCATCCGCCCGGCTGCCGAGGCGATGCGGGCTGGAGGGATTGCCGATGAATTGTTCGGCCGCTTCCAACCAGGCCTGCCGGGCCAGCGGCAACAGGGGCGAAGTGGCGTTGTGGTCGAAATAAATCATCAGGTCGAGATGCCCAATGCGGGCCGCAAGGCAATCTTAGCCGGCTCTGTCATTCAACAACTTCTTCAAAAACGCCCGATCCCACGCGTCCTTTTCCCGGTAAGTTTGTTTCAACCGCCAGAGGAGCTTTGGATTGGCAAAGGGGATCATGACACCTTGGACATCAACTTGCGAGACATCTTGGACCGCCTCCGCGTACTCGACACCGCAGGCCGCTTTCATCAGATCGACCACGAATTCGTCCCCCACGCGAACGACGACAAACTGCTCCAGATCATCCGGTTGGACTTCTCGAATCGCGCCATCCGGCAGCCCGGCCATCGCGGTCTTGATCTTTTCAAAATTCTCCCGTGAAGCATCCACCAGCAGATCGATATCGGTCGTCGTTCTGCCAAATCCGTGCTGGATGACGGCCCAGCCGCCAATCACGATATACTTTGCTCCGGCGTCGTTGAGCCGCCGGCACAACAGCAACAAGTCGTCTAGCGTTGGGAGTCTTGGCTCTTGCGTCTTGTCATCATCTCGATCAGCCATCTATCCGCCTCCTCAAAAGATTTGAAACGCCAGACGCCTTTGGGAATAAAAGGGCGGCCTTGACGCAACGCGTTGGCCAGCTTTTGCAGGCTGTCCACACCCACAACGTCTACCCGGGCCGCCCTTTTGCGTCCCACCACTTTCATGGTCATTTCTTCGCCGTATGGCATTTCCCAGGATTTAACCACCTTCCAGCTTGCTTTTCGAGCCTTATTTAATTTGCTTGTGGCCGAAATAAATGATGCCAGCCGACCAGCCCAAGACGCTGCCCTACAAGCGGTCGCACTTTGCCACGCACTTGCCGGTGGCTTGCCTCTACAGTCCGTCGCATGCCTGGATCGCCCGTCAGGACGAAGGGCTGTGGCGGATCGGGCTGACCAAGTTCGCCACCCGGATGCTGGGTGAAATTGTCGATCATAGCTTCGACCTCGAAGTGGGCGCGGCGCTGGCGCCCGGCCAAATTGTCGGCTGGATTGAAGGGTTTAAGGCCATTTCCGATCTCTTTTGCATTGCGGAGGGGCAATTCGGCGGCGGCAATCCGCTCTTGAAGGAGAACATCAACGTGGTGAACAAGGACTGCTATGGCGCCGGCTGGCTTTATCTGGTCAAAGGCAAACCCGACCCCAAGTGCGTGGACGTCCATGAGTACCGGCGGATTCTCGACAAAACCATCGACCGAATCCTGGAAAAACAAAAAAACACAGAAATCACGTGAGCGAGCCAAAGGCCAAATCCCAAGTCGCAAGATTAGTTGGCAGTGGACTGGAAGCGATGCTAAACTCAAGGCCATCATGACGACAGCGCCGCGCATCTTGTACTGCAACTGCACTTATGCTCAAGTGGTGCCCAAAGAGGTCAAGGAAGCCGTGCTCAAGAAGCTTTGCGAGTCGGGGGTGGCTTTCGAGGCGGTGCCGGATTTATGCGAGATGTCCGCGCGGCAGGACCCGGCTTTGCCGCGCCTGGCTGAGGGGGGCGCCCTGAAAGTGGCCGCCTGCTACCCGCGCGCGGTGAAATGGCTGTTTGCCGCCGCCCAAGCGCCGTTGTCCACTCCGGCAACCGAGATTCTCAACATGCGCGTGCAAACCGCCGAGGAAGTGGCCGCCGCCCTGCTGGACCCGAACCTGAACCCGAATATGCCGGCTGGAAAAGCCGCGCCGCCAACGCCGGCTGAATTGCCCAGGAACGAAATCGCTGCCTGAAGAAACATTTTGCACTGCCCTGAGCCATGAGCTTGAAAGACCAAACCACCCTTCGCATCGTCCTTTATGAGGGCGCCGGCAGCCAGCCGTTGGCAACTCATGACCGTTGCGCAGCCCTCAGCGCGCTTCTGGAAAAAGGGTTTGCCGTCACGTGCGCCAACGGCGAGGGCCAGGTGGCGCCGGCCGACCGGAGTTCGCTGCTGGTTTTGGGACGCTTCCCTGAAGCCAAACCGCCCCAAATGGAAGATGCCGCCGGCCAGGTGACAATCCGTTTTCAAGACATTACCGGGTTCGATCCGTCCCGGCTGGTGGAGACGGTGGAAGCCATCCGTGCCGAGGCGCACGCGGTGAAACCCGGCGAGTGGAAGCCGTGGTTTCCGGTGATTGATTACGACCGCTGCACCAACTGCATGCAGTGCCTGAGCTTCTGCTTGTTTGGCGTTTATGGCGTGGATGGCGGCCAAAGAATTCAGGTCCAGAACAACGACAACTGCAAAACGAATTGTCCGGCCTGCTCGCGGGTCTGCCCGGAAGCGGCCATCATGTTCCCGAAGTACAAGGCCGGCCCCATCAACGGCGACCTGGTCAGCGACGCCGATTTGCAGCGCGAGAAGATGAAGGTCGATATTTCCGCGCTGCTGGGCGGTGACGTTTACGAAATGCTCCGCCTGCGCAGCGAGAAGGCCCAATCGCGCTTTTCGAAGGAGCGCGACGCGGATAAAGCCCTCAGTGAGCGCCAGAAATGCCTGGTGAAACTGGCCCAGGCCGGCGACATCCCGCCGGAGGTGTTGATGTCGCTGCCGTCGCCGGAGGAAATCATGCGCCGGGCTGCAGAGGCGAAAGCGAAGGCGCAAGCGGCGCTGCAAAACCGGTAAATCCAGTCATCATTATTCCATGAGTGTTGCCGAACTGAAACGAGTTGTTGATGATACCACGCCGGATGAACGGCTGTTTCTCGAAGCCTACTTGGCGCACTTGCACCGTCGCGATGACCCGGCAAATGCGGCTGATCTTGCCCGACGGATGCGTGAGATGGATGCCGGCAAAAAAGTGACCTTGGCTCGGGCCAGGACGCTTCACCAGGCGTTGTTGAAGCAAGGCCTATGAGCAAGGGATGGCAACTGGTCATCCACGAACCGTCTTTGCGCGTGCTCCTGGCTGCTCGCGCGCGTGACCGTGCCACGTTATTTCGTGCCCTTGATCGTTTAGTGCTTGATCCCTACTTGTTTCGATAATGTTTCCCCAACTTGCTCTCCGCGTCCTCCGCACGACCGACAAACGGTTGCTCTGGAAATTCGTCTGGAATTTCGGGGTGAAGGGCGCGCTCTCCGTCGAGCGGTTCAAACGGCGGATCAAACGGGACGAGTATTTTCCGCCCTTCCTCTACATCTCCGTCATCAATAGCTGCAACCTGCGCTGCCAAGGATGCTGGGTCGATGTCGAAGCGCCGCGTGAAGCCATCGATCTCGAGGCGATGAACAAGCTGATTGGCGATGCCAAGAAACATGGCAGCAGCTTCTTCGGCATTTTGGGCGGCGAGCCGTTCCTCCATCCGCAGTTGCTCGAAATCCTGGCGCAACACCCGGACTGCTATTTTCAAGTGTTCACCAACGGCCAGATGATTACCGACAAGATCGCCGCGCAGCTTCGCTGCCTGGGAAATGTGACGCCGCTCGTCAGCATCGAGGGACGCGAGGTGGTGAGCGATGAGCGGCGCGGCCACAAAGAGGTGTTCAAGCGCACGCTGCGGGGACTGGAGACCTGCCTGCGCCACCGGCTGCTCACCGGCGTGGCGACCAGCCTGTGCCAAACGAACATCGACGAGTTGCTGACCGAGTCCTGGCTGCAGGAATTGATCGACCGCGGCGTGCATTACGTCTGGTATCACACCTACCGTCCGGTCGGCCCGAAAATGTCGTCGGAACTGGCCTTGCGTCCCGATCAGCTCCTGCGAGCCCGGAAGTTCATCGTGCAGATGCGGGCGAAGATGCCCATCGGGATCATTGACGCGTATTACGACGACCAAGGCCAGGCGCTCTGCCCCATGGCCACCGGCATCAGCCATCATATCAGCCCGCGCGGCGAAATCGAGCCGTGCCCCATCATTCAGTTCGCCACCGACAACATCCGCGATCAGGAGAGCGTTTTTGACCTGATGAAAAACTCCGCTTTTCTGAAGGATTTCAGGAAGGCCGCCGTCCAGGCCACCCGGGGCTGCATTGTGCTGGAGCGTCCCGATCTGGTGAAGGAACTGGTCATAAAACATGGCGCGCGCGACACCACCTCTCGAGGCACGGCCCTGGCCGAATTGGAGGAAATGCAGCCTCGGCCCAGCCAATATCTGCCCGGCCAGGAAATCCCCGAGGAACACTGGATGTACCGCCTCGCCAAGAAACACTGGTTCAATGATTTTGGCGCTTATCGTCCGTTCGTTCCGCAGGACCATCGGCAGCCGAAAACAAATCTGGACCAGGTTGCTCTCCCTGCCGATAATGCCGACCATGACCGAAACGGAATGAAAAGAAGCCGTCTGACCGAAACGCCAACGACATAACTTATGCCCTCCATTCCATTGACGATCCCGCGACCGGTTCCCGTGCAGCGTATTCGCGCGCCAAAAAAAACCATTCCGCAAACGCCCCTCCAGCGGAATCAGATCCTGCAGGTGGTCCGGCATTACGTCAGAGAGTACAATCCTGTGCCGCCGATGCCCGCCGATGACTTGGGCCAGCATGCGGACAAGCTCGTTGAATTGATCCGCTGCGATCCGATCTACCGCGATTACATCGGCGTCCTCCTCAACAACGAGTTGTGGCGCGAACCGCTGGCCTCGATCCCGTTCGAGCGCCGCCTGCTGTTGCTCCCCAAATGCCTCCGGGTCGAAAGCAAATGTCCCGCGCCTTTCGACGAATTTGGCTTGCTCTGCAAGCAATGCGGGCTCTGTTCCATCCAGGATTTGCAGGCCGAAGCGGAGCGCCTCGGCTACGCGGTTTTAGTCGCAGAAGGATCGGCCATTGTCATGTCCCTGATTCAGACCGGCAAGATCGAGGCCATCGTGGGAGTCAGTTGCCTGAGCGTGCTGGAACGCGCCTTTCCTTACATGGAAGCCGCCGCCATTCCCGGCGTGGCCATCCCCTTGCTCCAGGATGATTGCATTGACACCAACGTCGATCTGGATTGGGTGTGGGATTACATTCACTTGACCAGCGAAGACCAAACGCGCCGGCTCGATCTGGGCGCCCTGCGAGATGAAGTCGATGCCTGGTTCACGCCGGAAGCGCTGGCCGGCATCATGGGGCCGGCGGAGGGGGAAACCGAGAAAATCGGGCGCGATTGGCTGGTCCGGGCCGGCAAACGCTGGCGGCCTTTCCTCGCCGTCTCCACCTACCAGGCCTTGCGGGAGACACCCGGCGCCGCTTTGCCCGAGGACGTTCGCAAAATTGCCGCCGCGGTCGAATGCTTCCATAAAGCGTCTCTCATTCACGATGATATTGAAGATGGCGACCAGCAGCGTTACGGCGAAAAAACGCTCCACGAAGAACATGGCCTGGCGGTGGCGTTGAACGTGGGCGATCTGCTCATTGGCGAAGGCTATCGCTTGATTGGTTCGTGCCAGGCTTCCGCCGGACAAAAAGCCCGGATGCTGCTGGTCGCGTCGGAAGGCCAGCGCCGGCTCTGTCGCGGACAAGGGGCCGAGCTTTGCTGGACGCGCCATCCGGAGCCGCTCACCTCGCTGCAAGTCCTGGACATCTTCCGCTGCAAAACCGCTCCCGCTTTTGAAGTGGCCCTGCGCTTCGGCGCGATCTATGCCAACAAGGACGAAGAGGTCTCGACGGTCTTGGGCGCTTACAGTGAAGCGCTGGGCATCGCCTATCAAATCCGCGACGACCTGAGCGACCTGGGCAGCCAAGGCGAAACGAACGACATCGCAGGCTTGCGTCCGAGCTTGCTGCTGGCGGTGGCCTACGAACGTGCCAAGGGTGATAAGAAAGAGTTGCTGGAATCGCTTTGGCGCCGCACGCCGCACGTGGGCGCCAACGCCGAGCAAATCGAAGCGCTCTACACGGAATTGAAAGCCGACGAGCGCGCCCGCACTTTGTTGGAGACTTACAAGGAAGAAGCCATCCGCTCGCTGCGCCAGCTCGAGAATGCCAACCTGAAAGGCCTGTTGCGCCGGGTCATCGGCAAAATCTTCAATGACACCGAGATCAAAGGCTGGTGCAAAGAATTCGAAGAGAAAAACGCGGCGAAACGCGCCGGCGACGGTCAGGCAGCGGCCGAGTCCAACGGTTTGGTTGCGGCTTGAAGTTCAAGCTCCTGGCGAGTAGTTTACACTCATTATGAGCGTCAAGACGGTCGAAAAAACTCAGAAAGCCAGGGTCGCCGGCCCTGTGCTGGAGGTGCGTTACCTGGACAAAGCCGCGTTCCGTTCAGCCAAGAAACGGGTTTTTGCCAGGCATGCGTCTCTGCTCAGCAAGCTGGCCAAGTAGTGAAGGAACCTTGCTTTCTTTCCGTCGAGCAGATCGAGGAAATCCACCGGGAGGCTATTGGACAGTTCGGAGGGACTTTGGGCATTCGGGACGCCGGTACCTTGGAATCGGCTGTGTTTCATCCCCAGAATGTTTACTTCTACGGCAGGGGTGATCTTTACGACATTGCAGCCGCTTACGCCTTTCATATTGCCGAGGCTCAGGCTTTCCTCGACGGCAACAAGCGCGCGGCAGTCGGCGCGGCGCTGACATTTCTTGAGGGCAATGGCATTCCCACCGATGCCGATTCCATGCCGATTTACGAGGCGATGATTGCTATTGCCAGCAAGCGAATATCCAAATCAGATTTGGCAGCCTTGCTACGGCAACTCTTCCCTGCATGAGCCTGCGGCTCGAAATGCTGCAAGTGGCGCGCTTGGCGCCAAAAGTTCTCGGCGAGTCGGCCGAACTGGTGCGCGATTTTCTGCTGCGCCAGCAAAATGACGACGGCGGTTTCAAGGACCGCGCCGGCCAAAGCGATCTTTACTACACGGTATTCGGCCTCGACAGCCTCCTGGCCTTGCGCGCGGAAATCCCAATCGATCAGACCCGGGTTTTTCTGCAACAATTTGGTCCTGGCCAAGGCTTGGACTTGGTGCACCTTTGTTGTTTGGCGCGTTGTTGGACGGCGTTGGAGAATCTGAATCAAGCCGCAAGGGACTTCCTCCCGGCCGGCGTGCGAAACGAAATCCTCCACGGCATTGAAAACCACCGCAGCCAGAACGGCGGCTACCATCCGGCCCGGGACAGCGATTTCGGCACCGCTTACGGCTGCTTTCTGGCCTTGGGCGCTTACCAGGATTTAAAAATCGAATTGCCGATCAGCGGGCGTCTGGCGTTATGCCTGAAATCTCTCGAAACCGGCGACGGCGCGTGGACGAATAGCATTCCTGTGCATTCGGATCGCTTCGTGCCGGGGTCCGCTCCCGGCCTTTCTCAAGTCGATAGTTCCGTTCAGCACTCCGCACGCCGCATTCCGCATTCCGCAGTGGGTTCCACCAACGCCACAGCCGCCGCTGTCACCGTGTTACGCCAATTGTCCGCTCCCATTCCGGCCAAGGTGGGAGATTGGCTGCTGGCGCGATGCCATCCACAGGGCGGTTTTCTGGCCGCGCCCCAGGCGCCCATTCCTGATTTACTCTCGACCGCCACCGCGCTCCATGCGCTGGCCGGCCTCCAGGTGTCGTTTGAAAGTGTGAGAGAAAAATGCCTCGATTTCGTTGACTCGTTATGGACTAACGAAGGGGCTTTTCATGGCCATTGGAGCGACGACACCTTGGATTGTGAATACACGTTTTATGGATTGTTGGCCTTGGGTCATCTCAGCCTTTAATCCGATCAATGTGTGCGGTAGTACCCATCCTTTACAGGGTGAAATCGCTGAACATCGGCGATTGACAGCGGAAACGGTCAGGCCAAGACTGCCCGCATGAACACCGACGAGAAGCAATTCTCCGTCAACCGCGTAGCGTCAAGAAATCAAATTCCTGTTGGCCATCAAATCCATTCCGGCTCGCACTTCTGGCCGGCGAAGGTCTTGATACAAACCAGTTGGTTCGCCGGGGTTCTTTTCCTCACATCCCTTTGCGCCCTCGGCCAAGACGCCCCGACCATCACCACGCAGCCTACCAACCAGACGGTCATTGCCGGCTCCAATGCGACCTTTACCGTGACGGCAACCGGCACTGCGCCTTTGCGCTACCAATGGTGGTTCAGTGGGCTTCTGCTTAACGGAGCAACGAATCTTTCGCTAACCTTGACCAACGCCCAACCGACCAACGCGGGCAACTACCTGGTTGTGGTAACGAATTCCGCTGGTGTGGCAACGAGCAGCGTGGCGAACCTGACGGTTCTGCCTGTCATATCGGTTGGAGGCCGCATTCAAGGAACGGTGGTTTGGTCCCAGACCAACGCCATCTACCGGCTTATCAATAACTTGGAAGTTCCTTTCGGGACAGCGTTAAGCATTGCTCCGGGCGTGGTTGTAGATGGGAACGGGAGCAATATGTGGGTTGGCGGCAGTTTCAATGCCCTTGGCACCAAGGTGGCGAGAATCCGATTCAGCAATCTCTACCTCAAACCCGGTAAACCGAGTGGGGACAGCCAGTCAACGCAGACATACGCGATGCGGATTGCCTTCTCGGACTTTGCCGGCGGTAGTCTTCACGGCCCCACTGGCGATGGTCACGGCAGCCTAACACTCACCGACTCGGTTCTGACCAACGTACCCTTCATGTATTTGTGGTACCCGGTGACCAACTGCTTCATCGAAAGGAACATTTTCCAAAAATTCGGTGGAATAAGTGTCGGCCACGAGCTGGCAGTGAAAGTTTACGTACGAAACAACCTCTTCTACGAGCCTACCCTAACCGACGGCAGGTACTACGCTGTAGAGAACTGGGTCGCAACTAGTACATCCCAGACGATAGTGGAGTTTAACTCGTTCTTGGCAACAAACCGCACCGCAGTGAGCGTGATAGGCGGGTGGGGGGCCACAGAGCTAATCGCGACCAACAACTACTGGAGCACCACCAACTTGGCGGTTATCCAGAACATGATTCATGACCGGGCGGACGATACCAATTGCTACAGCTACATACCTTACCTCCCGATTCTTACGAACCACCACAGTGAAACGCCGGGGATTGATCGTCCACCAATCATCGTCGCGTATCCCACGAATCGGGTAGCCACTGCGGGAACGACTTCGAGTTTCAGCGTCACAGCCAAAGGTTCGGAGCCGTTTCACTACCAATGGCGGCAAAACGGCCAGGAAATCCACGGCGAGACCAATGCGACCCTAACCCTGACGAACCTGTTGCCAGTGAACTCTGGGGCCTACGACGTCGTCATCACAAACGCCTTTGGTCAGTCCGCAAGTCCACCAGCCGAATTGGTTGTCTCGCAGCCAGACGGTACGCCTCTCATTGCCGTCAACGAGCAGTCCGGCCCAAGCTTCAGTTTTGCCAACATCGCTGCAGTGGAGATCGAGATTTTGACTGCTTTCTCAGGTGGAACCATTTTCTACACACGGGATGGCTCACGCCCCGATTTCGGCTCGGCGGTGTACAGCGGGCCGTTCCTTCTCACCCGTTCAGCCGCCATACGAGCGGTGGCGTATGACACAAACTTCAATGTGATCGACGGCAACCCCGTCTCCATAACCCTGGCACTCACTCCGCCCACGGCCACGGTAAATGGCCAGGCGGGCGACAGTTTTAGTTTCACGAACCAGCAATCTGTCCAACTGCGGCTGGCCTCGGCCCTGCCAAACGCTCAGATCTACTACAAACTCGACGGCACCACGCCCAGTCTCGCGTCCAGCCGCTACACGTCGCCACTTGTGATCTCTCAGTCGGTCGTTCTCCGCGCAATGGCCTACACGCCCGAACTTGGCTCCTCGATAGGAAACCCGGTGCCTATCAACCTGTGGTGGACATACCCACTCACTGCAACCACAGCAGGAGGCGGCACCGTTGGCCTCAATCCGCCCGGCGGAAGCTATCGAAACGATGCTGTTGTCCAGGTCACGGCCAATCCAGCGCCCGGTTGGACTTTTCTCCAATGGACGGGGGACGCCAGCGGAACCAATCCGGTCGTGAATGTAACTATGGAGCGCGCCAAGGGTGTGAACGCCGTTTTCGGAACTGGCATCGGCAAGTCTGTGGTTGGGCAAGGGGCCATGCAGTTCAATCCGTCCTTGGCGCTTTATTCTTATGGCTCAACGATTCAGGCGGTCGCTGTGCCCCAGCCGGGCAGTTTCTTCGCTCTTTGGGGCGGCAGTGCGAGCGGTAACGCCAATCCACTGCCGTTCACGGTCACCAACTCAGGCTCGACCATCTCAGCTTTGTTCTCAACGCTGGCTTCAAACCGGGTAGCACTGACGGTTATTCCCAACGGCAAGGGCAGCGTCGCAGTCGCCCCTCGTACCAGCTCCTTTACGAACGGACAGGTTGTAACGGTGACAGCCATTCCTGACACGGGGCAGAGCTTCCATCTTTGGAGTGGGGACGCAGCCGGCAAAACAAACCCTCTGGTGCTCCGCCTGTCGAACAGCGCTGTCATCACCGCCAATTTTACCGGGGGCGATTACCCATTCACCTTGTCTTCGGCCCAACTGCTGGCCAGCGGTTCTTTCCGCATGATGGTGTCAGGCGAGCCAGAGCGATCCGTGACACTCGAAGTGTCCACGAACCTCCTGCAGTGGGCCACACGGGCCGTGATCTCAAATCGGAACGGCAGCGTGGAATTCATCGACAATTCAGCAACCAACTTCCATCGGAGGTTCTATCGGGGAGTCCAGTAGCTGGGTTCTCAAGGCGGAGATCGTCTATGAAAACGGCATTTCTTCTCGGGGCCGGTGCATCAAAAGGTGCTGGGCTGCCGTTGGCTGACAAGTTTGCGGGAAAGGTTTTGAACGATGAGTTCGGCATACTTGAGAGCAAGAAAAACCCGCCATACCAGCCCACTGACCTGAAAAGCACAAATCTGAGCGTGGCGCAAAGCATTCTGCCCTTTCTCCGCTGGATCAAGGTACAACTTGAGTGTGCAAACAAACCCTTGAGGTAAAACCGATATTCAGCTTAGGCTCCCCAAAATGAGCGCTTTTGAAACCAAAGATGCCTACTGGGACTTCGTCACGACGGTCAGGAATGAGCGTCGTTGGATATTTGACGGGAAGGCGGGGAACTTCCTCGCTGCGGTTCGCGCGGCCAGCAAGTCGCGCGCGCAGCCTCTAAAGTCCGGAAGGCGTCTTTACCGTGCTCAAGTTGGCTCCGCGTTCGCACCAGAAAATGAAATGGGCATTGAGGAAGAACACCCCTACCCCGAGACCCGAATGATCCCAGACCCAAAATGCATAAAGAACGGCGGACGGGCGAATCCCCCCGGCTTCGCCTACCTTTACCTTGCAACCACACCAGAGACGGCACTGGCCGAGATGCGCCCGTGGGTCAGGGAATCGTTGACGCTCGCCATCTTTGAAATTCAGCAAAATATCAAGCTTGTCGTCTGTCAGGCTGGAACCGAAGACTGGGAAGAACGCCTCTTCGAGGAGAAACCCTCAGCGGATAACATCGAGAAATACGTTTGGAACGACATCAGCAAAGCCTTTGCCCGCCCGGTGAGCCGAGAGGACCAGGAGAGCGCCTATCTGCCAACACAGATTCTCGCGGAGGCTTTCAAGGCCGAAGGTTTTGATGGCCTTGCATACCGTAGCGGTCTGGAGCGAGGAACAAATGTCGTGCTGTTCGACGTTCGTGTTGCGAAACTGACTCACCGCTTCGTTTACACCTTGAAGAAAGTGCAATACGACTTCGAAGCCGTTCCCAATTACGCGATCTATCGCAGGAAGGACGGGGGAGGCGAATGCATAACGGAAATTCACACCGAATCTCCGTAGCGGTGTTAGTCCCTAACGTTGACAGTCCACGCTATTCGTAACTTTTGGACCTTCCAAAGTCTCATACTGGTTGCTCGGGGGTGTTCTTCTCCGCTGGCGGCCGGACAAGGTTGGCAGCTGAGAGCTTGAAGCACCGAGGGGGATGAAAATCCTTGCGTTCGCGATCCTTGGTTCGAGCTGCGGGGCTTTTCTACACGATCTCGCGCCCGTCTGGCGCTTGACCCGGAAGCAGGAACGTTTTGATGAATGCTCCTTCACCACAGACGGCAAAGCCGGGAAAGCTCCTGAACCACTTGCCTTCTGGGACTTCCGGCTCAGTGTCCAGCCAGCGCGCGAGCAGGATGATTTGTTCGGACGAAATGTTCCGTTGACGCATCCGTGCCAGAAGGTGGGTGAGCAGCGGTGGAGGCAGCTTGTCGCGGCGGATTTTAGGCATGAGACTGGCCGCCGTAGAATCCGCGCACGATCTCCTCGTGCAGCCGGTCGGCCTCTGCCGGGTCTTTCGCCTCCACCATTCGCTTGGTCAGTTGGCCGAGCTCCTCCGGGCTGAGCGGAGGGCTTTCCCCGGCGTGACGGGCGAACTCGATGACCCGGCTCTGTTCGTCTCGCGGCAACCGTTTAATCTCTTCGATAATCTCAACCGCTGTCATGCCGACACACTACGTGCTCAGGGGTTGACGCGCAAGCTGGGAGTGACGGCGTCATAAGTGAGTTGGAAAATCGCTGTGCGGCCATACTTCCTTATGCCGTTCACCCTCATCCAGAACCGCCATAGCGCGGAAGGCGAGTTCCGGGCCCACGGCCAGCCGAAGGCTTTGGAGAAGAGCGACCTCGACATGCAGGCGGGCATGAATAAGAAGGAGCGCCGGAAACTTCACCGCCGAGGCCAGGTTGGAAGACGCTCAAAAAACCTCCGTCAAGCCTTCTTCGAGCATTTTCAAATGCTGGCTGAGTCCGCCTTGCTGCGCGATTTGTTTGAGCCAGCGCGGCGGTTCGTCGATGGCTTCAAAGGAGAGTTTGAAGGTGCCGTAGTGCATCGGAATGAACCATTTCGCGCCCAGTTCCTGAAACGCTTTGATCGCTTCGTCGGGTCCCATGTGCACGTGGCGGAAGGATTCGGGGTAATAAGCGCCGATGGGCAGCAAAGCAATCTCCGGCCGGCAGCGCTTCCCGATTTCTTTGAAGCCCTCAAAATAAGCGCTGTCGCCGGCGTGATAGAGCCGCCGCCCTTGATGTTCCAGGCAAAAACCGCCGTAACCGCGGTGCGCATCGCGGATCACCCGGGC
>CAYIIH010000098.1:9076-23499 GCA_964363225.1 uncultured Verrucomicrobiota bacterium | reverse complement strand
CGACAAAAGACAGTTTCTTCCATCATCAGCCTCCGCCCGCGGGGGTGGGTGCTTCTAACTGGATGTCGGCGTCCAGAATGCCGTCATTATTGATCGCCTCGCCGAAGACGGCGACTGCAGACACTTCCTGAACTCCGCCGGACAGGGTCAGTGCCACCCACTGCGGCGCGGCGGGGCTGGGTCGGGTGGGCGAAACCCATTTCGTGCGGCGGTTGCCGTCGTGAATGCTCTGCGGCGCATATTGCTCGCCCAACGACGCGGAAGCCTCCGCAGCGACAGTATCCAGTCGTTGCCGGTCCACCGCCCGCCAATCAGCAGGAATATTCTCGATTTGCCCGGCTAAAATCGTCCTCGCGGCCAGTGCCATCAAGGCCAGCCATAGAATGCATTGTTTCAGCATAGCAATCTCTCCGTCACGTTTGTTCTTAACAAAAACAGGGTTCACTGAAAAGTTGCGGGTGACGCCAATGTCGGCTTTATACTCATTCCGCGAACAAAACGCGAAAGATTTGCGTCGCTTGAAGAGAACTCTCCTGGAGAGTCCCTTGTTCCTTTCGAACCTGCTCACCGGCCATGAACCGGAACGCAGCGTTTACGCTGCAGAAAGCCGCCGTCGCAGAGCGGACGTTCTGCAGCCTGAAGGCTGCGTTCCGATCCGCAAGTTCATGAGAAATCGCCTTCGCCGCGCATTGCGCCCTTGAATCGTAGCCGACGTAAGGAGAATCTGATCTCCGTGCTCGCAGAAAGAATGAGCCTCCTTACGTCGGCTGCTACAAAGTTCATGGGAAGGGAAAACCTCCAAGATTTGGGCGTGCGTCGGCGCTGATCTCCCGCCGATTCAGTTTGCGCCGGCTGACGCCGTCAACTACAGGAAGGTTGATGAAAATGACGCACAGTGGCGCATCGGCCCAGCATAGTGCTGCGAAACACTGACGAAAACGACCAGACAAAGGATGAGGATCAAAATGAAAAGTCGAATGCCTTGCCTAATCATTTTCGGCGCCTTGCTCGGAGCCACGGCGATCAGCAGCCTTCCAGCCGACAGTGACGCTGCGACTCCCTCTGTCGCCGCCGCCCGCCAAGCTCAGGCAGTTCAAGACCTGAAATTCTTGCGCGACCTGACCCGCGACGTTGTGGAAGCCTCACGGGTGAAGTCGGGACAAAAAACGGCCGGCTCGCCCACGAACACCTGCGGATTCACGCTCATCATGCCAGGCGGACGAGGTAGTTATCCGGCATTCTGGATTCGCGACTTTGCCATGTCGCTGGAGTCCGGCTTCATCACAGCGGAAGAGATGCTGAATCATCTCCGGCTGACGGCGCGCTGTCAGAACGGCCCGGTGGCGCGCATGCTCCGCCACGGCCTGGTCGTTCCGCCCTTTGCCATCCCGGACCATATCAACTTCGATGGCGGTGCGGTCTTTTATCCCGGCACTTATTCATCCGGCGACGACCAGGGAAATGGGGCCTACGGAATCCTGCCACCGGTCGATGATCATTACGAATTCATCCACATCGCCCATTGCCTGTTTCGCACCGCAGGGAAAGCCGAGTTTCTTCAGGAGCAAATCAACGGGATGCCCTTGATCGACCGCTTGGCGGCCGCCTTTGAGGCCCCCCAAACAGACGCCCAGACCGGATCGGTGGTCACGGACGATGCACAACGCGCGGTCGGATTCGGCTTTTGTGATGCGGTCTATTTTACGGGAAAGATGCTCTTCCCGTCGCTGCTGCGTTTTCGGGCGGCGGGCCAGCTTGCTGAGTTGTGCCAGGCAACTCGAAGGGCGGAGCCGGAGCGTGGTTATCGGCAAATCCAGCAGCGGATTTCCGAAAACCTGGCCTCGACCTTTGGCGAGCCGGCGCGCCTGGGCGGCTGGCTGATGGCAGCGACGAAAGTGGGCCGCCAGCCCGATGTCTGGGGAACTCTTTACGCTCTGCACCTGGGAGCGATCAAAGGCGCGGCTGCGGAACGCGCCGCAAGGACGCTCGTGGACGCCGTCCGGCGGAAGACCATTGTTTTCGAAGGCGCCGTCCGGCACGTCCCGACGGATTTGGACGCTTCGCCCGCGTCGGCGTGGGAAAAGACGGCAGGTGTGGCGATCAACACTTACCAAAACGGCGCTTACTGGCATACTCCGACCGGCTGGCTGATCGCCGCGGTGCGGCAAAGTGATCCGCAACTCGCCTCTGAGCTTCTCAGCCAGTACCTGCAGCATCTTCAGCAAAACGACTTTCGCCAAGGGCCGGGGCATGAAGCGCCCTGGGAATGTTTTGGACCCAAGGGCTACGCGCAAAACGGGATTTATATGACTTCGGTGACATTGCCTTGGGCAGTGTTGTCCTCTTTCCCCGGACCTTCTCCATGAGCCTCGTAGCAGCCGACGTCAGTCGGCTCACTTTTCCAGTCAGAAAGTCAGAGCCGATTGGTCTCTCCTCGAAAGCCTGTCTGTCAGGTTCGCCACGGGCAGCCAGGCAGCCGCAAGGAAGGTCCGGCGGAGCCTCGTGTCAGCAGCTTGTTCGCTTCTTTACGGCATCTGGACCCGGTAGCGGTAATAGTCAGCCAGCATCCACTGCTCGGCGCTGCGCTCGCCATAGCGCGTGAGAAAGATGACCACATCGCCGGTCTCGCGGTCCTGGTAAAAGCGGAAGTTCGACATCTGCACGCGCGGCGAATCGTTGAAGGCGCGTTCGTCCACGGCGAAGATGGTGTCGCGTTTCAGGGCAAAGGGCTCTTCCTGCACTTCGACGATGACCAGGGGCGAGCGCGGCCAGTTGTCTTTTGCCCGTTCGCCGCGCAGCGCCAGGTTGCCCATCCAAAACAGCTTCCCGTTCTTGATGGAGCGAAACAAAGCCGAGCCGTTAGCTCCGGACTCGATGGGATCGCCACCGGTCGCCGGCAACGGCACGGGCGCGGACCATGTCTCGCCGTCGTCCTGGGAAAAGCTAAGCCACTTGTAGCCCGGCTTCTCCGGGAACATGCTGTTGTCGCCGCGGCAGATGGCAGCGATGCGTCCGTCGGCGAGTTCCGCCAACGTGTTTTCGTCCAGGCCGCGCGAACTGATGGCCGGCTCGATGTTCAACGCCTTGCCCAGCCGCCACTCGAGAGCACCAGGGCCGCTACGGTTATATTCGCCGATGACGGTCACCACCTCGTCCACCGGCGCCCAGCAGTTCTTGAAATGAACGGCCTTGCCGCTCGCGTCCACCGTCTTCCTCATGCCGGGAAACAGAAGGCGGCCGCGGGAGGTCTTGATCGGGAACGAAAAGCTCATGGCGGGCGAGCGCCGGCCGGAAAAAGCGATCTCGCGCCGGTCGGACCAAGCGCCGGTCGCCGGGTCATACTGGTCCATCACCAGCGTATAGTCGGTGTCCACGTTCAGCTTGTCCTTCGGATAAAGCACCTTGTCGATCAGCACGATCAGTTTCTCGGTGTCAGGATCAAAGAAGGCTGCCGGTTCGGCGTAGCGAATCTTGCCTTCGGGCACGACGCTGCTCTTCCACCGCACTTCCGGCTCCGACCAGGTTTTGCCGTTGTCGCAGCTCAGGCTGACGGCGTAATCATCATAGCCATCCGAATAATCCTCCCAGCCGCTGCAATGCATGAGAATGGGCTTCGTTTTGCTGGCATAAGCGACAAAGCCCGCGGCGGGCGGACGCTTCTCCTGATGCCGGATGAACACTTCCTTGGAGAGCAATCTCATCTCTCCGCTCGCTTCTTTTCTCTGTGCCGCAAGCCCGTGGCCGGCTACCGTCTCCGTTCCCCACAGTGGCCGGTGACGCGGCAGATCAGCTTTGAAATCGCCGAGGCTTGGCCAGTGCAGCCGGTCTTCGAGGTCCACTTCCACCACCACCACCGTGCCCCACTGGTCGGCGCGAGCGATGGTTTGGCCTTCGTGATCAAAGACGGCGGTGACCATCCAATTCCGCGAAACGTCTTCGTAAGTGCTGCTGACCAGATAGACGTGGTTTTCGCACGCGCGGGCGCCGGCGAGAGCCGGGTTGCAGCCCCACACTGGCCAGGCAATCACTTCTGCACCGCGATTGCTCAACTGGCGCGCCACTTCCGGGAAAAAGCCGTCGTAACAAATCATCATACCCAGCTTGCCGAAGCGCGTCTCGAACACCGGGTACTCGAGGCCCGGCGCAATCCCCGCAGCGATTTCATCGCGCGGCAAACAGACTTTGCGATACTTGCCCGCTAACTTGCCATCCGGCCCGAGGAGCGCGGCCACGTTGTAGGCCAAGTGCCGGTCCCGCTCCACCAGGCCGGCGACGATGTAGAGATTGTGCTTCCGCGCCAACTCGCCGAAGTAATCGGTCGAAGGACCGGGAATCGGCTCGGCGCAATCGACGAGGCTGAGGCCGGTGCCGCAGTAGGTGAGCGTTTCCGGAAGGACGACCAGATCAGCGCGCTGTCGGGCCGCCTCTTCGATCAGCGGCGCAAACAACCGGCAGTTGTCAGCGGGTGTCTTGCCCCCTTTCGGCCGAAAATGCACCGCCGCCAGGCGCGCCTTGCGTCCGGCAGGCGCCGGCGCTTCGGTCAGGGAAATGCCGCTCCACTCGACCTGGCCCAACGGCGCCCATTGCAGGTGCAGCTCGACGACGGCGCGGGTCGCTTTGATCGGTGCGCGGTACACGTCAGACACTTCCGTCCAGCCGTTGGCGTCCGTGGCTTGGTCGGTGGGATGTTCCGCCTCGGCCATGGCGGTGTAATTCTTCAGCCAGTTCTTCACGACAGGCCCGTCGCGCCGCACCGGTTCTTCGGCGTCGTCATGCCAGAGCAGCCGCACCGGCGCGCTGCGGCGGGGCGAAGCCACGTTTTGCACCTTGCGAAAGGCTTCGAAGCGATAATGCTGGCCGCCTTTGACGGGAAATGTTTTCGTCCAGAATCCATCGAGCCCCTCGCGCGCATCGGCCTTGATGATGAAAGCGCCTTGGCTCTCGCGCCCGCCGTTCGGCGCGAAGACAAAGGACGGACGAATTTCTTCCCGCGGCGCGGCGGTTTGCCAGCCGTCGGGCGGCGGCGCAGGATCGGCGCCGGTGCCGGCGGATTGAGCCAGCCGCATCCCGGCAGCCAGAAGGAAGAGAAAAACGTGTGGAGGGGTCACATCTCAACATTCAACAATTGAGTCTTGGCCAACGCGAGGAGAGCCGCCAGTTCTTTGTCAGTCGCAAGACTCCGTTCGAATCGTTTCACGGCGACGCTAACGCCGGCGTAGTCCATTCCTCCGGCGGCTTCGCCCAGCTCCCGCAATTTCAGTCCGCATTCCTTCTTGCCCAAATACAGTGCCAGGTCCCGTCCCCAATCTCCATGGCGGTCCCGAAACGTCTCCCATTTTTCTCCCTTCAATTTCTCGACCACCGCGATGACCTGCACAAAGCCCGGCCGCGGTGCGAGGCCCCGCAGCGGCGCCTGTTCCCTTTGGTTCCCCTGCCAATGTTGCCGCAGGCCGCGCACAAACTCCTGGGTGCCCAACACGATCTGGGCCGACAACTGCTCCCACGGACTTTCCGCCAGCCCTTCGCGCACGGCGTCTTCCACATATTGCCGATAGGCAAGCCGCTGCTGCTCGACATGCCCCTCTCCCACCAAAGCCAGCACTGCCTTGCACACCAGCCAGGGCGGAGGCGGTGTCAGTCCTGCATACGCTCGATACGAACTCCACCGATAACGCCTCAGCCGGACAAGCCGTTCCCGGATCAACTCCGCTTCCGGTTTGCTCCCTGCGCCTTGCTGGCTTCGGTGTTGTGCCGGCTTGTCCAGCAACAATGACTTTACTCGGACAGGATTCAGATGCACATAGCGGCTCAAACCCAGTGCCCAAGTGTCACGGTCAACAACAATCGCTTTGTACCGCCCCTGAAACAAATGCCCCGCCCGGCCATGCCGCCGGTTGAACCAGACACTGTAACTGACGTTGAACCATTGCATCGCCCGGCTCAGGTTGGCCTCCGGTGTTTCCATCAACAGATGGTAATGATTGTCCATCAACACATAGGCGTGCAAGACGAGGCGGAAGGTTTCAGTGCTTTGCGCCAGCAACTCGCAGAAATGCCCTCGATCCCGGTCATCCTGGAAAATTGGGCGGCGCTCATTGCCGCGCGCGGTCACGTGGTACCATGCGCCCGGTCGCTCCATCCTTAAGGGTCGAGCCATGCGCCAGTCTGGAACAGCCAAACCGCGACTGTCAACCAAATTGTTGAATGTTGAGATGTGACCCCAAATCTCATTCAAGCCATTCGATGATGGAGATGACGGCGTTGGAGCCGGGGCGGGTGTTGACCGCCTTCACAGACAGCTTGCCTGCGGCGGTTTGGTTGGGGCCGACGCGGTGCTCCAGCCAGCGGCCTTCGACGAACTTCTCGGCGAGTGCGATCTCCTCGCCGGCGACGAGCACTTTCTGCTTGCGCCCGCCCTCGAAGTTGTCCGGGTCGATGATGTAAAGGCGCACGGTTCCTTTCGCCTCCTTGGGCACGGAAAGCTCGATCTCGACTTCGTCATTCCCGGCACGGCAGTGATAAACGGGCAAGCCCCACCCATTCCACGCATAGCCCTTTTTCGCCGCAGCAGCGTAGCCCGGCTCCGCAAAAACGATTTCCTTCTCCGGCCGGCCACAGAGGACGAGGAGCTTGACGCCGCGCTTTCGCAATTCGTCTGCCGACGGCAGCTTTTCTTTCTCCGGCCAAAACATTTCCTCCGGCGCCGGCGCGCGCTCGACAGCAGGCAGCATCGCCGGCAGCGGAGCGTGCGGCTCGATCTGATACCAGTACACGGTGCTGGATAGCTGCATCGTATTGCCCCGTTTGGAGAATTCGCGGCGGAACATCGGGTCTTCGTTCACGCCGAAGCCGATCATGACTCGCAGAGACTTCTCAAAGCTGATGGCGTCCTGGGTGAAAAACCGATAGCCCATCGCCCCTTTCATGAACCTGTAAAAGCCCGTGAGCGGGAACTGGCTTTCCGTGGGCGGGAATCCCCAACTAAAGCCGAACGAGTCTTCGATGCCTTGGAACTCGACCGAGGCGGTCGTTTCGCCGTCGATGTAAAATTTCTCGTTCTGGTCCACGGGATAGCCGTCGCGGCCCGGCAGGCGCATCGTCACATTCCAGCCGACGAACTTGCCTTTGCCCCGGGCCTCGAGCGCCAGATAATCCCGCTGGCCAAGCAGCAACCCCTCCTGCCGCCAGCTCGCGTGGAAATAACCGGTGTCCTCGGAAACGCGGTCGAGCGTGCGATACGTCACGTAGGAATAGCAGGGCATGATTTTCCAGAGCTCGTCCCCCGGCTCCAGTGGGCCGTCATAAACCAATTCCACTTTGGCCGAAACGCGAAACGGCATCGGGAAATAGGCGTTGAATCCGCGCCGTTTGTTGACCAGCGCGGTGTTGACCTCCTCGCGCGTTCCGTTCGGGTCGCAGAAGAAGTCCACCAACGGCACGTCCACGCTCGGAGCCGGCTCTCCATCCCAATACATCCGCAGCAACACGTCGCGGTTGAGCTTCAGGGTCTGAGGCATGGCAAAATGAATCATGGTGATGAGGGCCGGGCCTTTGAGGTCGGCCACCACCACGCGTTTTGAAGAATTGAACCGGGCGCTGAGCGCGTTCTCGATCCAGAGCGCGTTTTCCGCTTTGGTGCGGCCGGGGGTCAGTTTCGCCAGCGCTTCCCAATCGACGGGCTGAGCGGAAATAGCCGGGAGATTGACCGCAGCCAGGATGAGTGCGATGGAGGATTTGTTGAGCCAGGAGAAGAGCTTTTGTGTTGTCATGGTTTTGATTCGTTGGGGTTAAGGATTTGCATGGAAACGCAGCTTCACGGGTGAGCTTGGCCAGAAGAATTCAAATCCTGCGTTACTGGGGAGCTTTTGCCAGGGCTTCTTTTGCCTTTTGGCGCGCTTCTTCCTTGTTCTGGTCCTTCGACGCCGGTTCGTCAGCGGCTTGCTTCCAGGCGGCGATGGCATCTGGCCTGCGACCGAGAGCAGCGAGAGCATTGCCGCGCAGGTAGTGAAGATGGGCCTCCCGCGTATTCTCCAGCTTGCCGGTGGCGAGGTTCGGCGGGTATTCGAGGGCGCGGTCGAACTCGGCCAGCGCCTCTTTCGCGCGGCCAGCTTCGAGATGCGCCTGGCCCAGCGCGAGGTGCGCCTCCTCGAACAGGTCGTGGACTTCGCGCGAGCCTTCCCAGACGGTTACGCGCACGGAATCAAGCATCTGCGCGGTCTCGGCATGCTCGCCCAACCGGCTCTGCGCGCGGGCCAACAGGGAAACGAAGTCCGAGCGTCCTTGGCCTTGAGCGAAGGCGGCCTTCAGCGAGTCGCGGGCGCATGCCCAAAGCTCCTTCTTCTGCCCGGCGGAATCCGCCTTGTCCGCCAGCGTGAAGAGCACCTTTGCGAGATCGCGGGCCACGATGGCGTCGGTGGGGTCGGCTTCGTTGGCCTGCGTGAGATACTTGGCGGCGGCTTCGGGATCGTGATCGAGGTTGAGGCTGGCCATGCCAAGGGCCCGGCAGGCGATGACCGGCTCGGCGCCGAGTTCGGCGGCTTTCTTCCACATCGCACGGCCATCGGTGTGGCGGCCGAGGTGAAACAGGAGGTGACCAAGGTAGAGGACGGCTTTGCCATCCTTCGGGTCCAACTCCACCGCGCGCCGCAGGACGTGCAGAGTCTCGTAGTGATACGGCCAAGTCTCCGCGACAGTTTCGGATCGCGGCGAGATGTCCGACTTGCTGCCAAATGCCCCGGCTAGCGCATCGAAACCGAACTGCCGCGGAACGGAGAAGTCCAAATACCAGTAGTCTGCCAGTAAGTTGCGGGAAGGGGGCAGCCTTCGCCCCGCAGCGGAGGGATGGACGTAGCGGGCGTCGAGCAACCGGTGGACAACTTCGCGACGGCCCACGGCGCTGTATTGCGCGACAAGTTCCAGCGTCTCGGGCAGGTTCTCACCGAGCCCTCCTGCCTGCGTCTGCCGCAGCTTCGAGGGCACGGCGAGCCAAGGGATGCTGTGGGCAAAGGCATCCAGTGGGTCCACTTCCAGGCACTGACGCGCCAGCGTGTTTGCCTGGCGCTGGTCGCCTCGTTCGGCGAGCGCCAGCGCAAGCCGGTGGCGGCAAACAGAGTCGGTCTGCCAAGGCCCCGGCTCGATCAGCACGGCGACCGCCTCGTCCAAGCGTCGCTGGCGAATCAGGAGTTTGGTGACGAGCGCGCGGCCGGCCACGGCGGTGGCAGGGTCCAGCGTCGCTTTCCACGCGGCCTCGAGCGCGGACGTGTCATGATCGAGCCGGGACTCGGCCACCGCCAACGCATAGTGTGCGGGGCCGTGGTTGGGATCGACGGCGACTGCGGCGCGCGCTTCCTCGGCGGCTTGGGCTGGATTGCCATCCAGGTGAACATTCGCCAGGCCCACCAGCGCGTCGCGGCACTTCGGATCCTTATCCAAGGCTTGGCCAAACCGCTTTTCCGCTTCGGCAAATCGGGCGAAGAGCAACTCCTGCCACCCGGCCTGCGCCCACTCCGATGCAGTCGCTGCCGGGGCGCGTTTCTCCGGGGGCTTCCGAGCCGGAAGGTCGAGGGGCAATTGCCACTCGGCGAGCGTCTCGTTGTCCGAGGCGATCCCGATCACGAGAGGCCCCGTCGCGTGCTGGATTGCGAACTCGAGATCGGCAGCTTTAGCTGGATTGAGATCGCAGGTTCCCTCCGCGACGGCTTGGCCACCGCGGCCCACTCCAATGCGAGCGCGCCGCCAGCTTCCGGAACCAATCAGCCGCAGGCGGAGCTTTGCATTCTCGACGGTGGCGTTGATGGCGACGTCCTTGTTCGCAAACGTGAATCCGCCGATGCCGTGGATGGGATACCACCATTCCTTCCACTCGACGGCTTCACACGGATCGAGGCGGCCCACTTCGCCTTGCGTGAGGAGCGGGCCGGTCTGGACTTCGTTGTAGGGGCCGTCTTCGTCGGTCAGGTCCATTTGGTGCATTTTGCCGAAGCCGCTCTGGCCCCAGGTCCAGGCTTTTTTGCCGGGGAGTTGATGGTGGTTTGCGTAGGCGACCACACCGCGGTCCGCGCCGTCGTCGTAGGAGCCGAAGAAATCCTGGTCGCAATGCCAGGCGAAGATGGACGAGGCATCCTGGTAGTTTGTGCCGCGGCTGAGGTCTTTGCCTTCGTGGATGGGCCAGTTGAAGAACTTCTCCGAGCCGTGATCGGTGCCCAGGGTCATCGGGTAGATGAAACGAAAGCCGGGCGTGTTCGGCACGGCGGTGCAATTCCAGAAATAGTAGGGGCGGATGGTCTCGGTGGGGTTGTAGATGCGGATGCGCTCCTCGATAAACGAGCGGCCGGGCCGCAGCGTGACGACCACGGTCCACTTCGTGCCGTAGATGCGCTCGGTCTCGCCGACAGCCACGGAGCGGGAACCGTCCTTCTCCGGCGGCAGGATCACAACGTCCACCGGTTGCATGCAACTGACCGTGTGGCCCTGCGGGCCGGTATTCCACTCGACGCCGCCGGAAGTCCAGGCGCCGCATTGGCCGATGAGCCCGGGCTTGATGACGTGGTTCACGTAAAACATCGGCTGGCCGCTGGTCTTGTCGATGACCTCGTGAATCTTGCCGCCCAACTCCGGCAGGAAGGTGATGCGGAGGTACTCATTCTCCAGGACGACGGTTTTGTAGGTGCGCGGCTCTTTAGTGCGGCTGAGGTTGTCCAGCATCGGGTAGGGATAAATGTTGCGTCCGTCCGTGCCGCGGAAGTAGGGGTGCTTGACCGCCGACCAGGGGTAAGTGGGGATGACGATCTTGCCTTCGTGAGCTTTGACCGCAGCAGCGTGGCCAATCACGGTGACAAGGTTCAAAAGCACGAGGGCCATGGCCGGCACACCCACCACCAGCCTTCGGGTCAACCGCTGAAAAAGATTCGAATTCGGTTTCGTCATAACAACTCCTCAGTTTCTGAACGGTGCCATGTCATGGGCCATCACCGCTCGCTTTTTGCTTCTGCATTAATGGTTCCTCCTGGAAAAGCCGGGTTGGGGTCAACCGGTGCCCTTTACGGGCGGCCCAAGGCTCGATGCTGCCCAACCCTTCAAAGGCGACGTGTTGCAGATAGTGGATTCTCATTCACCGATTAGCCGTGACCGATGCCCAACTCTTGCAACGTGCCGCGCAGCCAGGCGAGCGATTTTTCAATCATCGGCCCGCTTTGTCCTTCGCACTCGATGCTCAGGGCGCCTCCATAGCCGGCCTCCTGCAGCAGGGCGAGGCATTGGCGGATGTTGCCGGCGTTGACGCCTTCGCCCAGTGCGCAGTGGCTGACGGCGATGCCGGTCTGCCCGCCGCGCACCGCTTGGGCGAGCGATTCCGAAACGTCTTTCACATGCACGTGGCTGACCTTGGGCAGAAAGCGCTTCAGGAAGGCCACTGGGTCGCGTCCGGCGATGAAGGTGTTTCCCGTGTCCATGTTCATCCGCAAAAACGGGCTGTCCACGAAGGCGAGCATTTCCTGCATGGCGTCGGGATTGGTGGTGAAATAACCGTGCGGCTCCACGTTGACCGTAATGCGGTGCGCCTCGGCCACTTGGAGAATCTGCGCATAACTTCGTTTCATCAGCGCCATGGCTTCCTGGTCATTCAGCCCTTCCGGTGCGTGGAGGCCATCGGTGGTATCGACGCACGGGCAGCCGATTTGCGCCGCCCAGGCGATGGCTTTCATCACGTAGGGCACGCCGCGCAGGGGACCGTCCTCGCCCGACAGCGGGAAGGCGGCATCCACTTGAGAGAATTGCACTTCGTGCCGTTCCATTTTGCGCCGCAGCAGCACGGGGTCTTCATACAAAGCCACGTGCGGCTGGTAGCCGAGGCCGTGAATCCAACTGACCCCGTCGATCAGACCGCACTCGATGAAATGAACGCCGTTGCGCTGCGCCCAAGCCAGGCACTTGTCAAAGGACCAGTAGGCTGAATTGAAGGCGTCGGTGTGAAATCCAATCTTCATTTCATGAGCAGCTTGCCTCGCGTTTGGCCGGCGTCCTTGACAAGAGTCAAGCCGTTGGCTGGGAACAGGCGCCTGCGATTTGAAACCAAGCGGGACGTTCGCTGCGGTTGAGGTTAATGAGATTCGCTGCGGCCAAACGCTGCGGTCGGCTGGAGAGCGAGAGGTTAATGGATTATTTCAGCGGTATCGCCGGCAAGCGTTTGAGGATGCGATTGGCCGGGTCCACCAAAATGCCCACCGACTCCAGGGCAGTGACTCCCATAATTCGATTCCGTTCGGTTGCAGCGAAATGTAGCACGGCGAGACTGCTTTCCACAAGCCAATATGCCACGATGGAATCGTTGTTTCAGTGCTTCGCCACTTGCCGAAGCGCACCCTCCCCTTTAAGCCGCACTGTGACGAATTGATTGGCTTTGTACGGCACTTTGACGGTGTTGACGGTGGCGGGAAGCTTGCGTTGGTTGACTTCTACGCCATTGCAGAGCCAGGCTTCCTTCAGGCGCAGGGTGGGCAATTGCAGCTCGGCTTCGCCGGCGCGCCCGGCTATCTCACGAAAACGCAGGATGAAACCATCGCCATCCTCAGCTTCCTTCAGGACCACCATCTGCAGGTTCGAGGCCTCGAGGCCGAGGAACGAGCCGGAAGCCGCCGACAGGGGACGGCCGGCCTTGGCCACGGCGGCGGAGAAGGTGGAGACGAACGGATACGCCAGCACGGGCGCGCGGGTGTCGGCGTCGAAGCGCGCGAGTGCCACGCGGTCGAGGCCGCGGCCGCTGGTCAGCGAGTAGCGGAACTTGAACGTGCCGCCCTGCTCGGCGCGATAGTTGGTGAACCAATAGTTGTGCATCACGTAGGAATAGACGTGGCCGTTGTTGATCGGCAGGTGGGCGGGCCACTGGCCGCGGTTGATGTCGGTGAGACAGACCAGCGGCGCGTCGGGCGTGGACCAGGCAACATCGAAGGCGCCGTCGCGCAGATGCACCAGGTTCTGCGGCGTGAACCATTCGCGGCAGGCGCCCGGCATCTGGTCTTCGTTCGGGCGGCACCAGCCATTTTGAATCTGATACTCGAAGGCCGGCTTCTGCGCCGCGAAGGGGAAGGCGAAATAGACCGCCTCCTTGGCCCGGGTCTCCTGCTTGACGACCGTGTTGACGATATCGACCCGCTTGACGGCGTCATAAACGAGATACTCGCTGCGGACTGCCGGCGTGTTCTTGGCTTTGGTCTCGACAATGAGGCGCTGGCCGAAGGGCGTCTTGAGGTTCTCGACAATCTCCGCGCCGGCAGGCGTATCGACGGTGAGCTTGGCCGGTGCCGTGCCGAAAGTGAAGTTGAGAATCTGCGAGTTCTCGCCGCCGCTAACATAGAGGTACTGGTTTAATTTGTAGGGCGCGGTGCTGTCCACCAACTCGCGCTTCTCGGTCTTGTCGAACAGGCTCTTGAGGCCGCCCGTCGCTGCGTCCACGGTCAGGCGGTAATGCTTGCTCTCAATGGTGCCGCCGCCGGCCTTTTCGTTCTTCTGGGTGTCGGCGGGGCTGAGCGAGCGGATGGCGAAGCCTTTGTAACCGAAGGCCGGCACGTTGTCGGCGAGGAAGCGCACGCGTTTCCAGTTGTCCTTCTCCAGGATGACATCCATCGGCACAGGTTTGCCGGAGGAGAGGTCCACGAGATGCTGGCCGGAATTGATCTCCACTTCCAGCGGCTCGGTGCGGGCGTAGTTCTGCCAATTGAAGGCGAGCACGGTGTCGCCCTCGACATTGATCTGCTGGCAGAGGCGGTTGAAGCCGCGCGCGAGCAGGTTGCGGGCGTTGAGGTTTGCATGGGTGGCGTAACTCTCCTTGATCTCCCATTGGCGCGTGACGAACTCGCGGTCAGGCTGGCTGACGGAGTTGTGCGCGCCCCAGGTGTGTTCGTTGTAAAACATCACGTTCTTCCAGGCGCCGCCGAAATCTTCGTGCGGGTAGCGGTTGCGCGGATCGAAGAGGGTGGCGAGGGCGGCGGCGGTTTCGGCGGCAGGCAGGATTTGCTGGCTGCGGCGGTTCAGGGTGGTAGCCTGGGCGGTGGAGGCCACGCCGTCTTCCCAGTACGCGCCGCAATCGCCTCGATAGACCGGCAGCTTGGGACCCACCGTTTTGGCAATATAGTCAAAGTACTCCGCGTCCGAGGCGACGACGAGCTTCGGAAACTCGAAGGTTTTGTTCCATTGCTCGATGTACTCGGCCTCACCAGTGTCGGGGATGGCGGCGTTATCGACGTAAGCGCCGTAGATCATGACGGCATCGGGCCAATAGTCGGGGCGGAGGAACTGGGTGAGGAACTGCGGCACGCTGGTTTTGAGGTAGTCGAAGTTGGCGGCGCGGTTGGTGAAGTCCGGGCCGGTCAGGCGCTTCCACTGCGTGTAACTGCGCGCATACCACATGAAGATGCGCTCGCCGTTCA
>CAYIIH010000098.1:0-8976 GCA_964363225.1 uncultured Verrucomicrobiota bacterium | reverse complement strand
CGCTTCCACTGCGTGTAACTGCGCGCATACCACATGAAGATGCGCTCGCCGTTCAGGCCCTCCCACCAGTAAGGGGAGTTTTCGTTCAGATCGCTGAAATGCAGGATCGGGGCGCGCGTCTGGTTGCTGCCGTTGGAGAAGGCCTTCACGCCGACGTCCGTCAACAGCGAGGGCAGGAACCAACTGTGCGACGGCGCGTCGGTGAGGCAGGCAAAATCGAAGCTGCTGCCCTGCTCGCGGTGAAGCCGGTGCGTGAAGTACATGGCGCGATACAGCTCCTCGCCGGAGCAGAGGCCGGTCATCAGATTCAGGTAGAGCACGTTGATGGTGGCGCGATTCTTCCGGGCATAGTCGAAAAAGCGCTTTTTCGACGGGGGCGTGCGGCAGTCGAGGTAATTATCGACGAGCCAGGCGGTCTCGAAATTGAACTTGTAGAACGGGAAGCGGTCCATGATGTCCAGCGCCTGATCCGTGTTGCGGTTGTCCAGCTCGTTGACGTGCGGCTGGAGGTCGGTGTAGCCAACGTCGTTGTGGACCTTCGGGCATATAAACACGCGCCACTGCTTGGCCGGCTGGAAGTCATGCGACACGCTGGCCGCCGCGCCATCGAGATTGACCTGGACCGACGCCGTGGTAGCGGAGGTGACGGCGGGAACTTCGATTTCCTCGGTCCAAAGGCCGAAGTCGTACTCACCACTGGCGAAGGACTTGGTGAATTTCTCCTTGCCGACGGCGATGTTCGCGGTGCCGTTGTTGATGCGCTTTTGGAACGGCACGACAAGCTGGCAGATTTCGACCAGTCTCCCTTTGGACTTTTTGAAGAAAACCGTCGGCTGGAGGCGAAGCGGTTCGCTGGTGCCGGCTGCGCCCCGCGTCAGGGACAGCGCGTCGTAATCCAACCCGCCGATGCCGAGGGGGATGAGCGTGATCTGGTTGCTGCTCGGCTTCAGCCACGAGGCCTCGATAGGCACGACGAGGTGTTGCTGGGCCATGAGCATCATGTTGCCTTCCTCGCCGTCGCCGCTCTTCTTGTAGTGGTGGCGAATCGGGAAAAGGCCGGTCTTGTCGTTGATCTTGACTTTCATCTGCCGCGGAGCGCCGGACTTGTAGATGAGGTCGAGAACGAGCTGATACTGGCCCTGCGGCGGCGTGGGCAGGTCAAACGTGATGGTGTAAGGCTTCTCCGCCGCTTGCCCGTCAAAGCCGACCGAGCCGCTCTGGTAGCCGGCGAAGTCCTTGGCGACGACGCTTTGGCCAACCGAGTATGTGAGTTGTGGGCGCTCGCCCGGCGCGAACTCGATGCTGAAGCCGTCGGGCTTGCCGATCGACCAGATACTTTCACTCGCGGCGTGAGTGGTTGAAACGGTCGGCGCCAGCCCGAAGGTCCAGGTCAAGAAGGCCAGTACCGTCAAAGCGTGTCCATGCAGCAGGAGCGCGGGCATCCATGCCTGCGCGTTGGTTGAAGACCGGTCTTTGCGGCCGGCCAAAGCCTTTTGCCCATCGGCAAAACAAACTGGCGGTACACGCAGGCATTGATGCCCGCGCTCCGATTGAGAAGTCGCCGCCAGGGCTGGAGCGGACCGAGTGGGCCAAGCGCGCAGACATTTTTTGAACACACTGGGTAAGGTGGTTTTCATGAGGTTTTGTACGGGTTTGCGGAGGATCTCTCAGGATTGCCGAGGAGCCACTCGGTTTTGTCGTGCATGTTTTCGCGTGAACCAAACGAGGCCGATCGCCATTCCCATCCCGGCGGGAGCGAACAGCAGGAACAGCTTTTTGAAGGGGCGGACTTTCGTGCGGGCCTCTGAGGATGGAGCCAGCGCGCTCGCGGCCTGTGCCACCGGTTCGAAGGTCGCTGTGGCGGACTGCGTATCGAGTCGCGCGATTTGGATGCGTTCGCCCCGGCGGCAAGTGACCTGGGTAAGATGGGAACCGCTGGTGAGCGCGGCCAATTTCGATTCGATGGCCAGTGGCAACCGCCGGGCATCGACGCGATAGTGAGCGCGCAGGGTGGCGTGATGACTGTCCAGGTCCGGGGTGAACCCGGCAATCTCGGCCGGCACAAGTGTTCCGTTCACGCGCAGCTTGAGGCAATCCAGAATGCGGCCGCAGAGGTTGGCCTCCCGATTCTCGATTTCCGCTGGGTCGAGCCGCGCGTTCTTATTGCGGTCGATTTCGGAAAAGAAACTCAGTTCGAACGGATTGAGCACCAACTCCAGATGCACGTACTCCTCGTCAGGAACCACCGTCAAATAGCTGATCGGCAGCGTGTGAGCGGCGGCGAAGAACGCGAATCCAACGCCGAAAAGGCACGAGGCCGGAAACAGGCTTAACAGTTGACACCGTCGCTTTTGCATAGTTGATCCGTCGATCCGGAGATCAGTTCGCCCCAAGCCGAGGCGTTTGGCATTGATTCAGGTCAAAAGTCTGCCAGCCCAGGCCGGATGACGCGTGGCCTCTGCTGCGACCGTTTTTTGACCTCTTCATCGGGAGGTTCACCGGCAAGCTCATATCTCTGAGGATGGAGGTCGGAGCCTCACGTCGGCTGCTACGGTTCATCGGTTCAAGGCCGCACCGCACAGGCGCCGCCGGCAGGTGGACACCAACCCGGTCCGGGTTAGAGCCCGCATGACCTTGCCTTGACTTGCCAGTCTTGGTGCCGCCAGAATCCGGACCCAGCAACCGAAAACCGATGAAACGCGACTCCGACGAACTGGAATTGTTTGGCGAGGACGAAGAAGAATCGCCCTACGATCTCTTCATGACCCTGGATTATCCCGGGAACCGGATTCATCTGGAATGGACGGATACGCGGACCAACATTCCGGCGGCCGAATTGAGCATTCGCTGCACGGGGCTGAATGAACTCACTTGGGAACTCAGTCCCGGCTTTGGCGGCCCGCACATGAAATGTTCGCTCCTCCGGACAACCATTCGCTCGCGGCTGAATCAATTCAAAAGACGGTTTCCGGTTCATGCTTCGGCCATTGGCCTTGGCATGATTCCGGTCGATCATTCTCCTGCCAAGCCGAAGACGGGGCGCTGGGTTGCCCTGGACCTGCCGCCGTACCGGTCCGCGTGGACCTGGCTGGAGGACAACATCGCGCAGATGGCGATGGAACTGCGCTCCCAATTCAGTCCTTTGGCCGAAATCATGAGTGAACCCGGCGCTTTCTTGCTGGAACACGAATTGCGCCGTGAACAGCGGCGCACCCAGAAGGAAGAAAAAATCCGCGCGGAGCGGGCGAGGCGGATGCGCGAGGCGGAGCAACGCCGGAGAGAGGCCAGCCATCGCCGCGAACTGGTCCGGCGCGCTCATCAGCAAGCCCAGGGCAAAGCCGCTGAATCCGTCCCGGCCGTGGCGCCGCCGCCGCGCGCGCCTCTGCCGCCCGTCCCCGTGCATATCGACCTGCCCTCGTGGCAGCTTCAGGAAACGATGCTGCCGCTGACGAATCTGCGCTCTTATTTTCTGCTCGAACGCGCTTCGCTGTGGTGGGTTTCCAACCAGGCGGACGATTTGCTGGCGCTGCCCTATTGCCAGATCGAGCGGCTGGAGCATCAGATTCGCGCCGCCTTGCGCGTCATCGGTCCCTTGCGCGGGCGAGCCTTGCTCTCGGATGAAGTGGGCCTGGGCAAAACGATCGAAGCCGGCCTGGTCATCAAGGAATACTTGACGCGCGGCATGATCAAACGCTTTCTCGTGCTCACCGTGCCCTCGTTGGTGGACCAATGGGAAGAGGAGTTGCAGGAGAAGTTTCATCTGAACACCCTCACCACGAATCAACCGGCGTTCCGCTCCGACCCGGCGGCTTTTTGGCAGCAAAGCGTCGGCCTGGTCGCCTCGCTCCATACGCTCAAGCAACCGGCCCATCTGGCGCTGGCGCAGACGGTGCACTGGGACCTGCTGGTGATCGACGAGGCCCATTACCTGCGCAATCGCGCCTCGCAAGCCTGGCAGGCGGTCAACGCTCTGCCGCGTCAATTCCTGCTCCTGCTCAGCGCCACCCCCGTCCAGAATTCGCTCGAAGACCTCTACAACCTGGTCACGCTCCTGCAGCCCGGCCAGTTTCCGTCGCCCAAGGAATTTCGCGATCGGTACATCGACAAAAAACGTCCTCACCAACCGAAGGAGCCGGAGGAATTGCGCCGGTTGCTCGGCCAGGTCATGATTCGGAACACACGCGCCAACGCCGGCATCCAATTGCCGCCGCGCCACGCGGAGACGGTGCTGTTTGAGCCCGACGCAGCCGAAGGCCGATTCTGGCAGCAATGGGAGACAGAGTTTCGCAAGGAGCTTTCCCGGCTGAGCGCCAGCCGGTCCAGCCTGTGGGGACGCCTGCTGCTGCAAACCGCCGGCAGCAGCCCCGCCGCCTGGCGCGAGGCCCTCGAATCGTTTCCCGATCGAGCCGCGGCCAAGGCCTGGCAGGAACAGGCCCGGCTGGAATCGAGCTGGGAGAAAAAATGCCGCCTGCTGGTTCCGCTTACCCAGGGCGAAGGCGGGGTGGTTGTCTTCACGCAATTTCTCCAGACCCAGTCAGCGCTGGCCAAATACTTGCAGGCCATGCAGGTGCCGGCCTGGGTGATCAATGGCCAGACACCGGCGCCGGAACGCCAACCCCTCACGGCGGAGTTCCGACGGCAGGGCGGCGCGTTGTTGCTGACGCACAGCGGGACGGAAGGGCGCAATCTCCAGTTCTGCCATCGGCTGGTGAACTTCGACCTGCCGTGGAACCCGATGGAGATCGAACAGCGCATCGGACGCCTGCATCGCATTGGACAACAGCATCCGGTGCGCATTTACAATTTTGTGCAGACTCACTCCCTCCAGGAACACTTGCTGCAGATTCTCCAGGAAAAACTGAACTTGTTCGAATTGGTGGTCGGCGAAACCGGCCTGATTTTGGGCGACCGTTTCAGCAGCGACGAATTCGCGGAAGAAATCTTTCGCCGCTGGCGCGATGGGGAAGGCCGCGTGGCTGAATCGCTCCAATCCCTGGGCGAAGAACTCGCCGCCGCGCGTGAGAGCTATGCTCAGGTCAAGCAACTCGACGAAACCCTTTTCGCCAAGGATTACGAATCGCTATGAGCTCCGTTTTAACGCAGAGACGCAGAGACGCAAAGAGAATTAGAACGGAGAAAAATTTTCCGCCTGGGCGCCCTTGCGTCCTTGCGATAAACAAAAGGCCCTATGAAAGAATGTGAAGAACGGCATTTACCGAGTCGTCAATGGCCTCTGACAACTTCGAAATGAACACAAAGGTGCAGAGGGGCAAAGTCGGAAAGGGCCAAAGCCTGAGTTTATTCTCCCTGCGCCTCTGCGCCTCTGCGCCTCTGCGTCATTGCATCTCTGTGTCTTTGCGTTTAGCCGCATGAAACTCGCTCGTCTGCCCCACGATCCCGCCGCCTTGATCGACTTCTTCCAGGAAAGCCTGGAACACTTGGGCGCCATCGGCGAGCGGACCTGGCATGACCGCCTGCAAGTCGTTGCGGAAGGAGCGGCGGCAAAACTCTGGAATGCCGACGGCGCGCTGCTGGAAACGGAACTTTCCTTTCCGGCGCCGGGCGACACCGCTCCCCGGCAGGCTGGCAAAGAAGTGTTTCCAGGCTGCCCGCTGACGTTTCATCTGGCCGAAATGCTGCGGCCATCTCCGGTGCCGCTCCAGCGCGCTTGCCTGCAGCCGTTCGAGACTCCCAAACCGCCGGCGCCGACGGTGGCCGAAAAACTCTGGCTTTTGCAAATGCCAGGCACGCTCCGCTGGCAACAGGAAAGCGCCTTTGTAGCTGCCTGGCATTTTTCGCTGCTGCTGCTGGTCCGCTGTGAAATCCAGGCCATCGATCAGCACTGGTCACTGCATCGTCTCGCTCTTTCTCTCCAGGACGGACAGCGCGAGGATTCACTGGCGGCCAGTCTCGATTTCAGCCAGGCGGCCAGTGAACCGACGGCAGAAATTCCCTGGCCGGCGTGCGACCTGGCCCTCTGGCAGACTTGGTTTAAGGCCGCCTTGGCCGAAGAACTGGCGGCCGATTTGGCGGCCATTCGCCACCGCCAGGAAACGTATCTGCGGCGCGAACTCGACCGCGTTGACACTTACTTCGAACATTACGAGCAGGAACTGGCCGCGCGGCAGGCGCGAGCCTCCAAGGAAAACGCGAAAATCAAACTGGAAGAGCGGCTGGCGGCCGCCCGGTCCGAACACCAACGCCGCCGCCATGACCAGGTACAGCGCCACGAAATCCGCGTCATCCCGCACCTGGATGCGCTTCTGGTGGCCGCCGAACCGGCCTGGAAAGCCCGAGTCAGGGTGATGCAAAGAAGCGGCTCGGCAGTGCGCGAGGCACGGTTCGTGCCGCGGATGCGGCGATGGTTTGTGGAAGGCGCGCTTTGAGAACTGGCCAGGGTGGATCGGCACAAGCCCGTCCGTTCCCTCTCCGCCCCGACCGGGGAAGGGGGTAGCACCCGCGTCGCGCGGGTCGGGGTCGGCAGGCCCTCTCTCCCACTGCGGGTGAGGGTGCGGTGTCGATCTGAGAATTCCGAATTTTCGCAAAAGTAGCAATTCCTGAACACCGTCTCTGAGAAATCCTTCCAGGGATTCTGCGTGAAAGTGACCGACACGCTGGGCATCGTCTGTGTGCCGCCGTCCATCGTGCGCTTCGCGGTCAAAAGCTGGGGCCAACTGGCCGAACCCCATCAGACGGATGTGAACAATCTTCGCTTGCTTCGGCGTAACTGAGAACACATCCTCACCATGACAGTGGGAATGAAAGTAAATGCCAAAACGCCAGCCGCGCAACAGAACGGGAATGGAAAGCCTTCCTTGGTGAATGTCGGCTCAACCGTTTACAGAATCAACGCGCGCCGTCTCGTCCCGCGCGCCAGGGAGCGGCGCAGCAAGATGATTGCGTTTGGCTACTACGGCGGGAAGTTTTCCCATCTCGATTTCATCCTGCCTCTGCTGCCCACGCACTTCACCCATTTCTGTGAGCCGTTCGGTGGTTCAGCGGCCGTGCTGATTAACCGACCGCCTGCGCCAGTCGAAACCTACAACGACCTCGACGGTGAGGTGGTCAACTTTTTCGAGTGCCTCCGTGACGATGGCGACAAGTTGATTCGCGCCATCGCCCTCACTCCTTTTTCACGGCAGGAGTTGGTCAAGGCCCTGACTCCCGAATCCAGCTTGTCGGATTTGGAGCGAGCCCGCCGTTTCTTCGTTCGGGCGCGCCAGACGCGCACGGGCCTGGCGCAGACCAGTTCGGAAGGGCGCTGGGCCCACTGCGTTCTCACGTCTCGCGCCGGGATGGCAGGCGCCGTTTCGCGGTGGCTCGGCAGCGTCGAAGGATTGCCTGAAATCGTCCAGCGACTCCAGCGAGTGCAGATTGAAAACGTGCCTGCCGGCGAAATCGTCCTCCGCTACGATTCGCCGCAGACCTTGTTCTACTGCGACCCGCCGTATCCTCACGAATCCCGCGGCGACGCCAAAGCCTACGGCTACGAAATGAGCGACCAGGAGCACGAAGCGCTTGCGGAGTTGCTGCATTCCGTGCGCGGGGCCGTTGCCCTTTCCAGCTACCGTTGCCCGCTCATGGACAGGTTCTATCGCGACTGGCAGCGTGTGGATGCGGACCCGCGGCTTTGCCACTCCACGAAGGGTGAGCGGACAGAATCAGTCTGGCTGAACTACGATCCGAAGGCACCGCCGCTGCCATCCGCAACTGCTGAAGAGGGGAATCTGTATCTTCTCGACCGGCCAGCCCCCAAACGCGCGCGCGCCTATGCCAAAAGGTAACCGGCCCACAGGCCTGGATTTCGAGCGGGCCGCACAGATTCTGGAAACTGCATGGCAAAGGGTCATCGCCGACGTTACGGCGCAGCCTCAACACAACTACGTTTCCGACGCTGTGTTTTGCCGGGCTGTTGCGGACTCGGTCAACCACCGCCTCGTCACCTATCGCTTCTGTCTGTCGATCCAACTCCTCGGGAAAATGACGAATCCGGCGGTGGATAGCCTGAAGCTCCAACGCGGCGACGGCTCCGACCCGACCGCATGGGACGCCCGCAGCCTCGGCAGTAAAGTCGTCTGCGAATTCAACCGACGGCAGGAGGGCATTCTCGGCGACTCTTCCGACCCGTACGTGAGCAAGCCGATGCGCCAGCCCCGGATGTTCCGCGACGACCGCAGCAAGAAGGACGTGCCCGGATGGAACAGACTCGTGGACATCCTTGAACAGGTGGAGTCGCAGAACCAACCCGCCTTTACCGAAAAGGTCTTTCGCCAAGTTCTGCTGGAAATGTATCGGCGGCAGCGAACGCTCACCTTCAGTTACCCGATACCGCCACGCATCAGCTTGGAAAGCACGCTTGCCCTGGCGGAGGAATTTCTGCGCGAACGTTCTGGAGGCGACCGTGCATTGGCTCTGAGTGGCGCGCTCTTCGACGCCATCGGCATTCATTTCAAGCTCTTCGCAACCGTCAACCGCGCACGAATCAATGCCAGCGACGAAGCCACGGGCCAGGCGGCCGATCTTGAATGCGTCAGTGAGGAAGGCCGCATCGTATTGGCAGTCGAAGTCAAAGACCGCACGCTGACCTTGACCGATGTGGAAGGAACACTGCAAAAGTCCCGACACCGAGCCATCAAGGACATTCTCTTCACCGCGCCGGGCGTGCAAACGGACGACCAGAGTGCCGTCAGCGAGCGCGTGTCACGCGCCTTCACTGCCGGGCAGAATCTTTACGTGTTCGACTTCTTCGATTTGGCTCGGAGCGTTTTGGCGCTGGGCGGCGAGGCGATTCGAACCACATTTCTGCGCAAAGTCGGCGAGCACCTTGACAAGTGGAATACACAGCCACGGCATCGTCAGGCGTGGAAGAAGCTCTTGGAAAAGGTCTGAACGGCGTATGGAAGAGATGCGTCTCTCCAAAGACAAGTCCGTGCTCATCTACAACGAATTTCTGACGCTGGAAGGCATCCCGCCCGA
>CAYIIH010000097.1:0-23571 GCA_964363225.1 uncultured Verrucomicrobiota bacterium | reverse complement strand
CTCGCGGTGGCTGAGGGAATACTCACAATGCGGCAACGCCGCAGCCAAGGGCAGAAGCCAAGTAAACCGCAGAGACGCGATAAACGCAGAGAAAGCAAACCGAGAATCCCGCTCTGCGTTCATCGTGTCTCTGCGGTTCGCTGCCCGCCGGCCGAATTTCGCGCGGCTCGCGACGATTTGGCCAGATACTGATACAATGCGCTTTTCAACCCGCCTTCGACGGTGGAGCGGCCTGGCACCACAGCGACACATGTCTCGAATTCATGTGGAGCGCGGCGTTTACGCTGCTGCCGCGTTCGTTTGGGTCGGGGCGTTCAGGTCGAAAAAGACCCCGCTGCGCGATTGGGCGCCGCAGCAGCCTAAAGGCCGCGTTCCGAGGTTGGCAAGTGTCGCTGTAGTGTTAGTGCTGGGCCTGCAGCTTTGCCTCGCTCTGAGAGTGCTGGCACAGCCAACCCCTGCCTCGCCACCCCCTCCAAGCGACCATGCTCTACTCCTCGTCATCGAAGGCAGCGTGGAGGTCACCCGCGCCGACACAGACGCCTGGCGGCCAGGTAAAACCAACCAAGTCCTCGAAACCGCCGACCGGCTCCGGACGGGCGAACGCAGCCGGGCCGTGGTGCGCCTCTCCGATCAAAGCGTCCTGCGCCTGAGCGAAATGACCACAATTGAAATCCGCGCGCCAACGGCTGATTCTCAAAAGCCGGGCCTTGATCTCAAGCGCGGTCTCCTCTTCTTCTTCAGCCGCGAGCGCCCCCGGCAACTCCGCTGGAGCACCCCGGCCGCCTCCGGTTCCGTCCGCGGCACGGAATTTACGCTGGGCGTGGAGCCGGACGGACGCACGACGCTCGCCCTGCTCGAAGGAGCGGTGGACCTCACCAACGCCCACGGCGGTCTCGAACTCCAAAGCGGAGAGCAGGCGACGATCGGGCCGGGAGAGGCGCCGCGCAAGACCGCCCTTCTCGAAGCCGCCAGCCTCGTCCAATGGTGCCTCTATTACCCCGGCGTCATCGATGTGGATGAGTTGGACCTGGACGAAGCCAGCCGCGCCGCGATCAGCGATTCCCTGGCGGCCTGGCGCAGCGGTGATGTCCTCCAAGCTCTGGCTCAATACCCGTCCAGCCGCCAGCCTGCCTCTGCCAGCGAGCGCGCTTACACGGCCGCTTTGACCCTGGCGGTCGGGCAGGTGGACAAAGCCGAGCAAACCCTCAGCGGCTTGGAGACGCCAGCCGCTCACGCCCTGCGCCAAGTCATTGCCGCCACGAAATACCAATCCTGGCCTCGGACCGCGCCACCAATCCTCGCCTCCGAGTGGTTGGCCGAATCCTATTATCAGCAATCACGCTTCGAGTTGAAGGAGGCCCTCCGCGCAGCCCAAGCCGCCACGGAGCGGTCGCCCCAATTCGGCTTTGCCTGGGAACGCCTGGCGGAACTCGAGTTCTGCTTTGGCCGATTGTCCGCCGCCGAGACTGCCTTGGCTCGCTCGCTGGAATTGGCGCCGCGCAACGCCCAGGCCTGGGCCCTGCGCGGCTTCCTGGCCCTGGCCCGCGACCAGCCCAAAACCGCCCTTCCAGCCTTCGAGCAGGCTATGGCCTTGGACGGTGCCCTGGGCAACGCCTGGTTGGGACGCGGTCTCTGCCGCCTGCGCCTGCGCCAACTCGACGCCGGCCTCGCGGACCTCGAAACGGCGGCTGCCCTCGAACCCAACCGCAGCCTCCTCCGCAGCTACCTTGGCAAGGCCTATCAGCACACGGCCTCCTATTTCCGAAATTTTGGCCGCCGGGACGAACTCTTGGCCAAGGCCGAAAGGGAGTTGACGCTCGCCCGGCAGAAGGACCCCGAAGACCCAACGCCGTGGCTGTATGCGGCCCTGCTGAATTACCAGCGGCGTCGCCCCGCCGAGGCCATTGAAGACCTGGAACGTTCCGTACAGCTCAACGACAACCGCAGTCTTTACCGCTCCCGCTTGCTGTTGGACCAAGACCAGGCCGTGCGCAGCGCCAATCTCGCCAATCTCTACCACAGCGCCGGCATGGCCGAGGTCGGCCGGCGTGAGTCAGCGCGCGCCGTCATGCACGATTACGCCAATTACTCGGCGCACCTCAATCTGGCCGGCAGTTTCGATGTTTTGCGCGATCCGGCCCGCTTCAACCTGCGCTACGAAAGCGAGTGGTTTAACGAGCACCTCCTGGCCACCTTGCTTTCGCCCGTCGAGGGCAGTTCTCTCTCCCATCATCTCTCCCAACAGGAATACTCCCGCCTGTTCGTCGCCGATCGCGTCGGCGGCGCCAGCACGACCGAGTACTTCAGCACCGGCGAGGTGCGCGAACAGGCCTCGCACTTCGGGATGTTCAAACAGGCCGGATACGCCTTCGACTTGGACCACCAATACAAAACCGGCGTGCGGCCCAATAACGATCTCTCTCGCATTGAGTGGTACAGCCGCCTCAAATATCAGCTCAGCCCGCAAGATTCCGTTCTGCTGCTGACCAAGTACCAGGACTTCTCCGCCGGTGACCAGTTCCAGTATTACCATCCCTCCAAGGCCGACCCGGACTACCGCTTCTCGGTCCTGCAAGCGCCCCTTTTGCTGGCCGGTTACCATCATGAATGGCGCTCCGGCATCCACACTCTTTTCCTCGCCGGCCGTCTCAGCGACGAAGTGCGCGCCCGCAACGCCGCCGCCAATCAAATCCTGCTGCAACCCAAGTTGGCTCCGGTCCAAATCCCCTTCGACTTGGCTTACGAGAAGGAGTTCGTCGGTTATACCACTGAGTTAAACCAGATTTTCCAGGGCGAGCGGCATACGGATGTCGTGGGCTTGCGCTTTCAAACCGGCGGCTTTGACGCCCGCGGCGTGCTCAGCAACCCTCCAGCCCCGGGTCCCCTGTTCTGGCCGCAACCCTTGGTCTCTCGCGGCGATGGCGATTTCGAGCGTTTGTCGGCTTACCTGTACCACACGTGGGCCATCCGCGAGAATCTGCTTGTCACCCTCGGTGGCGCCTTCGATCGCGTGGTCTCCCCGTTGAACTTCCGTCGCGCGCCCTTGACCCCTGGAGAGCATGCGGAGGAACAATGGTCGCCCAAAGCCGCGCTCACCTGGACCCTTCGCCCCGAAATCACGGTGCGCGCGGCCTACGCGCGCGCCCTGGGCGGGGTGAGTTACGATGAAAGTGTGCGCCTGGAGCCCACCCAACTCGCCGGCTTCAGCCAATCCTACCGTTCGTTGATCTCCGAATCGTTGGCCGGCGGAGTTGAAGCTCCGGCTTACGAACTCTGGGGCATGGGTCTCGACTTGAAGTTGAGTTCCCGAACCTATGTGACCCTCGAAGGCCTGACGTTGCGCCAAGAGGTGGACCAACTCAGCGGCGCGATTTACCTCGATCAGTTTGTCAAGCCTGTTGTCACCAAGCTGGCTTCGTTTGCCGAAAACCTGGCCTACCGCGAACAGTCGCTCAAACTCACGCTGAATCAGGTCCTGCAGCGCAACTGGTTCTTCGAGACCCAATACAAATACACGCGATCCACGCTGGATCGCCGACAGGCCCTCACGACCATTCCGCCGGCGTATGATCGGATCGTTGCCGAGCAGTCCGACTTGGACGAAGTCAAGGTGTCCCTCCTCTTCAGTCCTCCCTCCGGCATTTTCTCCCGAGCGGAATCCACGTGGTACTTCCAAGACAATCAGAGCAACGCAGCGGTCCGCCCCGGTGACAGCTTCCCGCAGGTGAATCTGTGGATTGGTTACCAATTCCCCCTGCACCGGGGTGAGATTGCTGTCGGTCTCCTCAATCTCACCGGGGAGGACTATCGGCTTTACCCCTTGAATTACTACTGGGAGATGCCCCGCGAACGCGTTCTCTACGCCCGCCTCAAATGGAATTTCTAACGGAGTAGTTGTGGTTCTGCCGCGCTGTGCGGCGCCCCGCACGATCACGGCACGTCCTTCGTTTGCTCCACGAAAACTTCCAGCCTCCGCCTGACACTCTCCAAGTGCGGTTTGACTTTCTCGAAGCGGACATCGGCCAGCCAGTCGTTCACTACCTCCAACGCCCTGCGATCGCGTCGCGCCAAAGTCGCCCGGTCCAGTGTCAGGGTCTTGGTCAACAAATTGTGGGAAATCATGAAGTTCCCGTTCGGATAAACCCCGGCAAACGCTTCCAACTCGCCAGGCGACAGCCACGGACTCAACAGGTATCCCTCCAGGACGCGCCTCTGCTGCTCATCTTGCACATTGGCTCGCGCGAAGTAGTTCGCCCGTGTTCCCTCATGGCCTTTCATCGCTTCGGGTTGCCGCAGCATCTCCCCGAGCATCCCGGCCGAGTCCTTCAGCGTCATCCGGTCCAAGGCCAGAAACGCCGCGTGCCCAGCCGCTGGGTTGTTCGTTTGGCCGATCAATTCCATCAGCGGCGCCACCAGGCCGGGCGCCCCCACATAGACCGCCACATCGAACGCCTCCAGAAACCCGGCACTCGGCCGTTCCCTCCATGATTCATTCTGGACCATCTCAGTGAATTTGGCCTCGAGGTAAGACCGGCTCTCCGCGGTGCGTTTGCCCCACGCGTAATTGCGCATCGCCACCGCCCATTCGTCGGCGGAACTCGGACTCGACAACACCTGTTGGGCATAGTCCGCCGCCCCCGCTCCATCGACCGTGGCGAGGTAATCGAGCAGGAAAACCCGCAGCGAGGGGGCCTCCTTCAACACGCCGTCCGGACCAACGCCAAACCCAAGTTGAGTGGGTGTATCCAGAAAGGTGTCCAGGAATCCACGAACCGTCTTTGACGCCTCGCTGGGTGTCATGGTCCCCAGGAAAAACCGCAGTTCATCCAGAATCCTCTGGGACTCCTCGGCTCCCCCGGCCCGACGCAACGCCTCCAGCACAGCGTGGATGCGTTCGACTGAACCAGGGCCCGCCTGCCGGATTTTTTTGGCGCCGTCCACCGTGCCCGTGCGGGCCAAACTCTCCACGACGTCCGCCGCGCCTGCGGCCGCCGACGCCAGCCCATTGCTGCGACCCGTTGGCTGTGCCTGCTCCTCGGTGGCCCTGCGCGACCGGCTCGGCCAGACCCACCACACAGCCACGGCCACCAAACCGGCCACCAAGATGATGCGGCACAATCGCTTCATACTTCCTGCAGATCGACTTCACCCACCCAGTTGGCTCCCGGCGGGTTCTTCCGATGTGCGCCAATCAGCTTCAGGTAGAAGAGTGCCGGGCCATCCTCCGATTTCAGCTCCAGCGTGCGTTTGAGACCCGCCTCGGCTCCATCGAACTCTCTGCGTTGATACAGCCGCAGCGCCTCCTCAAATGCGGTGCGCCAGCTCCGGGATTCTTCTTCCTTGTCCCGTGTCCCGACCAACTCATGCACCTCGACCACCCGGCCAAACCCTTTTAACCGAAAATGCCCCATCAGGCGGCTCACAAACAGTGGCTCAACTTCCGACAACGCATCGCGCGACGCCAGAATCTCCGTGCCCAAATGCTTGTTCAGCCCCTCCAAGCGCGAGGCCAGGTTGATGCTGTCGCCTATGGCCGTGTAGTCAAACCGCTGCGTGCTTCCGAAATTCCCGACATGGGCCGGTCCGGTGTGCAGCCCAATGCGTGTGTGCAACGGCAGGCTTTTGAGCTTTTTGTCAAACTCCGCCAGCGCCTCCCGCAGCCGCAACGCGGCACGGCAGACCCGCTCCTGGTGGTTCGGCTGGGCCACCGGCGCATTCCATATCGCGAACACGGCATCGCCAATCAGTTTCACGACCGTCCCTTCCTCACGGTGCACGCATTGAATGGAAACTTCAAAATAGTCGTTCAGCAGTCTGGCCAACTCCTTGGGCTGCATTCGCTCCACTATGCTCGTGAAATTCGCAATATCGCTGAACAGAACGCTGATTTTGATCTCCTCCGCCCCGGGTTTGAGCAGGTCGGGCTGCCGCAGCAACTGACGGGCACGGGGCAGAGAGACATGGAAGGATAACAATCGCTCCAGCAACCGTCTTTCGTGGAAGCTCACCATCGAGTGGAAGGTCACCGCCCACGCCCAAGCGGCCGGCACCTGCACGGCCACTGCAATCACCCAACTGAACCAGGTGTGCCACCTCCAGGCCACCCACAACGCCGTGACCGAAACCGCCATGGCGCCCGCCAGAGCCACGCCGCTCGCCGCCAACGGCCGCAACCAAGCCAAGCCCGCGCCTGCCGCGGCCCCGATCGCGGCCAGCAGCAGGCTCTCCGCCCACCACGGCCATCGGACCAGCCAATCCCCGCGCACCAAGTTTAGGAACATTGTTGCCTGCACTTCGACACCCGGCGCGAATCGCCCCGTCCAGAAGGTGTACGGCGTGGCAAAGGACTCCTTGCTCGCGCCGGTGAAACCAGCCGCAAGCTGCGCTCCCACGAACACGTACTTGTCCCTAAAAAAGCCAGGCTCCACCACATCCTTGGACAGCGCTTGGTAATAGCTGACCCGCGGGAGACCACCGGGACGCGCGTAATGATTCAGCCACCGCGAGCTGAACCGGTCTCCCGCCTCCTTCGTCGCCAAGGCGCCCGCCAGCTCAGCCGCCACCCAGGCCAGGCTGTGAATCCGGCTCTCACCCGGATGCATCTGCCGCACGGCAAAATCCGCATCCAACGCCAATGCGTCCACTCCGTAGCCTGCTGCCGCCTCGCGAAACCTCTCCGCCGGCAAAACAACTTGGGCGGTGTCCAAGCTTGTATGCGTTGGACCTTGGGTGAAATTAGCCGCCAAAACCACGCGGCCGTTGGCCTTGATCGCCCGCGCCAAGGCCTCATCCGCCAGCCCCTCGCCGGCATCCTCGAACAGAATGTCGAAGACCACGAGCTTGGCCTTCTCCTGGGTCAATCGCTCCAACAACCGGGCGTGAAGCGAGCGGTCCCAGGCCTGGTTTTCGGGTTGCTTCAGCACGCGGTGCGAAGCGTCGTCCAGCGAGACGATGACGATCTCCTCCAGCTTCAGTTCCGCTCGAAACGGAAACAGCAGGTCGTAACTGGCGTGGACCAAGCCCTCACCCAGGCGGAACCAGCATGCGGCCAAGCCGACTATCGTGGCCAACGCCGCCCCAAGCCCTGCGCCAATTATATGCTGTTTCTGCACCACAGGCTCTATAGTTCTTGGATCAAAAACCTGTCGTTACCCGGATAGTTGTGTGTGCCGATGGCAACTGCGCCCGATGCAGCCGCAACCATCCCGCTGCGCCCGTGCGCGGCCGAGCCGGTCGAAAGAGCGCCGCCGGAAAGGTCGCGGCGGCCACGCTCCGCATGGGCGAATTATTTGGGCAGGTCCCCTTTGAGGATGACCAGGAATTGTTTCATGGCCGGCGAGAGCACCTTGTTTTTCTTAAAGATAGCCGCCAGCGGCCGATAGAAATCCGAATCGTCCAATTCGATTTGGGCGAGCGTCTGTTTGGCCACTTCCTGAAGGACGGTGCTCAGCGGAACGATGGAGATGCCGGCATCAATCTCGACGGCGCGTTTGACGGTCTCGACATTGTCAAACTCCATCATGGTTTGGACCTGGACGCTGTGGTCCTTCAGAATCTTGTCAATGGCTTTGCGGGTCGGAATGTCGGGCTCGAAGCCAATGAATTTCTGGCCGTTGATCTCCTTCAGTTTGATGCTCTTTGATTTGGCCAGAGGATGCTGAGGATGGCAGATCAGGACCAATTTGTCCTTGCGCAGCGCTACGATCTCCAATTTGGCGTCCCGGATCGGATAGGCCACCAGGCCGAGGTCCACCACATTGCCCAGGACGTCTTCATAGACTTGGTTGGAGCGGCGGTACTCCACGTGGACATTGACGGTGGGATAGCTCTTGAGAAACTTCTTGATGTAAGGGGGCAGGTCGTGCAGGCCAACGCTGTAAATGGTGGCCACGCGGATGGTGCCCGAAATGATGTCCTTGATTTCCTGCAGCTTGTTGTGCAGCGAATCCCACGTCTGGATGATCTGCTTGCTGTAGTCGTACAGAACCTGGCCTTCGCGCGTGAGGCGGAATTTCTTCTTGCTCCGTTCGATCAGCAACGATTTGAATTGCCGCTCCAGCGAGCTGATTTGCTGGCTGACCGCGGATTGGGTTATCTGGTTGATTTGGGCGGCTTTGGTGAAGCTTTCCGTTTCCGACAAATCACAAAAAACTTTCAAGCTTTCAATTTGCATAAGGTAAATTAAAAACTAAAATGTCCATGGAGTCAACTTATGTTGTATCGGAATTTGCCAGCACTTGTTTGACCTTGCGGAGCAAATCCTGGCTGGTGAACGGCTTTTGCAGGTAAGTCTCCTCTTCTTCGGTGTTGGCGGGGCGCACGAAACCGCTGGCGCAAAGGATCTTCACCTCGCTGGAAATACGGCGCAGGTGCTCCATCAATTCCCGCCCGCTCATCTGGGGCATGACCAGGTCCGTGATGACCAGGTCGATCTCGGACGGTGCTTGCGAAAAAATCTGCAGCGCCTTTTGACCGCTGTTGGCCGTCAAGACCCGATACCCAAATGAAGAAAGCACCATCTGGCCCATGGTCAACATAAGATCCTCATCATCAACCATCAAGATAGTCTGGCTTCCGGTTAGATCATCGTTCTTCAGCGTTCTGTCTTTGACGAATTTCTTGATCGCAGGCAGGTAAACCCGCACCGAGGTTCCTTGCCCCAACTGGCTCGACACCGCCACGCTGCCACCGTGATTGGTCACGATTCCATAGACCCAAGTCAAGCCGAGACCGCGGTGGGTCAAACCGCTTTTCGTGGTAAAAAACGGCTCGAAAATGCGGGGCAGAATCTCGGGCGCAATGCCGCAGCCGTTATCGATGAATTCAACACAAACATAACTGCCCGGTGCCAATCGCACGGTGCCGTCCTCATGCTCCTCGCCGTAATCCTGATTGCGTGTTTGGACGATGATTTGCCCGGTCGGCCCCACAGCCTGGGTGGCGTTATCGAGGATTTTTACGAACGCCTGCTGCATTTTGGCCTCGTCAAAATTAACTGTGTAAAGCCGGCTTTCCAAATGCAGTCTCCAGGCAAAATTGACAGCGCCGGAGGTGCGGAACAACTCCACCGTGCGTCGCAGCAGATCGTTCAGGTTTCCCGCCACCTGGCCGCAAGCATCTTTGTCCTGACGGCTAAAGGCAGCCAGGTCATGCGCAGTTTCAGCGGCTTTTTCGGCGGATTTTTCCACTTCAACCAGCGAACTTCTCCAGGGATGGTTAGGTTCCATCTTGCTGAGAATCAATGAAGTATGACCGAGAATGCTCGTGAGCGCGTTGTTGAAATCTAAAGCCACCGTCCGACTCAACTGCAGGGCGCAATCCAGTTTTTGTTTGTGTGCCACGCTCAACTCGACGGAAGGGTTGTCCGGTCCCGTCCCGGCTGCTTCGGACGCAGTTCTCTGGACTGAGACAGGCGTCGGCGCGGCAATCCTGGCGCCGAAAGAAGCCGGGCCTTTGCTCTCGGCAGAGGGCAGGCTCATTTCCCGGAACAGTTGCAGGACAAAATAATTCTGCCCGTCCCGCTGCAGGGTGCAGACGTAACACTGGAAGGAGGCCGTCGCTCCTTCTTTGACGCGCAATTTCAAAGGCAGAGTTGCCAAACCGGAACGCTCCACGCGAAACAAAAACTGCTCGGGGGTGGTTTCATTCTCCGCAGACCATATAGAAGCCGCCAGGGTAGGTTCCCCCTCCATGCTGGACCCGAAAACGGATTTGGCTGCCTGGCTTGCGCGCCGGATCGTTGCCGAGTGATCCACCAGGAGGGCCGGCCAGCCAGCGTTCTCCAATCCAAAGATTAAGTCTGACTTCATGGATATGATACCTGAACCACGTTAAACCTTAATTGGTTGTGCTCCGTTCTCAACTACAATTTTTCGGAGGCAACAACACGAAAGGCCGGGGCAGAAGTTCCGCCATCGCCATCTCCGTGACCTGGCGCGGGTTGGCGCTGTCGGCTGTCAGAACAATTGCCTGGGGGGCATACTCGAGCAAAAGCTGGCGGCACGCTCCGCAGGGCATCGGGCCTCCTGGCCAAGCCGCAACGATGGCGATGGCCACGAAATGAGTCCGGCCTTCAGTCAAGGCTTTGAATAAGGCCACTCGTTCCGCGCAACAGGTGAGTCCGTAGCTGGCGCTCTCCACGTTGGCGCCCGTCACGATCGCCCCGTCTTTAGTGAGCAAAGCTGCGCCCACCTGAAAACGCGAATAAGGCGCGCAGGCCCGTTGCCGCGCCGCCAGCGCCGCTGCGACGAGTTTGCGTCTATTGAATCTTGGCATATTCTTGTGCGAAGCAAATCAGGAGCCGCCCCGCTTTCTTGCTCACGCGTTCGGCTTGCGCCAAAACATCCGTATGCGAGAGCTGCCGCCCGCTCAAGCCGGCCGCCCGGTTGGTAATGCAGGATAGCGCCGCCACCGCCAATCCACATTGCCGGGCGACAATGGCTTCAGGCACGGTGCTCATCCCCACCGCGTCGGCTCCCAGCCGGGCAAAAGCGCGAATTTCCGTCGGCGTCTCGTAGGACGGGCCTGCCGCCGCCAGATACACTCCCGAATGCAAAAGAATTCTCGCCCGTCGCGCCGCCCGCTGGAGCGCGTGGCGCAAGCGGGAATCGTACGTTTGCGTCAGGTCAACAAAGCGCGTCTTTCCAGGAATGGCGGCGCCTCGCAGTGGATTGATGCCCATGAAATTGATGTGATCCTTGATCAACATGAAATCACCAGGCTGCAACTTGGGGTGGATGCCGCCGGCGGCGTTGGTCAGCAAGAGAGAGCGAATGCCAAACTCGGCTAAAACGCGCACGGGAAAGGTGATGCTCTCCAGGCTGTAACCTTCGTAATAGTGAGCCCGCCCGCACAGGGCCAAAACCGGAACGCCGCCCAGATAACCCCAGACCAGTTTTCCAGTGTGGCCAGGCATGCGCGCGGGAGGAAAGCCCGGCAGCCTGGCGTACGAAACCGCCGCCTCAATGTCAATCTGATCGATGGCGCATTGAAATCCGCTTCCTAAAACCAGGGCCAAGGTCGGGCGCAGCGGCGAGTATTTCAGCATTTGCACCGCAGTTCGATGGGGATGGGGCATGGGTGCTAGGAGCGCAGGAGTCCATCCTGCGCAGCTTCGGTTTGCACGGCGGTTCGACGTGGATGGAGCATGAGAGGATGCGGCTCGGTTCGGGTGCCGGCTTGATTTATCCTGAAGCTACTCTACGTTTCCGGGAGTTCATCTGATTTATGCAATTAAACAATGACGAAATTCGCCGCTACTCGCGACACCTGATCCTGCCGGAAGTGGGCTTGGCTGGTCAAAAGAAAATCTGTTCCACCGGCGTCCTTTGCATTGGCGCCGGCGGCCTCGGTTCGCCCATCGCGATGTACCTGGCCGCGGCCGGAATCGGCAAGCTGGGTGTGCTGGATTTCGATGCCGTGGATTTTTCCAATCTGCAGAGGCAGATCATCCACAGCACCCCGGACGTGGGCCGGCCCAAAACCGAGTCCGCCCGCGAGACCATTAATGGGATCAATCCCAATACCGAGGTGGTCCTGCATCAGACGCGCATCACCAGCGAAAACGCCCTCGAGATCATCAACCAATACGACATCGTCGTCGATGGCACCGATAATTTTCCCACGCGTTACCTGACCAATGACGCTTGTGTCCTGCTGAAGAAGCCGAACGTGTACGGCTCCATCTTTCGCTTTGATGGGCAGGCCAGCGTTTTTGCGCCGCACCTGGGCGGCCCCTGCTATCGTTGTCTTTATCCGGAACCTCCTCCTCCGGGCATGGTCCCGAGCTGTGCGGAAGGCGGCGTGCTGGGCGTGCTGCCGGGCATCATTGGCTGCATCCAGGCGACCGAGATTCTCAAGCTGGCCCTGGGCAAAGGCAGTTCGTTGATTGGCCGCTTGCTCCTCTTCAATGCGCTCGAGATGAAGTTCCGGGAGCTGAAGCTGCGCCGCGATCCGCAATGCCCGCTCTGCGGCGAGAATCCGACCATTACCAAACTGATTGATTATGAACAGTTTTGCGGCATCCCGGCTGAGCCGGCCACCCCCGCCGCCCATCCGGACGAAGTCACCGTGCAGGACATGAAGCGCGCGTTGGAGGACCCCAAACTGGCCATCCAGGTGGTCGATGTGCGCGATCCGGACGAATACCAGATCGCCCACGTCAACGGCGTGAAATTGATCCCCCTCGGAACCTTGCCGAACCGGTTTACGGAACTCGATCCCAACCAGCAGATTTACCTGCACTGCAAGAGCGGCCTGCGCTCCATGAAAGCCGTCAAATTCCTCCAGGAACGCGGCTACAAATACGTGAAAAGCGTCAAAGGCGGCATCAACGCCTGGGCCGATGATATCGATCCCAGCGTGCCGAAATATTGAAGAGACATGAACTCAACTTTTGAGAGTCTGGTGGATAGAATTCGAGCTTTTTCAACCGAAGAAAAGGAAGAACTGAAATTCATTTTGGAGCGATCTCTCATTGAGGAGCACCGCGAGCAGGTGCTGAAGAGTTACCGTGAGAGCCACGACGAGATGAAAAAGGCTAAATTAAAGTTCTCGTCGAATATTGCCCAACTGAAGAAAGCGTTAACTGAATCATGACTGAAGTCGCTTTCAGTTCCGGATTCAAAAGAGCCTTCAAAAAGCGAATAGAAGGCGACACGGGCTGCGAGCAAAGATTCTGGAAGCAAATGCGCTTCTTCATATCGACTATTTAGCTTCTTCTCTCTGTCAGTTGCGCGTCTGGCCTTCCAATTGACGAAAACTTTTTATTTTTTATTTCCCCTTTTACCCCTTCTTCTGCATCTTGTTGTCATGGGTATGAGACGTGAGGCGCGGGAGCGCGCGGTCCAATTTCTGTTTCAGCATGATTTGAATCCGCCCGAGGACCTGGAGGCGGCGTTGAACCATTTTTGGGAGTCGCAGCGGACGGCGGCGATCGCTGAGGACAAGGGCAACGCCTCCTGGGGGCAAAAGGCCGAAACCCTTCCGGTCACCGCAGAGGAAACGGCCTTAAGGCTCTTTGCCGAGCCTTTGATCCGGGGCACATTGGAACATCGCGGCCAGTTGGACGCGGAAATCAAGAAATACGCCCTCAATTGGGATTTGCATCGCATGGCGGTGGTGGACCGCAATATCCTGCGGCTGGCCATCTATGAAATGCTGCATCGTGACGACATTCCGCCCGTGGTCAGCATCAATGAAGCCGTCGATATTGCCAAGAAATTCTCCACGGAAGAGAGCGGCAAATTCGTCAACGGCCTCCTCGACCGCATAAAACGCGATTTGATGCGGCCGGCCCGAGTCGTAAAGTAGGCTATGAATCCGCACTCCGCATTTGAATGATGTTCGCTGACCTGCATTTACATACCAATTTCTCGGACGGCACCTACACGCCGGAGCAATTGACGGCTGAAGCCAAGCGTTTCGGCTTCAGCGCTGTTGCCTTGACGGATCATGATTCGGTCGAGGGTTGCCCTCGCATGGCTGTGGCTTGTGAACAGGCCGGGATCGAATTCATTCCGGCGGCGGAGCTGACTGCGGAACTGAACGGTCATGAATTGCATCTGCTTGGCTATTTTGTCGATATTCATAACCCAAGGTTGCTGAAGGAGATTGGCAAGTTCCAGGCGGTGCGCCAAGATCGAATCCGGGAAATGGTGGCCCGCCTGAACCAACTCAACGTTCCATTGGAAGCCGAGGCCGTCTTTGCCATTGCCAATTGCCGGTCTCCGGGCCGGCCGCACGTGGGGCGAGCGCTCGTCCAGGCTGGCCTCTGCGTCAATCTTGACGAAGCATTCGACCGGTTCCTGAAGAAGAATCGGCCGGCTTGGGTCCCCAAATTCAAAATCTCAGCCATGGAAGCCATTGAGTTGATTCATCAGGCGGGCGGCTTGGCGGTGATGGCTCACCCCGGCTTGAACCGCACCGACGATGTGATTCCGGAACTGGTCAGCGCCGGCTTGGATGGTTTGGAATGTTTTCATTCGAAACATTCGTCCTCCACCTCCGATCATTATCTGCGGTTGGCTGAGCATCATGATCTCCTGGTGACGGGCGGTTCCGATTGCCATGGCCTGAATAAAGGCAAGCCGCTCATCGGTTCGATCAAACTCCCGTATGACTATGTGCGCCAACTCAAGGCCAGCCTGAGCGAACTGCCCGCCACAACCGCCACTCCACAGGCTCGTTCCCCCTCCGCGCTTTCCGCGCCTCGCACCCCGCCGTAAATCTCATGGGCTTCTTTGAGAAACTAAAAGCCGGCCTGCAAAAAACCCAAAGCAAGCTGGCTCACGAAATTAAACGCATTGTCTCTGGCTCGCCCAAAGTCACCGACGCCACTTTGGAGGAATTGGAAGGCGCGCTCCTCGGGGCGGACTTTGGCACGGGCATGACGGCGCAGATTGTCGCCGCCGTCAAAAAAGCCTATGAAACCCAGGGCAGCGCCGGCTTGGATATCTTCGCCGTGGCCCGGCGCGAGCTGTCTCGTGAGCTCTCTTCCAGCCCTTCTCCTCTGCACAAGGAAACGGGCCGTCTCACGGTGGTGTCGGTCGTCGGCGTGAATGGCACCGGCAAAACGACCACCGCGGCGAAACTGGCGCACTGGATTCAAAACCGTCACGAAACCGTCCTGCTGGCGGCTTGCGATACGTTTCGCGCCGCCGCCATCGAACAAATCAAACTGTGGGGCCAGCGCCTGCACGTCCAGGTCGTTGCCGGAGCCTACGGCACGGATCCGGCCGCCGTGGCCCATGACGCGGTCACGGCAGGCTTGTCGCGGAAAATCGATTATCTGCTGGTCGATACGGCGGGGCGTCTGCACACCAAGCACAATCTCATGCAGGAATTGCAGAAGCTGCATCGGGTCATGGGCAAGCAACTGCCGGGAGCGCCGCAGGAGAAGCTGCTGGTTTTGGATGCGGTCACCGGCATGAATTCCCTGAACCAGGCGCGCGAATTCCATAAAGCGGTCACGCTGACCGGCTTGGTCATCACCAAACTCGATGGCACCAGCAAAGGCGGCATGGTCGTCGCCATCCAAAAGGAACTGGGCTTGCCCATCAAATTCATTGGCGTGGGCGAACAGCCGGATGATCTGCAGCCGTTTGATGCCGCCCAGTTTGCAGCCGCCTTGTTTCCGGAGTGAGCTTCCGAAAAGGAGTCCAGCGCAAGGTCCAGCACTTTTCCATTTCTTTTCGCCCTGCGAGAACGTACCCGGGAGGGACGTTTCCACCATTCTCCCGAGCAATTTCATCCAGCCCAAGACTGACAAAAGAAATGTGCAGCGCCGTGAGCCTTCCTTGAACGTCTTGCTGCGCGTGTCCGTCTGGAGGAGGCGATTGCGCTCACCAGACCATTGAACTTAGAAAAAGCAGTTGGAACCACGGATTTCACGGATGACACGGATGACACGGATGAAGAAGCTGTTGTGTTGGAGCGAGCTTTCACCCGGCGGGTGAGCACGGAGGAGGCTCCCGCCCTTCGCGAAAGGGGTTATCATCCGTGTGATCCGTGTCATCCGTGGTTTCTCAACTGCCGGATTTAGGTTGAATAGCACGGCTAAGAAATGTTTTTATCAGTGCCCATCCGTGACGTCCGTGGTGCATAAGGTCAGCAGGGAGGTGGACGCCGGACGCCAATGGAGACGTGGCAGGCCGGAGGCACTGCCCTACCCGTCGCGGTTCGTCCAAAGCGGCGTGAAGGCCGGCCGTTCTCAGTTTCCTTGCAGCAATTGCTTCACCTTCTCGGGTTCGCGTGTGGGTGGCTGACAGGCTATGCCCGTGCAGAGATAAACAACAGGACTGCCCTTATCCAGAGGCAACGTTTTGGCAAAGGCCTCCACCGGACCCGTATTCCCAAGCACTACTTTGTTCGGCTGATAGACCGAATGAGCCGCTCGCAGCAACTGCCGGCCCGCCGCCACCGCCGCATCCCCCGCCAGAACGACTCGCTTCGGTTCTTCCAGCCAAAAGTCCAAGGCCAGCAAAAGCTGGGGAACGGCTTGCGGCAACGTCTGCAAACGTTGGGCAAACAGACGCAGGCTTTGCTCGGCTGCCTTCTTCATGTCGGCGCGGTCCGTGATGGCGCTTAACTTGAGCAAAGCCAGGATCGCCACCGAATTGCCCGAAGGCTCTGCGCCGTCGTAATCTTCCTTGAACCGCAAAATGAGGTCTGGGGCCTGGGCGGCGCTTTGCCAAAAGCCGCCTTTTTCCGCGTCATAAAACCGTGCCATCATGCTCTCGGCCAGGGCCAGGGCGAATTCGAGGTGTTTGGCGTCGAGGGTGGCTTCATACAACTCGATGACCCCGGCCAGCAGTTTGGCATAAGCATCGAGCAGTTGGACGCTGTCGCGTTCCCCGTCTCGCCAGCGGTGATAAAGCGTCTTGGTGCTGGCATCCCAAAGCCTGGCTTGCAGAAAAGCCAGGTTCTTTTCTGCGGCCGTCCGATAGGCGTCGTCCCCGAGCACCGCATAAGCCCGGGCCACGGCTTCCAGCATCATCCCATTCCACGAGGCGAGGACTTTGTCATCCAGGTGTGGGCGGACCCGTTGGGCGCGTTTGCGGAACATTTTTTCTTTCACTGCGGCCAGCCAAGACCTTTCCTCGTCGGCCAGCTTGGGATCGACGATGCTCAGGACGTTTTGGTTGGGCAGGGGATTCGGATCGCTGTGGTCCACGAAGTTCCCCTTTTCCGTGACGCCGAAATAGCGCGCAGCCACTTTGAATTCCTCCGGCGTCAAGAGCTGAGCCAGTTCCGCCCGCGTCCAGCAATAGAACTTGCCTTCTTTGCCTTCGCTGTCGGCATCCTCGGCCGAATAAAAGCCTCCTTCCGGATGGGTCATGTCGCGCAGCACGTAGCGCAAGATGTCCCGGGCCGCATCGGCTTGACGTTGCTCACCGCTCACTCGGTAAGCATCCAGGTACAGATGAACCAACTGGGCATTGTCATACAGCATCTTCTCGAAGTGCGGCACCAGCCATTCGGCATCGACGGAATAGCGTGAGAAGCCGCCGCCCAATTGATCGCACATTCCCCCGGCCGCCATGCGTTCGCAGGTGTGCAGCACCATGCGCACGGCTTCCTGGTCATGGAAGCGAACGCCGTAACGCAACAAAAACAAGGGCTGGCTGGGCCGGGGGAATTTGGGGGCGCTCCCGAAACCGCCATGGCGCGGATCATACTCGTCCTTGAATTGTCTGGCCGCGTGATGCAAGAGAGCCGGCGTCAGGACCAAGCCGCGGCCCGGTTCCGCTTCCATCACACTGCCCAAACGCTGGTGCAACTGAACGGCGGAGTCCTTGAGCTCACTCTGCCGCGTCTGCCAGAGGTGTTGAATCTGCTGCAACAATTGCAGGAAACCCGGCCGGCCATACTTGCTTTCAGGCGGGAAATACGTGCCTCCATAGAAGGGCTTCAGGTCCGGAGCCAGGAAAACGTTGAGCGGCCAGCCGCCTCCCTGGCCCATGACTTGCATGGCGGTCATGTAGATTTTGTCCACGTCGGGCCGCTCCTCGCGATCCACCTTGATGCTGACGAAATACCGGTTCAGGAAATCGGCCACCGCCGTGTTTTCAAAAGATTCCCGTTCCATGACGTGGCACCAATGGCAGGTCGAGTAACCGATGCTGAGGAAAATGGGTTTGTTTTCCAGGCGCGCTTTGGCAAAAGCCTCCTCGCCCCAGGCATGCCAATCGACTGGATTATGCTGGTGCTGGCGCAAATAGGGCGATTGCTCGCGGGCTAGACGATTGGTGTGCGCGGGCGCGGCATTATTCGTGATCATGGCGGGTTTGGATTGGTTCACTGGACTGAGGGGCGGCCGCGTGTCAACGGCTGACGCAGCCGGATGGCTCGCGGCAAACGATATCGCTATTAAGAAATTGAGCACCAAGCCCAAGCGGGCTTTCGTTAGAAATGACACGCGCTACCATAACCGCTCTGCCGCTTTGAGCAAGCGGCGCCTCACTTTTCCATCGTCACGCCGCCGGACCTTATCATATCGTTTGGCCCATGTTGTCCGCCAAACCGTGGAAGCCAGACTTGGTGCTTCGGCTGTTGCTCGGAATGTTTGCGAGCATCTCGCTGGGGATCATCATTGTCCACGGTTTGGAGTCCGATGAGATTGGATTGGGCGGCGAGAGCTCGAAATGGCTGACGTTTATTGTCGGCACGCTGAGCTTTCATGGCATGTCGTTTGTTTTGATCAACATTTTCTTGCGCGAACACGAAATCGGCTGGGCCGCCGCCTTTGGCTTCAACGCGCCGCGCCTGGGGCGGGCCTTGCTGCTGGCGGCCATTGTCGGCTTCGCCGTCCTGCCCATTGCGGCCTCGCTCAACCACTTGTCGATGCAAGTGCTCCATTGGCTCGAGATCAAGGCGGAACTGCAACAAGCCGTGCAAACGCTGCAAACGACCGTCTCGCTCAGCCAGAAACTCTATTTCGGCATCGTGGCCATCTGCGTCGCGCCCGCAGTCGAGGAGCTTCTTTTTCGCGGCATTCTTTATCCGACCATCAAGCAACGCGGCTACAAACGATTTGCCTTGTGGAGCACCTCTCTTTTCTTTGCCGCCATCCACGCCAATCTCATGACGTTCGTGCCCTTGACCTTCCTCGCGCTCATCCTGACCCTGTTATACGAAACGACGGATAATATCCTGGCGCCCGTCCTGGCCCACAGCCTGTTTAACGCGGCGAACTTTTTCTGGCTGGTCAGCGGCTTGCCCGTCGGTTAACTGCCGTCCGCAACTATGAATGAACTGGAATTGATTGCCCGGTTGACCCGATCGCTGCCGGCCAATGAATCGGTCATCGTTGGGGCCGGGGATGATTGCGCAGTGCTCGATTTTGGCCTGCCGGACCGCTGGCTTCTCTTCAAGACCGATGCGGTGGTGGAAGGCGTTCATTTTGACCAGAAGGCTGCCCCGGAGCAAATCGGGCACAAAGCCCTGGCCCGCTGCTTGAGCGACGTGGCCGCCATGGCCGGCACGCCTTCCTGCGCTCTGGTCACGCTCGGCCTGCCCCGGCGCTTTGATCCCGGATTTGTGGAGGCGATTTATGACGGGATGAAGAAACTGGCGGTCCGGCACGGCGTGGCTATGGTCGGCGGCGAGACCGTTGCCAATCCTGATCGAGTCCTGATTTCTGTTTCGTTGCTTGGTCTTGTGCCTAAGCAAAAGTGCATCCGGCGTTCCGGCGCGCTGGCCGGCGATGCCATTTTCGTGACGGGGCAACTGGGTGGGTCACTGGCCGGAAAACATCTTGAATTCGAGCCGCGCCTGGCCGAAGCACGCTGGTTGGCGGAGCACTTTCCCATTCACTCTATGATCGACCTGAGCGACGGCCTGGCCAGTGACCTCCGTCAAATTCTGCAGTCCAGCCAAGTTGGGGCGGAATTGCTTTCCGAGGCTGTGCCGATCAGCCGCGCGGCGCGCTGGCTGGCGCGGGCGGCAGCGCCGGCCAAAACGCCCTTGCAGGCCGCACTCACCGACGGAGAGGATTTCGAGTTGCTGTTCACTTTGGCCGGCAAAAAAGCTGTGCCGCTTCTGGATGCCTGGAAGAAGGCCTTCCCGGATCTGCAATTAAGTTGCATCGGCAAGATCACGCAAAAGCCGGGCCTGAAAATCCAGGGCAAGAAAGGCCTGCACCCGCTCACCGTTCATGGTTACGTGCATTTCCAAGAGTCCTGACGAAACCATTGCTCTCGGCGAAGAGTGGGGGCGAACGGCTCACTTGGGCTGGATCATCGGTTTGACGGGCGACCTGGGCGCCGGGAAAACGCAACTGGTCAAGGGCCTGGCCCGCGGACTGGGCGTGTCCGAGCGGGTTCATTCTCCAACGTTTACTTTGCTCAACCAATACGTCAGCGGGCGCGTGCCGCTTTTTCACCTGGACCTGTATCGCCTGGAAACGCGCGGCCAAATCATCGGCGCCGGCTTGGAGGAATATTTCTTCCATCCGCCCGGTGTGGCTGTGATTGAATGGGTGGAACGCTGGCTCGGTCAGATCCCAAGTCGTGAGTCCAGCGGCGCAGCATGGCCGGCGCCCTTTCGTTGCGTCCACATTGCGATGTTGAGCGGCCAGGAACGCCGCATTACCTATGAAGATTTTGGCGCTTGAATTTTCCTCCGAGCAACGCAGCGCGGCAGCGCTGGAAAGCGGACAGGAGGCGGCAGCCGCAGCGGCGGCGAACTCGAATCTCGCAGAGCGGGCCAGAGAACTGGCGGTGACGATTCCTCCTCTTGGCTATGCCAGTCAGACCGGCCCGCATGGCAGGAAAGCGCTCGGCCTGATCGACGCCGCCCTGCGTGAAGCGCAATGGGAGCGCGAACAAATCGAAGGCCTGGCCATCGGGCTTGGCCCCGGTTCTTACACCGGAATCCGCGCCGCCATTGCGGTAGCCCAAGGCTGGCAATTGGCCAGGCCCATCAAGCTGCTGGGAATCAGTTCGGTCGATTGTCTGGCCGCGCAAGCGCAAGCCCTGGGATGGCACGGGCGCATCGAAATCATCATTGAGGCGCAGCGGAACGAGTTTTACCTGGCCAGTTTCGAGATCAGCGTCGTCCGGCGGCAGGAGTTGGAAGGCTTGCGCCTGGCCACTCTTGAGGAAGTCCGCGCCAAGGCTGCGTCCGCGGCCGCTGTCGTGGGTCCGGAAGCCACGCGCTGGTTGGCCGCTGGCCGGGCGCTCTTTCCCAATGCCGCGATGCTTGCGCAACTGGCAATGGACCGCGCTGATTTTGTAGCGGGAGACAGGTTGGAACCGATTTATCTCAGGGAAACTGCCTTTGTCAAAGCACCGCCGCCGCGCTTTCCCGGAACCATGCTGTAAAGACTGGGGGAGCGCGACCGTCTCGGTCGCTGCCATCGGCGTCCCGCCGATGGCTTTTTCGGCGCGAAAACCCAACGGAACGGCGAGTCAAGCCGGACGGCCCTCTGGCTGGCGGGACGCCAGCCAGTGCGCGCGAGACGCGCGCTCTCCCCGGATTCAACTGCATGGTTACGGTTTTGGACTGGCTAGGCGCAGACTCATCAAGCCGCGGAACAATGAATGTGAAATACTACGGATGGCCGGCGCGCCGGCTCTTGCTGACCGGCCACGAAGCGCGCCACTCGTGCTGGTAAAGCCCGATTTTCTCCAAAGGCAGCTTCTTGAAGCCGAGGCCGTAAGCCGGAGAGTCGTCCGGCAATTGAAAGTTGCCGTTGGCGGCATCGACGAACTTCAGTTCTTTCTCCACCAGATTGTTCGTGAATGTGACCAGCGGCTCGGCGGCTTTCTCGAGGTTCAACCATTTGCCGCCCACACTGACATTGCGAGCGACCAGATTCCCTCTCGGAGCGCCCGGTTCATCCGCCAGGATATTGACCAGCTTCGGGTAACGGGTGCTCCAGGGGGGTTGCTGGTAGGGCGTTTCCGCGAGCCGTTTCGGCAGGGTGCCATCCCCTTCCACTTGGTCACGCATCCAGTTCAAACCGCGCGCATCCACATGCACGGACGGGTTGCATTCGACGAAGATGTTGTTCTCGATGACATTGTCCCGGCCGCCGCCAATGAAGGCGGCGCGTCCGGCGCGGTAGAAAAGGTTGCCAAGGACATGAATCCCGCTGGCGGCGTCATCCAGGTACACGGCCATGGCCCCGTGCAGGCCGGGACCGCTGATGTCATGGAAATAGTTGTGCTGAATGACGGTGCCGCGGGCTGTCCAATCGCGGCCCATGTAAAAAGCGCCCACGTCGCCCGTCTCATAGCAAACATCATAGATTTCGTTGAACTCGATGAGGTGATCATTGCCGCCGAGCTGGATGGCGTTGTGCGGGCCATCGTGAATGAGGTTGTGCGCCATGCGGTTTCCCACGCCGTTGATGCCGACTGCCGGACGATAGGTTCGATGAACCCGGCCGAATTGGTAGAGGTGATTATTATCCGCGTAATGGCCGGCGGCGGTCAGGGTTTTGCGTTCCCCACCGCTGAGCGACACGCCCCCTTCGCCTGTTTGGTAAATGTCACAGCCGATCACGCCATTCTTGCTGCCGCCGGAGATGGTGACACCCCAACTGCCCGTATTTCGCACCACGCAACCGGCGAGGCGATTTTGCGTGCCGCCTGTCATCACCACCGCCGTGCCGCGCGTCGCTTCCAGAGTCATCCCTTGGAAAGCAAGCCACGAGGTTTCTCGCAGCGCGAGAAGAGTGGGCAACACCGAGAGAACGGCTTTTCCCTTGGCCAAATCATCGGGCGGCCAGAAATAAATGAGGCCTCGTGCCCGGTCCAGATACCATTCGCCGGGCGCATCCAATTCGGCCAGCAGGTTGAGCGCGTAAAAGCGTTGGCCAGGCCGATAACCATAGCCGTGATAAGGTTGGTCCAGCTCGATGACGCGTTGGGTTGGGTCGATCGACTTCACTTTCTGGAACGCATCGGACCAATCCCAGAACCAATAACCGTGCAGCCAAATCTCCGGTTCCTGGCCCCAGCGGCCGGGTTGATCGCCCGCGTACGTGAACTTGCCGATCTGATCGCCCTTGATGCCGTGGCTGGCAAACGGCTGGCCGCCACTCACGTCCGCAATCTGCACAAAACCGCTGTTCGGCCAGCGCGCCAAGGTCATCGGCTTCTCTTGAAAAAACAGCTCCGCCCGCTGGCCGGCAGCGGTCACGTCACCGAAATCCGTCACGCCCGCGGCTTTCAAGTCCGTCTGCCAAACCTTGTCTCGCGCTGGCTCCGGGAGCCTGGAGAGCACGGCCGGTTCGTTCACCAATCGAAAATCACCCAGCACCTTGCCTCCGGACAAAACAACTTTTTCATCCCGGTAAGGGCGGTAAACGACGGGCGCGCCATCGGAACCCGAATCGTCCGGCCCCAAGGTAAAGGCGGCGGTCAGTTCGTAGAGGCCGCCGCGCAAGTGGACGGTAATGCCCTTCTCCAGTTTCCCGGCGCGCTTAAGCTCCCGAATCTCCTGCCGGGCTCGTTCCAGCGTGGTAAAGGGACCGTCCGTCTTTTGGCCGTTGGGCGCGGGAACGGTGCCGGTCCAGGCGTTATTTCCGTTGAGCGCCACAAAGAGATCATCCGACCGCGCTCTGCCACAAACCGCACCCAGGAACAGCAGGGTGGCCCAGAAAACGTTTGAAATCACAAAGGCAGGGGCATCAACTTGCCGGCAATCGTCTCGCATGCGCATAATTGCTATAGACGCGGCCCGCCTGCGTCGGCTTCATTTGCCTTGGCCCGGCGTTCACTTCGACATTCGACCTTCCCGAGTCGCCCGGTTTTGACCCTTTCGGACGGATTCCTCCAGGATTTCGACAAAGGACTTCGATTGAAGCAAGAGTTTTTTCGCGCGAATGCGGATTCGGTTGTCGGGCAGCTTTCGCGCGGGTCACGCAGCCACGGCCATTGACAAAGTCGGTCCAAGTCCCGGCGCCGATGCCCGTTCCGGCGTAGCGCAGGTTTCCTAACCTGCTGTATCGCCGATTTCCAATCGGCAGCGCGCCCAAGTCAGAGTGCCCGTTGGCATTCGCAGCGTCTGCAGGCTGGAAGCACTGCGACACAGCAGGTTGGGAAACCTGCGCTACGACTTTGT
>CAYIIH010000096.1:0-23594 GCA_964363225.1 uncultured Verrucomicrobiota bacterium | reverse complement strand
GGGCAATTTGGGCGGGGCGTTGGTGGACGAGCGGGGCAACGTGGTGGGGGTGGTGTCGGCCAAATTGAGCGCGCCGGCGGCGCTGGCCGCGAGCGGGGCGCTGCCGGAGAACGTGAATTACGCGGTGAAGAGCAGTTTCCTGTTGGGTTTCCTGGAATCGGTGCCGGAAGTGTCGGCGAAGCTCAAAGAGCCAAACACCAAGGAACAGAAGTTCGAGGATGTGGTGAAGGCCGCCGAGCAAGCTGCCGTGCTGGTGCTGGTTTATTGAGCCGCGTAATGGTCTGCCTTGTGGTTCTGATCGCATTGGTGACGAATAGGTTGTGGCGGTATTTCCGTCCGCCAGTTCAGCGCACGAAGGCCGTCGTTTATGGCCAGCGCGATAATCGCAAGTCCCGCGTTGGACTTGGCCTTGGACTTGCCATGTCTGTGCAGTTTCTCACTTTCCTTCTCGCTCATGCTCGACAGCAGGCTCGAGGGCGAGGCAGGCGCAACCGGGCAGCTTGTTATACTTGCTCTGCGCCCCTGAAAACGCGCGTCATTTCCAGGCTTTTCAGCGCCCGGCCTGTGCTGGTAGAATGCCATGCATGAAACAATCCTTACTCTATCTCTTCTCTCTGCTTGGTTCATTGGCTCTTGTCTCCGTGGCCGCCTCCGCCGCAGACAGACCTTCGGCCAAAGCCGGCCTCGGCCCGAGTTTCAAAGGTCCCGTCGGCCTGCAGCTCTATAGCTTGCGCGCCGATTTCGCCAAGGATGTTCCGACGACGCTGGCGAAAGTGCGGGGCTACGGCATCAGGAATGTCGAACTAGCCGGCACCTACAATCTCCCGCCGGAGAAGTTCAAAGAACTGCTTAAGGCCAACGGGCTTAAGCCCATTTGCGGCCATTTCCCTTACGAACGCTACCGCGATGACGCTGAGGGCGTTGCCCGCGAGGCCAAGGCGCTCGGCCTGCAATATGCCGGCTGCGCTTGGATTCCGCACGACGGCGACTTCGACGAGAAGGAATGCCGCGAGGCCAGCGCCGTTTTCAATCGCGCCGGCGAGGCGCTGGCCAAACAGGGCTTGAAATTCTTCTACCACACGCACGGCTACGAATTCCAACCGCACGGCCAGGGCACCTTGTTCGACCTGCTGATGGCCGAGACCCAATCTGAATTCGTGAGCTATGAGATGGATGTCTTTTGGATTGTCCATCCCGGCCAGGATCCGGTCAAGCTGCTCCAAAAATACGGCCAACGTTTCGCATTGATGCACGTGAAAGACATGAAGAAAGGTGTCAAAGGTGATCTGACCGGGCATTCCGATGTGACGAACGATGTTGTGCTTGGCACGGGTCAGATTGATTTTCCCGCTCTGCTGAAGGCGGCCAAGCGGGCCGGCGTGAAGTGGTATTTTATTGAGGATGAGTCACCCACCGCCGCCGAGCAGATTCCGCAAAGCCTGCGGTATCTGGAACAAGTGAGGTGGTAGCCCTCAAACTTCCCTCGCCAATTTTCTGTGTCCAAGCTGCGATAGCCTTTCTCTCGACCTTTATGGCCTGGCGAATTCATGACAGTGTGCAGCGCGGCGAAGTGGACAACCGCGAGCGCGGTTCTGTGCGCGGGCGGCTCTGGCTTCATGGCCTGGCCGAGCCGGTCGTCCTTGAACTGCGGGGCAATGCCGGCCCGGACTTGGCGGGCTGCCTCCTTGCCTTTGAGAATCCCGGCGCAACGATTCCGCTGCGCCCGGACGCGCATTTCAACCTGCTTCAGCGCGGCACCATCGGCGACCTGACCGCGTCGCGGAAGGTGCGCGTGCCGGACGTGCCGATGGATGAGTTTATCCGGCGCCGCCAGCAGGGTTTGCCGGCGCTGGAGCATTGGGCCAACTGCCTTTACCTCGAATGGTTCAGCGAGGCCAACGGCCGCGTCGTCGTCGAGAGCCATGACTACAAACTGGCCATTTCCCCTCCGGCCTGGCGGCTCACGCCGGAAGAGGAACAACAGCGCCGCGCCGAAGCCGAAGCCGGCTTTCAGGGGTTTGTCGAGCAGCTTGACGAAGCCCTCGCAGCAGCGCGACATGAGCCGCCTGAGGACAAGGAATGGGACGAATTTGATTACGAAAAATTAATGCGTGAAAGCGATGCCCGCACCGACAAATATGCCGAGCTGTTCGACAAGTACCGGGAGCATCCCGACCGTGACCGCCTCATTGCCAAGGAAATGGGCTGGACCTGGCTTGAAGAAGTCCTCGAGGAAGACGAACGCGGCAGCCGCCAGGGGTCCGCGGCTGACTCCGAGCAGGAGGATGCGGCTGAGGCCGGCGAGCACACCGGCGAAGATGAGGAAGATCCGTTTGCCCTCGAAGTTCCTGATGATCTTCCGCAACTCGAACCGGACCCAGCCACGGAAGGCGTGGATTGGGTGCGCGACGAAGACGGCGACATCAGCCATCCGCTGGCCCGGCGCGCGTTCGATGGGAGCATGGCTCTCTGGCACCAGTGCGACGATCTCGGCCTCGGCAAGATGGACGACGATGACCTGGCCGCGCTCCTGAGCCAATACCAAATCACCGGCGCCAAGCTGGCCGGCGCGCTCAACGGCCTTGCTTACGGCCGCGACGCGCAGGAAGGCGCCTTCGTGGTAGCCTGTCTCAAGCGCGCGCTCAATTACTTGCACGCGGCGCAAGCTGCCTTGGAGAAAGTTGGCCCAAAGAATCTCCTTCCCGCCGAGACAATCGCTTCCACTCGCGCTGAACTTTTTGCCGTGCGCGAGGCAATCCTGCAGCTTATGGAGGAATTTCGCGGGCAAAAATAACCGGCGCGCTTCGCACGCTCGGCACACGGCCAAGAGCAGCGGCGCTCCCAGTCCGAGGACCGGCGCCGGCGCTTCTACGAGGGGCGCCGGCCCAATTTTGAGCAGCCTCTCAGGCCGCCGGCTCTTCCTGCCGTTGTTTGCTACGGTTTGGCTGCACGGCACAACTCGCGCAGGGCCTCGTGAATGGTTCCGGCGACTTCGGGCCCTACAGAGTTGACTTCCCCATAGACCGGGCGTTTCGCGCCGTAGAGGTAGGGCGGCTTGCGGTCCCATTCGCTCTTCGGAATTATGTAAACTCAGGTCGCGCAGGCGAAACCACAGAATACACCCGCACGTTCTTGCTGGGCTGCTTGGCGGGGTGTTACTCGTGCTGGCGAGCGGATGCAGCCTCAAGACCAAGCGTCAATGGCTTGGCTTCTTCTTCGACGGCGTGCCGGGGCCGGGGTCGGAAACAACCACCGCTCTGAGACAGACTGAACTTGCCAAAGCTCCCGTCCAAGCCACCCATCTGCTTTCCGCGCGAAGGGTGGCCGCACCGGAGCCAAGCTTGTTCATGCACGTGCCTTACGGGGACCGCCAGTGCGGCGAGTGTCACGAAGGCAAATTCTCTCAGAAGCTGAAAGGCACGCCCTTGCAGATCTGCTTCGCCTGCCATGACGACTTTCTGAAAGAGGCCAAGGTCCGGCACGCGCCGGCCGAATCAGGCGAATGCATGGCCTGTCATGACCCCCACCAATCGACAAACCAGTTCCTGTTGGGGCGAGCCGGGCCGGCGCTCTGCTTCGAGCGCCATGAGGAGAAGGACGTGTCCAAGGTGGAGGCGCATGCGAAAGCGGGCACGAATACCTGTGCGACCTGCCACGCTCCGCACACGGCAGACCTGCGGTTCCTTTTGCGCGGTCCCGCGGCCAACGCGCCGGTGGCCAAAGTCGGAGGGACGCGATGAAAGTCGAGTTGCCCATCCGAGGTGTGCGGCTGGCGGTGGCTTGTTTTTTTGGGCGCGCTGTGGCAGGGCTGGGCGGCCCAACCCCCGGCGCGGGAGACGGAATTGCGCTGGATGACACTCAAAATAACTGACATGCACGCAGGCTTGGAAGCGGAGGGAGAAGTGGAAAAGCGAACGTTGCCCAAACAGAACGCCGAATTGACACGGGAACGCTTTTCCGTGGGGCCGGCCTTTGGCCTCGGTCTGCAGGGTTCCGTTTATCATCCGAATCTCCTCCAGTTCAACTTGAGCGCCGAGCCTGGCGTGAGCTGGCAGCAGTTGACGCTGAGCCCATCCGCCGGCGCCCTTTCCGCCCAGACGGACGAGAAATGGCTTCTTCTGCAGCGCTATCACGGGGACATGAACCTCCTGCAGGAGAAACCCTACGCGGTGTCGGTGTTCGCCGACAAGGAACACAACACCCGTGATTATGACTTTTTCACCCGCGCCACTGTGGATACGCAGCGGTCTGGCGGGCGGGTGGGCTATGCGGCCGGGCCGGTGCCGGTGAGCCTGTCCCTCACTCGTCTGGAGGAGGATGTCCGCAGCTTGGTGCGCCCCTCCACCCTGACCGAAACGGTTCTTTCCTTGGATGCGCGCAATGAGCGGGCCCGCGAGACCGGCACGACGCTGAGCTACACCTTGGAGGACTTCGTGCGCCAGGAGTTGGGCATCCCGCTGCAGCAAGGTCTCCAACAGTCGCTCAACGTGTACAACACCGAGTCCTTCGGGAAGAATGGCCGAGTGAAATTGAACTCCAGTTTGAACTACAATCGCGTGGACGAGACGCGGTTTCCCCTCAGCAACTTCAGGGCGCAGCAGCAGGCCACGGTCGCGCACGGCAAACGTCTCCACAGCAGTTACAGCTACAGCTACGACCAGCGCACGTCCGGCTTGGTGAATAGCGACGGGCATCAGGCCACGGCGTCGCTCCAGCATCAGCTCTACGAGAGTCTCACCTCGACCGTCGAACTGCGGGGCCAGACACTCAGTTCCACGGCACCGGACAGCTCCTTTGAAACCACGCGCTACGGCGTCGGGCTGAGCGAGAATTACACGAAACGGCTCGGCCAAGTGGGGCGGCTCACGCTCGGCTACCAGGTGCGGCTGGACCAGGAAGACCGGCAGACCACCGGCCAGCTTTTCTTCATCATGGCCGAGCCACACACGCTGACCGACGGCGTGATGACCTTCCTGAATCTGCCGCGCGTGAACGTCGCCAGCGTCCGCGTCACCGACAGCACCGGCACGATCCCGTACCACGAACTGTTCGACTACCTTGTCATCGGGCATGGTGAACGGACGGAACTGCAGCGTGTGCCCGGCGGCACGATACCCAATGGCGGCACGGTCCTGGTCGATTACACCGCGGCGGGTCAGCCTTCGGACTCGTTCACCACGCTGGCCAATCAATTCCAGGTCCGCTTGGACTTTCTCGACGGGCTGGTGGGAGTCTATGGGCGGTTAAGCTTCACCGACAACTACGGCGGCAAATCGCTCATCCTGCAAGAGATCGCCGACAAGGTGGCGGGGTCGATGTTAACTGGCCACGGCGCGGGCCGGCCTGGACTTCAAGTACGCGCAATTGACGTTCAAGCTGCAATACGAGTACCAGGACGAGTCTTTCCTGGGGGGAGTTGCGCAACCGGCATTTCTTTTCCCTCAGGGCCAGACGGACGTTTTAACATGCACTCGCGCCACCACCGCAAGTTCTGCCGCAGTCTGTTTGCCACACGACGCCGGATGTTGCGTGCCGCCTGGGCAGGCGGGGTGGTTGCGGTGTCGCTCGCGATCGTTCTGGTTCCTTCTTCCCCCTCGGCGGAAAAGAACGGGGTCTCGGACGCCCAGATGCTGGGCGTGTGGCCCCCGCCGCCCGCCGCCCCGCGACTGGTCTATGAACAGAGCATCGAGAAACCCGCCGACCTTGGGGTCCGGCCCTCGCGGTGGCGTCGCCTATCGAACTGGTTCACGGGCGCGGACCAGGGGCGAGAGACCCTGATCAAACCTTTTGGCGTCGCCTTGGATGAAGCCGACAATCTCTGCCTGACGGACACCGGGGCGGGCGCAGTCTGTTTCTTCGACCGCGCGAAGAAAAAGTACCTGCGCTGGGAGAAGGTCGGCCCCCGCCCGTTCCTTTCACCCGTCGCCATCGCCAAAAGGAACGGAACCTTTTACGTGGCCGACTCCGGTTTGCAGAAGGTCTTGGCTTTCGATGAGAAGGGGAAACTCCGGTTTGAAATCGGACGCGACCTGGAACGGCCGGCGGGTCTGGCGATTGCCAAGGAGCGGCTGTTCGTGGCGGACGCCCAGGCGCACCGAGTCGTGGTGTTCGATCTTCGGGGGCGTCGGCTCTCGAGTTTTGGCCAACGAGGAGCGGGGGCGGGCGATTTCAATTTTCCGACCCACCTCGCTGCAGACGCTCAGGGAAGGCTTTTTGTAACCGATTCCATGAATTCCCGAATTCAGGTCTTTGACACGGAAGGCCGATTCCGGCACATGATCGGCAGCGTGGGGGACAGCTCCGGTCATTTCAGCCGGCCGAAGGGAGTGGCCGCGGATAGTTTCGGCCACGTGTACGTCGTCGATGCCCTCTTTGACAACTTCCAGGTTTTTGACCAGGCGGGGCGCTTCCTGCTCGATGTCGGTTCGGCCGGCTCGGGGTCAGGGGAGTTTTGGCTGCCGGCGGGGATTGCCATCAGCCGCGACAACCGGGTCTTTGTGGCGGACAGCTACAACCGCCGCGTGCAAGTTTTCAAATACATTGGCCAGCCATGAACGCCGCGCGCCACTTGCGTATTCGCCGGACGGTCTGTCCGCCGGGTTTCCTGGCGGCAGGTGGCTGGTTGTGCTGGCTGGCGGTGGTCCTGGCGCCCCTGGGCAGCACGGCGGAGAGCATCGTCAACTCCAAACAGAACCTTTCCACCAGCAGTCCCGGCGCAGTGAAGGCCGTCACCGAATCGGAAATCTGCGTCTTCTGTCACACGCCCCACAACAGCAGCACCGAGGCGCCCCTGTGGAACCACTACAATTCCGGGGCCGCGCCTATGTGCCTTACAGCAGCACCACCGCCAAGGCCATCATTGGCCAGCCAACCGGGGCTTCCAAGCTCTGCTTGAGCTGTCACGATGGCACCCGTGGCGCTCGGCCTGGCACGCAGTCGCAGCGCCACGATCGCCTTCCAAGGCGGGGTCACCACCATGCCCACCGGCGTGACCCGATTGGGCACTGACCTGGCGGATGATCATCCCGTTTCTTTCAGCTACGACACGGGTTTGGCCAACGCAAACGCACAACTCAAGGATCCGGCCACACTGACCGGGCCGGTCCGACTGGACAAGAACGGGCAGCTTCAGTGCACGGCCTGCCACGATGCTCACGACAACCGGTATGGAAAGTTCCTTGTGCGCAATAACACGGCCTCCGCCTTGTGCGCGACCTGCCACAAGATGTAAACGCCACCTGATCTCACTGGGCCCGCACGCGGCGGCGGTGAGCTTCAACTCCCAAGTTCTCTCCGCCGAACTGGTCGTTGTGCCGCCCGGCCTGTTCCCGCGCGACAACCTGCCGCTCCGCAGCCGCTTCTTTCAATTCGACCCGTTCCCACCGCTCCTGCGTCAGACGCATGAGTCGAGAGCCTGCCGTCCATCAGCGACCGCGAACTGGAAAGCGGGATGCGGGAGAACCGCCTGTCCGGATTGGGTGGGGGGCGACGGGGCAACCCGTTCTCTATCCACATCGTCCGGTTGCGGAAATCGTCGCCGCCCGCGAAGATTTTGGGCCACACTGATATAGAATGTCTTGAACGGCTCAAAACAATCTGCCTCAATCTGGTGCGCTCCACCGGCCAGAGATTGGAAGGGTGGAGTTTTGCTGTAACCAACTTCTCAAACTGACTCGTCTGATAGCGAATGAATCTCGTGCAACCGGCCATGCGCCGACCGCTGACGATCGTGGTGCTCATCATTGCCGTCGTGCTGGGCTCCGTCCTGGCGCTGCGCCAGATGCCCCGTGATGTTTTCCCCACCTTGGGCATTCCGACGATCTATGTTGCCCAGCCTTATGGCGGCATGGACCCGGCGCAGATGGAGGGCTACCTCACCTATTACTACGAATATCATTTCCTCTACCTCACCGGCATCGAGCACGTCGAATCGAAGTCCATCCAGGGGGCGTCCATCATCAAACTGCAGTTTTATCCCGGCACCGACATGGCAGCGGCGATGGCCGAGACGGTCGCCTACGTGAACCGCGCCCGCGCTTTCATGCCGCCAGGCACGGTGCCTCCCTTTGTCACGCGCTTTGATGCGGGCAGCGTTCCCGTGGGCAATCTCGTGTTTTCGAGCGAAACCCGCTCCGTGGCCGAAATGCAGGATGCCGCTTTGAATCTCGTTCGCCCGCTCTTCGCCACGCTGCCCGGTGTCTCCGCGCCGCCGCCCTTTGGCGGCAGCGCCCGCGCCATTGTCGTCAACGTCAAACCGGACCGGCTCCGTGCCTACAACATGTCCCCGGACGAAATCGTCTCGGCCCTGACGGCGGCCAATACCATCAGCCCCTCCGGCAACATGCCGATCGGGAAAAAATATCCGATGGTGCCGCTCAATTCGGTGGTGAAAAACATCAAGGACCTGGAAAGTGTGCCGATTCGGACGGGGGTCTATCCGGCAGTTTTCCTGCGAGACCTGGCCACGGTGCAAGACGCCTCCGACATTATCACCTGCTATGCTCTGGTGAACGGACGCCGCACGGTCTATATCCCGGTCACCAAACGCGCGGACGCCTCCACGCTCTCGGTCGTCAACAGCGTCAAGGAGAACCTTCCCAAATTTCAGAGCGTTGTTCCCGGGGACGTGAAGGTAAGCTATGAATTTGACCAATCGCCTTACGTGACCCGCGCCATTGCGGGCTTGACGATGGAAGGCGCCCTGGGCGCTCTGTTGACCGGTTTGGTGATTCTTTTGTTCTTGCGCGACTGGCGCAGCGCCCTGGTCGTCGTGCTGAACATCCCGCTGGCGTTGATGGGCGCCGTGGTCGCGCTGTGGATCACCGGCCAAACCATCAACATCATGACGCTGGGTGGCCTGGCCCTGGCGATCGGCATCCTGGTGGATATGTCCACGGTCGCGATTGAAAACATCCACACGCATCTGGCCCAGGGCAAGGCGATCGCTCGTTCCGTGGCGGATTCCGGGAAGGAAGTCGCGCTGCCTCTCCTGGTGGCGATGTTTTGCGTGCTGGCAGTTTTTGTTCCTTCGTTCTTCATGGCCGGGGCGGCCAAGGCGATGTTCATTCCCCTTTCCCTGGCGGTCGGCTTTTCCATGGTCGCCTCCTACCTGTTGGCGAGCACCTTCGTGCCGGTTTTGTCAGTGTGGATTGTGCGCTCACATCGCCCACCAACTCCCCTCACCCCGGCCCTCTCCTCTTCTCCGATGAGGGGAGAGGGAGAATCGTCCTCAGCCTCCGCAAAAGCGGAGCGCGCAGAAACGCGGACAAACGGCGGAGAATTCTCCCTCGCCCCTTCCGAAGGGGAGAGGGCTGGGGTGAAGGGTTTCGCTCGGTTTCAACGACGTTACGCTTGGTTTCTTCGCCGAATCGCCCCGAGGCGTTGGCTCGTCGTGAGCGCTTACGTGGTCGCGGCGGCATGGGTCATCGTTTTTCTTGGCCGGCAACTCGGCACGGAGATTTTTCCGCGCGTGGATGCCGGTCAGCTTCAACTGAGATTGCGCGCCCCCACCGGAACGCATGTCGCGGGCACGGAGGCCATCGCGCTGGAGGTGTTGGACATAATCAAGAAGGAAGTCGGCGCAGAAAACGTCGCCATTACCCTCGGTTTTGTGGGCGTCCACGCGCCCAGTTATCCCATCAACTTGGTTTACCTGTGGAATGGCGGTTCCGAAGAGGGCGTGCTTCAAGTCCAGTTGAAACCCGGCACGCCGGTCCGCATCGAGGAATTAAAAGAACGCCTGCGCAAGAAGTTCGCCGAGCAATTGCCGGACGTGAGTTTCTCATTCGAACCGAGCGACATCGTGAGCCGCGTCATGAGCCTCGGCGCTTCGACGCCCATTGAAGTGGCCGTCAGCGGCCCGAACCTGGCCGCCAATCGCGAGTTCGCGGAGAAAGTGAAGGAGCGGCTTCAGAAAATTCCTTTGCTGCGTGACGTGCGATTCGGCCAGGCGCTGGACTATCCGACGGTTGAAGTGGCCGTCAACCGGGAACGCGCCGGAATCATGGGAGTCAAAATGTCGGAAGTATCGCGCTCGCTGGTAGCCGCCACGTCCTCCAGCCGGTTTGTGGTGCCGAACTATTGGGCCGACCCCAACAGCGGCGTGGCTTACCAAATCCAGGTGCAGGTTCCGCAGAGTTCCATGAACTCGTTGGAAGCGGCGCAAAATCTCCCGGTGAGTTATCGCGACGGCAAGGCGATTTTGCTCCGCAACATCGCCAGCGTGAAGGAGGGCACGGCCGTCGGCCAGTATGAGCGTTACAACATGCAACGCATGGTGACCGTCACCGCCAACATCACGGACACCGACTTAGGCAGGGTGACAAAACAAGTGGCGCGGGCTCTCAAAGAAATCGGCGCTCCGCCGCCGAAAGTGAGTCTTGCTCTGCGCGGCCAGGTCGTGCCGATGCAACAAATGCTGGACGGCCTGCAAACCGGCCTGCTCCTCGCGGTTGTCATCATCTTTCTGCTGCTCATGGCCAATTTCGAATCGGTGAAACTGGCTGTGATTGTTGTCTCCACTGTTCCCGCCGTCATCGCCGGTGTGGTCCTCTCTCTCTGGCTGACGCACACGACGCTGAACATCCAATCCTTTATGGGGGCGATTATGGCCATTGGCGTGGCGGTGGCGAATGCGATTCTGCTCGTGACCTTCGCCGAGCGCAGCCGCATGGCCGGCATGGCGTCCGCCGATTCAGCCGTCGAAGGCGCGCAAAGCCGGCTGCGTCCGATTCTCATGACCAGCCTCGCCATGATCGCGGGCATGGCCCCGATGGCGTTGGGCTTGGGCGAAGGCGGCGCACAGACGGCGCCGCTGGGCCGCGCGGTCGTGGGCGGACTCGCGGCGGCGACGATTGCGACATTGGTTGTGTTGCCGTCGGTGTTCGCCATTCTGCGCGGACAAGCCAGCACCCATTCCGTCTCGTTGGACCCGGACGATCCATTGAGCGGCCATTACGTGTCTCCGGTTGGGAGGAATTGAGAATCGAAGAAAGGCCTCTGCGGCTTCTTCACCGTTGCCAGGCCAGCCAGCGTCCCAGGATTTTTTTCACGGCGGGCGTCAGGCGCGCGCGGTTAAACGCGTCACCGGTCTTGCGGATGGCTTCGGCGTGCGTTGGATACGGGTGAATCGTCCCGGCGATGGTCTTGAGGCCGAGCTGGCCTTTCATCGCCAGGGTCACCTCGCCGATGAGGTCGCCCGCGTGGGCGGCAACGATGGTCGCCCCGACGATCGCATCCGTGCCTTTGCGGATATGGACGCGCACAAAGCCCTCGGGTTCGCCGTCGAGGATGGCACGGTCCACCGTGCGCATCTCTTGCGTGAACGTGTCCACTTCGACGCTCTTCTCGTTCGCGTCTTTCTCGTACAGCCCGACGTGCGCGATTTCGGGCGAGGTGTAGGTGCACCACGGGATGATGAGCGAACTCGCTCGGGCGCGGCCTTTGAACAGCGCGTTCTGGATCACGATGCGCGCCATGAAATCGGCAGAGTGGGTGAATTGGTAGGGCGAACAGATGTCGCCGCAGGCAAAAATGCGCGGATTGGTGGTCCGCAGGCGGTCGTTGACCTTCACGCCCTTCCGGTCGAACTCGACGCCGACGGTTTCGAGGCCGAGTCCTTCGACGTTCGGCGCACGGCCCACGGCGACCAGCAGTTGGTCCACCAACACGTCGTAGCCTTGCCCGTGCGACTCGACCTTCAGGCGGATGTCGTCCCGCTCCTTCGAAACCAGCAAGTCCTTGCCGCAACACAGCAGTTTGACGCCATCGCGGACGAGAGCGGCCTGCACGATTTCGGCGGCGTCGCGGTCTTCGCGGGGAAGGATGCCGTGCGCTGCCTCAACGAGGAACACTTGCGAGCCGAATCGAGCGAATGTCTGGGCCATCTCACAGCCGATCGGGCCAGCGCCAATGACGCCGAAACGCTTGGGCAATTCGGTGAGTGAAAAAAGTGTCTCGTTTGTGAGGTGGGGAACTCCGTTCAGTCCCAGGGTGGCTGGCACCGCAGCCCGTGCGCCGGTGGCGATCACCGCTTTGGCAAAGCGCAGTGTCTGGCCGCCGACTTCGATTGTCTCCGGGCCGGTGAAGCGCGCCGTGCCGAGGAAAACGTCCACGCCCAGGTTGCGAAAGCGCGCGGCCGAATCGTGCGGACTGATGCTGGCACGAAGCTGCCGCAGGCGCTCCATCACTTTGCTGAAGTCCACCCTCACGCCCTCGGAGACGTCCACCCCGAACTCGGCCGCCCGACGCACTTCCGCGGCGGCGCGGGCTGAACGGATGAGTGCTTTCGACGGCACGCAACCGACGTTGAGGCAGTCGCCGCCCATGAGATGTTTTTCGACCAGTGCCACCTTCGCGCCCAAACCGGCGGCGCCCACCGCGGTGACCAAGCCCGCGGTGCCGGCACCGATGACAACCAGGTTGTAACGGGACGCGGGCGCAGGGTTTGTCCAATCCGGCGGATGGACGTTCGCGACGAGCTCCCGGTTGTGTTGATCCCAGGGTTGGACGAGAGGCGCTCGATTCATGGCTCGGCCTTCGGATGGGCGCGTTGCTCCAGCGCATTGCGAGCCAGGCGAGTCACGAAAACGGTGATCACGACCGTCGCGAGCAAGCCCACACCGTAGAGCACCCACTCGCCGGGCGTGCGCATCCGCTCGCCCGCGCCGATCTGGGCCAGGGAGCCGAGGTACACATACATCACCGTGCCCGGCAACATGCCAATCCAGGAGGCCAGCACGTAGTGGCTGAGTCTCACGCGAGTCAGGCCGAACGCATAGTTCAACAGGCTGAACGGAAAAACGGGCGAGAGACGGGTCAACAGCACAATCTTCCAGCCTTCGTCGGCCACGGCTTTGTCAATGGCGGCGAATTTTTCGTTGCGCTCGATCTTGCGGGCGATGGCGTCGCGCGCGAGGTAGCGGCCAACCAAAAAGGCGGCGGTGGCAGCGAGAGTCGAGGCCAGCGAGACAATCAGGGTGCCGCGCACGACGCCGAACACTGCGCCCGCCCCGAGGGTCAACGCAGAGCCCGGCACCAGCAGCACGGTGGCGACCACGTAAATGAGCACGAACAGAATCGGCCCCCAGGGGCCGAGTTGCTCAATCCAGTCGAGGGCGTCACGAAGCAGCGCGCGCACGTCAGACAGGGACGCAACGACAATGGCGGCGACGCCCATCACGCCGAGAAGAATCCATTTGCGCCAATTGGCACCAGGTTGGGAAGTAACATCTGCGGGCATGGCAGTAGTGGACGGCAGGAGCGGGTTCATGGTGGAGTCGAACCTGCTACTTCTTGGGGCGGTCGTTGAGCGACCAGTCGTAGTCGGTGTAGCGAATTTTCAAACCGTGGCCGGCCAGCGCCCGCCGGTCGGCCTCGGGGAGATACGGTTCAATGAACGTGAGCACCGACCCCGAGTGCTTCTCGAAATCGCCCGCGAACCACTTGAAGATGGGCGAGAGATAGACCGTGCGCTCGTTGGCCACGACCCGGTTTTTCTCCTGCGAGGCGAGGAAAAGGCGGGCTTGGTCATCGAGTTGTTCGTCAAGGCGGGACGCGACGTAAGCCTCTCTGCGCAGCGGCGAGCAACCTTTGGCGGCGTAGACAAGCGCGAAATGGATGCGCGGTTCCGCATACAGCTTGCGCAGGATATCGTGTTCCACCGCGTCGAGCGTGGTGACCCGGCCAAAGAGGCGCACCGCCTCCTGCTTCCAGGGACTGCTGAAGAGGCCGCCGATGTCTTTGATGCTCCGCACCGGGTAATGGTCCACGATGAGTTTGAGCGTGGCGGCGTTGTAGAGGTTGATGAGGAACGCCAGCCGCGCCTTTTCGGACCACTGGCTGAATTCCGCCTCGGTCACGGCCGCGAGTTGGTCGAGGTAGGCGCTGCGCGGCTTTGGGTCAGCTTTCAGTCTCGCGTAGTCCACCCAGCCGTCGCTGACGTGTTGCTTGAGCAACCGGTCAAAGCCAGCGTGCGTCTGGTCGAAGGCAGCACGGGTCGAAACAACCGTCAGTAACAACGCCGCCGCCACGCGGAACTGGCAGAATGAAATTGGAGTGCTCATCGGACCTCGGGCGGTTCAGTTTGCTGTGACGGCAACGTTTTGCCGCATCGCTCCGCTGCAACTGCTGCCGCAGCCCGCCGTGCAGGCCAGGCAATGGTCGCCGGTCTCGATGGCCCAGCCTTCCAGGTATTCAGGCGTGACCTCCCAGAGGAACAGCGGTTTGCCGTTGCGGACCTGCATGCCGAGCATCTGGTTGAAGTCACAGTCGTAAACCTCGCCCAGCCAGCCGACGCTCAGCGTAGTCCGGCACATCAGCGCTTCGACCGTGGCGGCATTGAAGCTGTTGGCCAGCAACTCCAGGTAAGCATCCCATTGTTCGTGCTGGCGGAGGTCTTCGGCGAAGCGGGCGATGGGCTGGTTCGTGAGCGTGAAAAGCCGGGTGAACTCGATGCCGTAGCGGCGGCGCAGTTCGACCTTGTAGTCCGCCTCCAACTCGGCCTGCGGGGGCGGCAATTTCGGCCCCAGCGGATTATAGACCAGATTGAGCGGCAACCGCGCCCCGTAGCCGACCGCGTTCAGCTTGCGCAGCGCGGCAATGCTCTTGGCGAACACGCCTTCCCCGCGCTGGGCATTGACGTTCTCCTCCAAGTAACACGGCAGCGAGGCCACGACTTCCACTTCGTGAGCGGCGAGATACTCCGGCAACCAGGCAAACGCCGGCGTCTCGATGATGGTGAGGTTGTTCCGGTCGATGACCCCGCAACCGGCATCGCGGGAAGTCTCCACCAGGAAACAGAAGTGGTCGCTCAGTTCGGGCGCGCCGCCCGTGATGTCCACAACCGGGGGGCGATGCTCGCGAATCCACTCCCCGACGCGTCGCGCAACCTCGGCGGGCATCATTTCCTTTCTCCAAGGCGCTGCGTTCACGTGGCAATGGCGGCAGGCTTGATTGCATTTGCGCCCGACGTTGACCTGGAGCGTTTGCAACTGGCCCCGACGCAGGCTCAGGCGGTGTCGTGCGAGCTTTGACTCAAATCGTTTTATCGTTGTTGTCTGTTCCATTGGAGAAAGCGTCTCGTGAGATCCGGTTACGGGCCGGTTGCCGGCTTCAGCCTCTTCGGCGCATCGAAGGAGTAGTCGCTGGTGCGCACCATGTCCAACGCCCGGCGAATCGAGGGGCGGTCGCCCCAGAAGGTGCCATAGTAGGCAAAGCGGACGATGCCTTCCTTGTCCACAATCACCACCGACGGGCGGTTGATATATTCCGAGTGGACGGCGAAAGCCAGCGGTTGGACGCCATACTCTGCGCCAACAGCGCCCGCGCGGTCGGCCAGATGCGGCCACCAAATCTTCTGCGTGTAGGCCGCCTTGAAGGAGGTCTTGCTGAACCAGTATTTCGGGTCCAATTCCTTGCCGGCCATCACGCGACAGGGAAACAGGTCGTGACATTCGAGGGTGAAAACCTGCGCGTTTGCCGCCTCGAATTCGCGACGCAACTCAATCAACTCGCGGAACTCCCCGTGGCAGACCGGACACCAGTCGGCGAAAATCCAGATGAGCACCACCGGCTTCTTGCCGCGGAAATCCGAGAGCCGCCAAATCTTGCCCTCCGTATCGGGTAGCTCGAAATCGCTGGCCGGCTGGCCCACTTGCACGCGACCGAAACGCGTTTCGTCTAACCGGGCGTAGCTGGCCGCCAGTTCGGGCGTCGGTCGCATGCGACGCTCGACGGCATGCGCCGCCAGTTCGGCCTGATGCTGCACGTCGCGGGATTCGTCGTCTTTCTGTGCCGCCTTGAGTGCCGACATCGAAGAAGGCTGGCCGATTTGCCCCAACGCGATGGCTGCTTGCGAGCGGACCATAGGGTCCGGGTCCTGCCCGAGCAACTTTTCCAGCGCGGGCACGGCATTGGTCGCTTGCAGAATGCCGAGGACCATCGCGGCCACCTGGCGGACATGTCTGTTGGTCTCGCTCAGCGCCGAGGAAAGCGCAGGAGCGGCAGACGCACCCAAGCGCACAAGGTCCCGAACGGCGAGCGTTCTGACGAGCCAATCCTTATCGCTCAAGTTCGCCACGCCATGCTTGTTCAGATGGCGGTCGAAGGTAAAACCATCTCGAAGCGGATTGAAGTCCTGCTTCCGCACCTGAGCCAGGATCTCCCGCGCCCGTTTGGATTGGCTGGACATATTCCGGGTCTGCTGAGGCGAAGCAGCCATTGCAGTCAGCCAGATGCCCAGGCAGAGACAAGCAGTCCCAAGACTGGTCCCTCCGCGTCTGACGGTGTGAAACTGAGTCCGGTCACGGTGGTTGTCTGATGTTATCGAGTTCATTTGCAGTATCGGTTCGCTCCTTCGGTGGCTCGCAACCTCTTCACGGCAGCAGTGACGCTGCCCAGGCAACAAGAGCCTTGCGGATTGCGGACCTCGCAGGCGCAGTTGCCGGCTTTGACTTCCGCCGCGATACGCTGGGGAATGGTGCAGTGGCCAGTCGCCCGCAATTCCTCCACGATCATCTTCTCCGTGAAGCCAAAGCAGTAACAGATCGGCACTGGGTCTTCGGTTTCCTTCACTCCGATGCGCTGGCGCACGTCGGCTTTGGTCAAGACAAGCCTGCGGTCGTTGAAATACACGGCGTTGCAAAGCGCAGTACGGCAGAAGTTGAACGACCCGTCCTCCACCGCCGCCAGGAACTCCGGTCTGACTTGGTGCTTGATCGTGCGCGTGGGCACGGGCTGGCCCCTTTGACCGCATCGTGGACAAATCAGCGCAGTCTTCACTGGCTCCGCCGTTGGCGGCAAACCGTGGTTCGTCGTTGAACAGCAATCTGACATGGTCTGACTCAACTGGGTTGTTTGGCCATCTCCGGAGTCACGTCACAGGGGACACGCAGCGAATCGGCGATGGCGTTGAAACTGGCGAAGAGTTCGATCACCGCTTTGGTCTCATTGATTTCCCGTTCCGTGGCGCCGGCCATCAGCGCCATCGCCTCGTGGGCCAGGCAGCAGTATTGGCAACGATTCACCAACGACACCGTCAGCGCCACCAACTCTTTGGTCTTTCGGTCCAGCGCGCCCGGTGCCAGCATGATTTTCTTCGTGCGGTTCCAGTTCAGTTCCAGCCATTCGGGGTCCACTGCCGCCTGAGCCTTGAAGAAATTCGGGACCATGCCGAAATGGCCTTTGATGTCTTCAAAAATCTCTTTGGCTTTGCCCGTGGCTTCGTTCTCGGAAGGGAGTTGATTCATAGGCCAAGCGTGTGACGCAGGATGGCGTAGGCTGTTGCGGCCAGCAGCGCCGCGCACGGCAGCGTGGCCACCCACGAAGCCAACACGCCAAGAACGGGTTTCCAGTTCGCCTGTCCGGTGACGAGGCCCATGCCCAGCAGCGAGCCGACGCTCACGTGGGTTGTGCTGACGGGCAGGCCGTGGAGGCTGGCCGTCGTGACCAGCATCGCGGTCGAAAGGTTGGCGGCAAAGCCCTGTCCCGGGTTCATGCCGGTGATTTTGTGGCTCATCGTCTCGGCGACCTTTTTTGCGTTGAGCAGACCACCGACGGCCATCGCGGCAGCCACGGCCACGAGGCCCAAGCGAATGTCCAGCGCACCGGCCGCGAGGAGCAGCGCCGCAATCTTCGGCGTGTCGTTCAGCCCCCGGGCAAAGCTCACCGCTCCGGCACTGAAGAAGTGCAGCGTGTCGAGCAATCGGCCCGCGTTCACACCCAACACCGTGCCCGCGTAGCGTTGGGCACAGGCCGAGGGATTCTCCACCGCCACGGAGAGTGTCGGTAAAGTTTGCGCGGCGAAAACGCCCTCGGGCTGCGGCAGCGGCAAGACCAGTTGCTCGACACCGGCGCAAACGCACATCTCTTTCGTCACGCCCAGACGAAGCCGGGCGAATCGAAACGCGAGATAGACCGCCCCACCCGTGGCGACGGCCAACAGGGGGCTGGCCAGCAGCGGCATCACAAAGGCTTTGCCAAGCAAGGCGACGTTGACTGCGTCAGGCGAGGCCGCCAAGCCCGCGCCAACCAACGCTCCGGCAAGCCCGTGCGTGGTGGAGATGGGAAAGCCCAGCAACGTGGCCAGAATCACCGTCACGCCCGCCCCGAGCGCCACCGCCAGCACGAATTGCGGCGAGGCGATGAGCGCGTCGGGCACCAGTCCCTTGCCGGAGAACTTTTTCAGCAGGGCCTGTGCGAGAAACAGCGCCGCGATGCAGCCGGCAAGAGTCGTGATGGTCGCCCATGAGATCGCTACGCGGTAGCCACACGTCCGGCTCCCGAACAGGCTGGCGACGCCTTTGAAGTTGTCGTTCGCACCGTTGGAGTAGGCGAGAAAACAGACGGCGAGGAAAATGAGCGTGACCAACATCAGCACCATCCTCCGTGGCTGCCGTCGCAGCACTTCGCCGCTTCGGTCGTGGCGTTGTATCCCATGCCTTTGGTTTCGCGCGGATGACGGAGGCGCGTCGGGCCGCAGGTGAACGGCTTCGCTTCCTCCGGTTTCACCGGCACGCGCGGTTCGACGAACTCAACGTGCTCGGCGTAAGGCGGCTGCCGGTAAAGGTTGAAAGTCTTGTCGCACACGGCCACGCGCTCGCCGCGCCGCAGGCGATGGCCGTCGTCGTCCAGCACTTCACGGAACGGGCCGCGATAGACGACGGCTTGGTTGAACTCGAAACAGTCCCTTTGTTTGCCCTTGAAGGTTTCGACGGTGACGGAGCGGAACTCGATGCCTTCCATCGTCTGCCACGGCTTCTCGTCGCGCTTGAGCAGGCGGACGCCGTAGAAGCCGGCGTCCTCGAAGGCTTTCAAGAAGAGGTCTTCGCGCAGGGCGCCGCTGATGCAGCCGCTCCACAGCGTCGGGTCTTGCTGCAACGACTCCGGCACGTCTTCGTCGCTGACGATGTCGGAGATGACGGCCCGCCCGCCCTTCTTGAGCACACGGAAGATTTCTGCGAACAGGCGCGGCTTGTCCTGCGGTTCGGCCAGATTGAGCACGCAGTTGGAAACCACCACGTCCACCGAGTCATCGTGAATCAGCGGATGGCTCACGCGCAGGTCGGCCGCCAGCTCTTGAGCGCGCAGGAAGGTGTTCGCGTTCGTGATGGGGTTTCTCTTCAACTTGGCGTCAAGGATTTCGAGGTCCAACGCCAGGTCCTGGATGCGGCCTTCGCGGAACTCGACGTTCGCGTAACCGAGCTGCTGGGCCACGATGGGGGCGTTGCGCCGGGCAACCTCCAGCATGTCATCGGTCATGTCCACGCCGATGATGCGGCCTTTCGGCCCAACGATCTGCGCGGCGATGAAACAAATTTTTCCCGTGCCGCTGCCCAGGTCGAGCACGGTCTCGCCGGGCTTTACGTAACGCGACGGGTCGCCGCAGCCGTAATCCTTCTCGATCACTTCCTGCGGGATGATTTTGAGGAGGTCGCGATTGTATTCGACCGGACAGCAAAGCGCGGCTTCGAGCGCTTTGGCGGCGGCAGCGTAACGGTTTTTGACGGCGGATTCAGGATGAAGGGTCGGAGTGCTCATGGTCTGGATTCGCTACGGCTTCACAAAAGTTTCATGAGGTCAAGCTGGCTGCCGCCCTTGCTGGCGACGACGTAGGTCTTGTTACCGCGACTCCAACTGACGGTGGCTACGTCCCCGACTTGATTGAACACGGGCGACTCCGTCGGCGCGTCGTTCAACGCGGTGCGGTCAATCACGAGCAGGTGTGCGACCTGGCGGTTCTCCAACTCGAAACAGATGAGCGAGACCTTGCGGCCCTTCCAATCGAGCAACCGGCAGCCAAGGCTCGGGCGGCCATCCAGACCGGTGGGCAACACGAGATCGCCATGCGATTGCTTCTCGGCCAGCCAACGGCGCACTTCAGTCACCTCACTCGACATCAGATCGAGCCGGTCCAGTTTGTGGCCGGCGAAATCAGCCATCTCACTTCGATATTGGGCGAACTGCGTTTGGCTGGCTGGCTTGAACCACAACACGCTGAGGGTCACAAGCACGGCGAGACACGCCGCCGCCGCGAGTTGCCACGCGGGCTGCCGCCACCAGGCAACGGGGCGAATAATCTTCCGCTGTGCGAGCAACTGTGACTTCAAGTGAGCGGGCGGCTTGAGGGACGCCTTGATCTTGGCGCTGATGCGCGAGTCGAGTCCGTGCTCATTCGCGAACCAACGAGCCAGTTCCGGGTCGCGCTGCGCCTGCTCCAACGCCTCGCGGAATCGCGGATCGTTCGCGTCCTGCCCGCTGGGGCGATACGCTTGCAGGATCAATTTGGCTTCTTTGTTGTTCATAAACTTACGGGGCTGAATTTGACTTTCGTTCAAACGGCAAAATTTTGCTGACACTCTCAACGCCGATGGCGCGTGCGACCAACCTCTCACGCAGCAACCCTTTCGCGCGCGACAGCCGCGACATCACCGTGCCGATAGGCACATCCAGTGTGCTCGCGATTTCCTCGTAAGAGTGATCGTTCAGGTAATACAGCATTATCGGCGTGCGGTAATGCTCTTCCAACTCCAGCAACGCATCGCGAATGGCGTCGTTGCGGAGCACATCCACATGCTGCGGCGTGATGACCGGCAGTTCGCTTTCGACACTGCTGATTTCAAAGTGCGGCAACCGCGCGCGACGCTGCTTCCAGCCGAGGAACACGCGGTAAAGCGTGGTGAACAGCCAGGATTTGACCTTGGACGGGTCGCGCAACTGGCCGCCCTTGGTCAGCAGGCGGCAATAGGTTTCCTGCGTCAGTTCCCCGGCGTCGTCCTCGTTGCCGGCGAGACTGTAGCCAAACGCATAGAGCGCTTCATAAAATGTCGCAACCGCCTGCTCGTAGTCCGATTCGTTCACAATAATACGAAAGATGGCGGAGTGTGTTTATTCCAGCAACCGTTCGTGTCGGATGTCATGGCGAGGCACATAACCAGCTCACTTCAGGTTGGACGCGCCTGTCGGAGCGGCGGCGGTTTGCAATGACTGACTCGCCTCAGCGATCATCGCTTCAAAAACGGGCAGGCTGCGCGCGCCGACGAAACGACGACGCACGTTGCCTTGAGCGTCCACGATGACGGTGGTGGGCAATTCGCCACCGTTGAAGCGCCCGCCAACCTCGTTCTTTTCATCGAGCAGAATCAGGTAGTTGATGCCGCGAGCTTTCACGGTGCGGGCAACTTTCTCCCGGACTCGCTTCAATGCGGCTGCGGTGGCCTCGTGGTCGTCGTGATCTCCATCGCTGTGTTTCTGCTCCTCGACTGCGGCGTGACCACCGATGTGGCCGTGGCTGTCCGGGACGTAATCCAGCGATACGCCGATGATGACGAGCTTGTCCCCGTGCTTTTTCTGGAGCGCAACGAGTGCTGGCATCTCACCGACGCAAGCGGTGCACCACGTTGTCCAGAAGTTCATGAGCACGACCCTGCCGCGAAAGTCTGAGAGCCGGACCGGTTTCCCTTCCAAAGTGTGAAGCTGGAAATCCGCCGCCGGCACGGGCCTTCGCGCAGCGTAGGCTTCGGCGGGGACTTGAAGTGTTACCGGCGGAAACTCGTTTTGATGTTCGGCCCACCACGCTTTGGCGTTCTCGGCGGCGGCTTTGGTTTTGGCGATGCCTTCCGTTTGGAATTCCTGCAAGCCGCTGGTTTTGTTTTCGACTTGGACTGTGTCGGTCAGCTTCGCACCGAATTTTTGTCCGCTCCAGTTTTCCAAGAGCTTCAAACTCATGCCGAGCACGGCAATGTCGGGATCGTCCAATAGCGCGGCGGCAAATGGAATGCCCACATCGGCACTGGCCTGTTTGAGGTAATTCAAGCCCAGCAAGCGAACCTGCTGATCGGGGTCTTTGAGTTGTTGGGCGGCGAGCGCCGCCAAGGCGGGATGCTTGCGCTCGCGCAGATTGCCAAGCGCGGTTTCGCGCACGTTCATGTCCGGGTCAAACGCAGCGCCAAGCAGAGTGGACTCGAACTCGGGCGGCAAAGGCCGGTCGTTTGGAAACACCCGGCGCAGAGAGCCGATGGCCACCTCACGATGGACAATTTTCCCCGAGTTTCACGCCGTGAGCAACGCGGCGCGCGAATCGGTGGCTTGCTCGATCATGTCCGACACCACTTCCGGTGTGGGAGCGTCGTTGGCGAGCGTCGCGCTTTCCCTGATTTGCTGGCGCAGCGGTTCGCGGAAGAACCATACGCCAACAACCACGGCGAGGCCCAAGCCAACGAGAAGGCGGCGCGGCATCCGGTTATTGTATGAATGTAGTCCGCACGAGCAGCCGTCTTTTGCGGACTCGGTGTTGGCTGAAGATTCTTTACTCATGGTTTCCACAATTCGGTTTCAGGATAGAACGCGCCTGCCAGGCGAACCAATAGACTTTCACGCTGGGAAGTAGTTCGCCGCTCCCGGCTCGCCTGACCTCCGCTAGTTGGGAAGCGGGGTGGAAGGTGATTTCGAGCGCGGCAGAATTGATTTCATCGCGCACGGTCTGGCCGGGCGGCAGGGATTTCAGCGGATAAGCGCGGGCGATGCCGTCAATGATGAGGCCCACGACCCATTCCTTCTTGGGCAACTCGGTGCGATACGTCGGCACGCGGAACATCGTTTCGGGACTTTGTTCATAACCGGCGTAGGCCGTGCCGGAGTAGTTGCGCTGCGCGCCGGTCTGCGTGGAAAGCACTTCGCCGTGCGGATATTTTTCCTTCCACGCAGCCCAAGTCAGATGCTCGCTGGGCAGCCATTCAAGCTCGGTGTTCACCTGCGGGCCGGACACCGCTTTCATCGCCAGTTGCGACCAAAGCGAGCCGGTCTGCCGGTCATACATCAGCACGCCGCTGTTGTGCAGCAACCCAGACACGCCAAAGCTCAACGTGCGCTCGGCGACTTGCCGGTGGAAGACCATCGCCGTGCCACACAGCGGACAATACGTGACGGCGATTGGCAGGCCGGCAAGCACATCGTTGACGATTTCATGCCGGACGAAAATGCGCAGCGGATAGGCGCGGGTCTGTCCGCCGAGCGTCACGCTGACAACGAGGTCATTCGGGAGCAGGAAATTCGCGGCGCTGGGGCGGACGAACTTCGGCTTGTCAATCGAGGGAATGCCATCGCGACCTGGTCCGCCGGAAAGCAATTCGCTCGTCGGTATCGTGGCGTTCGACACATTGAATCCGTTTAAGGCACCACGCACCTGCGGTGCGGCGACAGCAGAATCGGTGACGAACCCGGCGACGAGCAGGGCAACGGCGTTTCGCAGCGGGCCGCGGAAAAACCACGTCACGACGGTACAGGCGATGAGTGGGACAATCAGTTTGGCGCGAAATCCCTTCGGGGAAGGTGTGGCCATAATGGATTTGAGCGGTTGTTACTGTTTCGAGTTCGAGGACGGCATCACAGCCTGAGCAGCGGTTTGATCTCTTTCTCAAATTCCGCCTTCTCCGTGAAGCCGACATGCTTGCGAACAATTTGCCCGTTGCGGTCAATGATGTACGTCGTCGGGATGCCTTCGACACCGCCAAACGCGTTGACGATTCCTTCGTTGCCCAGCACGACGGGATAATTGATGCCCGTTTTGTCCATGAACGGCTGCACCTCGGCCGCGCCGT
>CAYIIH010000095.1:13502-23742 GCA_964363225.1 uncultured Verrucomicrobiota bacterium | reverse complement strand
ATTGGTTTGACCCGTTGGCCGTCGCGCACGCGGTCGCCGGGATAGAGGATCACCACTTCGCCTTCGCGACCATGCATTGCTGCGCGGTCCTGGCTGCGTTCCTGGTGGAGTGATTCCACCGGTTTAGCCTCCACCTTCTGACCCAGCGCGGACTGAATCAGGTGAAGAGGCAGATATAGCAAGTTGCTGAAACGCTTGCCGACTTGGCTCTCCTGGTGCGAGAATGGTCGTTGGCGTGTAATTCAGACAGAAGCCGCAAGATGTGCCAAAGTCCGACAAACTGCTGGTTTAATTGACATCAAAAACCTATGTCCGCCATGGTGAAGCAGAGGCAATCCTGGTCGAAGATTCTTTTCCTGTCGCTGGGAGTATTCCTGGTTCTGCTGCTGGGCTTTATTGATTACGTCACCGGCAGGGAGTTGAGTTTTTCCATTTTTTATCTCGTCCCAGTATCGCTGGTGAGCTGGTACGTCGGACAGTGGCCGGCGATTTTCATTTCTCTCCTGAGCGCCACCGCCTGGTATTGGGCCGATGCGGCAGCCGCCTCTCATCCGGACGACGTGCATCCGGCCATTCCGATTTGGAATGCGGCCATGCGGCTGCTGATTTTTGTGCTGGTGAGCACGCTTTTGGCCCGGCTGAGGAACGCTCTCGCGCGAGAAAAAGCCGCCCGCCAGGAGGCCGTCAAGGCTGAGCGCGTCAAAGCCGAGTTTCTGGCCAGCATGAGCCACGAGATTCGGACGCCCATGAACGGCATCATTGGGATGACGGGACTCCTGCTGGATACAAGACTGTCCCGGCAACAGCGTCAATTTGCCGAAACCATCCGCGACAGCGCCGATGCTCTCTTAACGCTGATTAATGATATTCTCGATTTTTCCAAAATCGAAGCGGGCAAGCTCTCGTTCGAAAGCACGAATTTCGATCTGCGCGCCGCCGTGGAAGGAGTGGTCGAACTGCTGGCCGAGCGTGCGCATCACAAAGGGCTGGAGCTGGCCTGCCTGATTTACAGTGATGTTCCCACTCATCTGCGCGGTGATCCAGGCCGCCTTCGCCAAGTCCTGGTCAATCTGCTGGGCAACGCGATCAAATTCACCGGGCGCGGCGAAGTCATCATCCGGGTGGCCAAAGAAATCGAAACGGAGGAGAAAGTGACACTTCGCTTTTCTGTGGCCGATACCGGCATTGGCATCGCTGAAGCCGTTCAGGGACGGCTCTTTCAAGCCTTTTCCCAAGCGGACAACTCCACGACCCGCCAATTTGGCGGCACCGGTCTGGGCCTGGCTATTTCCAAGAAGCTCGTGGAAATGATGGACGGCCGGATCGGAGTGGACAGCACTTTAGGCCGAGGCTCTACGTTTTGGTTTCTGGCCGTATTTGAAAAACAATCCGCCTCCGCCTCTGTGCATCCAGCAGAGAAAACGAACCTGGCCGGCTTGCGCGCGCTCATCGTCGATGATAATCAAATCAACCGGGAAATCCTGCTGCAGCAACTCCGTTTTCTGCAACTGCGTCCGGACACTGCCTCGAGCGGCTCCGCCGCTTTGGAACGTCTGCGCAGTCAGGCCGCCACAACCGAGCCTTACGTTCTGGCCATTTTGGATATGCAAATGCCGGAAATGGATGGACTGGCTTTGGCCAAAGCAATCCAATCAGACCCCGCTCTTTCAACCACTCGCCTCATTCTGTTGACTTCATTGGAGCAAGGTCTGCCACCGGAGTTGCTGCATTCAACGGGGATAGCCGCCTGCTTAACCAAGCCCGTCAAGCAATCCCATCTCTGGGACTGCCTCGCGAATCTGTTTGCCGGACTCCCTCACCAGGACGCGCCTTCTCCGCCCTCTCCGGACGAGGCCAGCACGCAGAGTGATGCCTCCGTCACAGTGGCGAAAGGGCAGAAGCGGATTCTAATGGCCGAAGACAACCGCATCAATCAAATGGTGGCGATTGCCCAATTGGAAAAGCAGGGTTACCGGGTTGATGTCGTCGGCAATGGCCGGGAAGCCGCCGAGGCGCAAGCTCGAATTGGCTACGAGATCATCCTGATGGACTGCCAGATGCCGGAAATGGACGGCTATGCGGCCACTCGTTCCATTCGCCAGCATGAAGACGAGTCGTTGAAAACGCTGCCCGCCAGGCCCAGAGCTTACATCATCGCCATGACGGCCAATGCCATGCAAGGCGACCGGGAAAGATGTTTGGCGGCGGGGATGGACGATTACGTTTCCAAACCGGTGCAAAGGCAGGACTTGATCGCCGCCCTGGAACGAGCTGCCCGAAACGCCGGCCCGAGCCCGATTTGCGAAACTGCGGTGGCCAAGCGCGCCGTCATCGACCTGTCCTCCCTGGCTCATTTGCGCGAGCTTCGTCAGCCCGGCAAGGCCGATCCCGTTTCCGAATTGATCCGCATCTTTTTGGAGGATGCCCCGCCGTTGCTGGTAACGATCCGAGCGGCTGTCGTGGCGGGCGATCCCTCAGCCTTGCGGGCAGCGGCGCACCACCTGAAAGGCAGCGTGAGCATGTTTGGAGCAGGCGAGATGGTTCGTCTTTGTGAAGAGTTGGAAGGATTGGGCCGGTCCGGCTTGATGACAGGGACTTCCGTGCTGCTGGAGAAACTGGAAAAGGAATTCCCCCATGTCCGAGCCGGTCTGGAGCAGGAACTGAAGCCATAGCTGCGCGCCATTGGACTGGCGCAGCGCTGCTATGCGCTTGTCAGGCGCTTGTCCTCCTGACTAATTTCCCCGCCTATGAAGTTGAGATTTAACATCTGCTTGCATGCTTATGTGGCGATCTGCGCCGGATGGCTCCTGTGGTCGGTTGGGACGATGGCCCAAACCAGTCCCGCCGGCGCCAATCTTACCCCGGCTGCCGTCGAAAAGACCACGCCGGGCGCCGGCCAGGCTGAACCCGCCATAACAAGCAAAGTCCGCAACGAAAACGAGGCTTGGCTGACCTTCGGTCTCAACCGGATCGAGGCGCTCCAGCAGCCAGTCCTTGGCAATCCGCTTTGGCAGTACGTCGCATCGGCGATCTACATTCTGCTCGCGTTTCTGCTCTCGAGGTTTTTGGACTTCCTGGTCGGCGCCCGTCTGATGAAATGGGCCAAGAGTACCAAGACCGAACTCGACGATATCCTCCTCGACCTGATTCATGGGCCGATCAAAATTGTCTCGTTCGTTTTTCTTCTGCACATCGGCTTGCAGGTCTTCAACTGGCCAGACTGGCTGGAATCGTGGCTCAAGACGGGTCTGCAACTGGTGGTGGCCTGTTCCTTGACCTACCTGGTCCTGAAGCTCATCGATCTGCTCATGGCACATTGGAAGCGGCGAGAGGAATCTACGGGCGACCGGTCGTTGGATGAACAGCTCTTCCCCATTGTTCGCAAGAGCGTGAAAGCCTTTGTCCTGATGGTGGCCATCCTGCTCACCTCGCAAAACCTCGGCCTCAACATCACCAGCGTGATCGCTTCTCTGTCCATCGGGGGACTGGCCCTGGGTCTGGCCGCGCAAGACACCCTGGCCAATCTGTTCGGAGCCGTCTCGGTTTTCATAGACAAACCTTTTCGCATTGGCGACCGCATCAAGCTGGACAGCGTCGATGGAGTGGTGGAAGCGATCGGGATGCGCAGCACGCGCGTGCGCAATTTGGATGGCCACCTCATCACCATCCCCAACAAAACCATGGGCAACGCGACCATTACCAATGTCACCCGCCGGCCCAACATCAAGACCGAGATGAAAATCGGCCTGACTTACGACACCTCGACCGCGAAAATGAGACAGGCTCTGGCCATGCTGGAAGAAATCTACCGAAAGCATCCCCTGACCCAGGATGTGCTCATCAGCTTCAATGAATTTGCCGATTCTTCACTGAATATCCTGGTCGTCCATTGGTGGGGTTCCACCGACTATAAAGCTTACCTGGCCGGCATGCAGGAATTGAACCTCGCCATCAAACAACGCTTTGACGAGGCCGGCATCAACATGGCCTACCCCACGCAGACGCTCTACCTGAAACAGGATTCAGAGTGGCAGCTTCGTTCGCCGCCCGGCGTGCTTCCGACCGGCTCATAAATGGTCCTGGCTTCCTGGCCGGCGCTTTCCTTCCCCCCTCACACATCGCAGAGATTGCACAATTGATTGGCGGATGCGGCCATTCTTGACGACTTGGCCGCGGGGTTCGGCTGCCCTGGCGCGTCCGGATCTGGCCAGCAGAACAGCGCCGCTGGCCGTCAGTCCCGCGGCACACTGCAGCAGACGGCGCCGGCTCATGTTTCCGGTATCGGAACTGGCGGATGGCGATTGTCGATTCATATTCGTTCTTCCTTTTGTGGTGAAGTTTTAGAAAGTGTTCCTCATTGAGTCAAGATTGTTTAAGTTTGCTGTTTGTTAAAGCCTGCCGCCACCAGAAGCATGAGGAAAACCGAAAGCCGCCAGCCGCCCGGGTAGCGAAGCTCAAACTCCATCCATCAGCAATTCCTGCATTGGCGTTGAAAGTTGGACGAGGGTTGTTCATAGTCTCGCCAGTCAATATGCGAATGAAACAGCACTTCTTCTTCTGCCAGTTCCTCTTGGGCCTGATTCTGGGCGGCGCATGCGCGCGCGCGGCGGAGACCGCTCCCACCCTGCGCCTGGAAGTGGATGCCCGCGAGATTTCCCGCCAACTCCTGCACGCGCGCCAGGAAATCCCCGCCCCGCCCGGCCCGCTCTCGCTCTGGTATCCGAAATGGGTTCCCGGCACGCACGCGCCGGGCGGACCCGTCCAGAACATCGCCGGCTTGCGCCTCGAAACGCCCGAGGGCAAGCCGATCCCCTGGCGGCGCGATGAGGCCGAACCTTACCGCATCGCCTGCACCGTGCCCGACAGCACTGACCGCGTGATCGTGCGGCTCGATTACATCTGCAATCAGCCGACGGTCAACTCGGTGGGCGTGGACAGTTTCGGCAATGCGCAGTTAGGTGTCATCGATTGGAATACTTGCCTGCTCTACCCGGAGGGCGCGTCCATTGATCAGCTCCAAGTCAGCGCGCGGCTGTTGTTGCCGGCGAAGTGGCGCTTCGGCACCGCGTTGACGGTGGCGAAGGAAACGGAAGGGTCGGTGGAATTCAAGCCTGAGACGCTGCGCGACTTCATTGACTGCCCGCTGATTTGCGGCGAACATTTTCGGACCATCGAGTTGAAGGTGAAAAATTTCCCCCCAACCTTCCTGCACCTGACCTCCGAGTCGCCCGCCGCGATTCAACTCGAAGACAAGGTGGTGGAGAAATACCGTAACGTGGTCAGCGAAGCCGGCGCGCTCTTTGGCGGCGCGCATTTCAGCGAGTATCACTTCCTGGTGGTCTGCAGCGATCAAGTGGGCCACATGGGAGTGGAGCATCTTTCCTCGAGCCTGAACGGCGTCAGCGAGCGCGATTTGATCGATGACAAGAAGCGCCAGGGCTGGGTGGCCAATCTGCTCCCGCACGAGTTCGTCCATTCGTGGTGCGGCAAACACCGACGGCCCGCCGAGATGGTCACGGCCAATTTCCACACCCCCGAGCGGACCAAGCTGCTCTGGGTGTACGAAGGTCTCACCGAGTATCTGGGTGAAGTGCTGATGGTGCGCAGCGGGTTGGTGACGACGAACGATTATCTGCCCGGGCTGGCGAACAAGATTGATGATCTGATGCGCACCGAAGGCCGCCGCTGGCGTTCGCTCGAAGACACCGCCACCGCCAGCCACCTGCTGCGCGCCCGCAGCCGCAGTTGGGAAAGCTTGCGCCGCTCGCAGGATTACTACCACGAAGGACTGCTGCTCTGGCTGGAGGCCGACGCCATCATCCGCCAGGAATCCGACGGCCGCCGCAGCCTGGATGACTTCTGCAAAAAGTTCATGGGGCCGGGCCGCCCGGAGAAAATCGCGCCCTACGAACGGGCCGACGTGGTCAAAATCCTCCAGGAGCTGGCCGATTACGATTGGGACAAGTTCATCCACGACCGCGTCGATGTGCCGCAAGAGGCCCTGCCGCTGGACGTGGTCGGGCGCTGTGGCTATCGGCTGCAATATGCCGCGAAGCTTTCGGAATTTCTTGAAAACGACGAGCGTGACCGGAAAGTCGTGTCCGCCGTGGATTCCATCGGGCTGACGTTTGCCGAAGACGGCAAAATCGCGAGCGTCGTTCCCGGCATGGCGGGCGACAAAGCGGGGCTGGCGCCCGGCATGATAGTTCAAGGCGTGAACGGTCGGAAATTCAGCCGCCAGCGCGTGAAGGACGCCATCGCCGACAGCGTAGCCAGGCGCGCGATCGAATTCCTGGTGCTCGAAGGGGACAGCTTCCGCACGATCACGGTGCCTTACGCGGACGGGCCCAAATATCTGGAACTCGTGCGTGACTCGAGCAAGCCGGACCTGCTGATGAACATTCTCAAGCCCGTTGTGGCGGAGCGTTAATGGCCCCAATGAAGCAATTGCAGCACGCGGCAGAAACGAGAAATATATGAAAGACTCTTCGCTGACCAAATCCCGCTTTTTTGATCTCACGCACTGCATCGCTGCGGCGTGCGGGATGATTTTTATAACAGCCGGCGCGCCTTCGAAAACTCAGGCCGCCGCTGACAAGCTGGAGCCGGTGGACAAAACCTGGCTCGAAGAGAACTACACCAAGTTCGAATACCGCATTCCGATGCGTGATGGCGTGAAGCTTCTCACCGCCGTCTATGCGCCCAAGGAGACTTCGACCAACTACCCCATCTGGCTCACGCGCACTCCCTATGGCGTCCGCCCTTACGGCGTGGACGCGTATGCGGACCCTCATGGCACGCTGAAGTACTACGCGCGCGAGAAATTCGTTTTTGCCCTGCAGGACGTGCGCGGCCGAAACGGCTCCGAGGGCCAATTCAGCCACGCCCGGCCCATCCAGCCGGTGAAAGCCGGGCCGAGCGACACCGATGAAAGCACCGACGCCTGGGACACCATCGATTGGCTCGTCAAGAACGTCCCGAACAACAATGGCCGCGTCGGTTTGAGCGGCATTTCTTATCCCGGTTTCTACGCGGCTTGCGGGGCCATTGACGGACATCCGGCTCTGAAGGCGGTGTCCCCGCAAGCGCCCATCGCCGACTGGTTCATCGGCGATGATTTTCACCACAACGGCACGCTCTACCTGCCGCACGCCTTCAACTTCCTCGCGTCTTTTGAGCAAAAGCTGGAGAAACCCACCCGTGAGAATCCGAAGCCGTTCGACTACGAGACGCCCAACGGCTACGAGTTCTTCCTGAATGTCGGTCCGCTCGAGAATGCCGACGCCCGGTTTTTCAAGGGAAAGGTCGCGTTCTGGAACGAGTTGATGCAGCACGGCGCCTACGACGACTTCTGGCAGAGGCGCAATCTCCGGCCGCATTTGAAGAACATCCAGGCCGCCGTGCTCACGGTCGGCGGCTGGTTCGACGCGGAGGACTTGTTCGGCGCGTTGCAGGTTTACGGCCACATCGAGCGACAGAATCCGGGCCTCTACAATGCGCTCGTCATGGGTCCCTGGGCGCATGGGCAATGGCACGGTGAGGGGCTGAAGCTGGGTTCCGTGAGCTTCCGCGCGAACACAGCCGAGTATTTCCGGCAAAACATCGAGCTGCCGTTCTTCAAACACTTCCTCAAAGGTGGCACGAACCTCGACCTGCCCGAGGCGTTCATCTTCGAAACCGGCACTTGCCAGTGGCGCCGTTTCGCCGCCTGGCCGCCCACGAACAGCGTCGCCAGATCGCTCTGCTTCCAGGCCGGCGGACGGCTCTCCTTTGATCCTCCGACAGACGGCGGCGGCGCTTTCGACGAATACGTGAGCGACCCCGCCAGACCGGTGCCGTTCATTCCCAACATCGCCATCAACATGACCCGCGAGCACATGCTCGACGACCAGCGCTTCGCCGCGACCCGGCCCGATGTGCTGGTCTATCAAACCGACGTGCTGGAGGAGGACGTGACCATCGCCGGCCCGATCACGGCGAGTTTCCACGTCTCCACCACGGGCACCGACTCCGACTGGATCGTGAAATTGATCGACGTCTATTCGGGTGATTATCCGAATCCCGATCCCAATCCCACCGGCATGCAGATGGGCGGTTATCAGCAGTTGGTCCGTGGCGAGCCGATGCGCGGCAAGTTTCGCAACAGCTTCGAGAAACCGGAACCGTTCGAGCCGGGCCAGGTGACGAAAGTTGAATGGGTGATGCCCGATGTATTGCACACCTTCCGTCGCGGCCATCGCATCATGGCGCAGGTGCAAAGCTCGTGGTTTCCGCTGGTGGATCGCAACCCGCAAACGTTCTGCGACATCTACCACGCGAAGCCGGAAGATTTCAGACGGGCAACGCAGCGGGTTTATCGCACTGCCGCAGCACCGTCGGCCATTCGCATCCACCTGCTGCCGGCAGGGCGCTGAAACGTTTTCAGGCAGAAACCGAAAACTCTTATGCAACCACAAGTTCTTCACGGCGCCGCCAGGCTGGCAAACCTCTTTCGCGCGGCGGGCTTGGCGCTTTTGCTTCTCAGCCTTTTCCTCGGTCAACCGCTCGTTGCGGGGGAGACCAACAAAGCAATCCTGACGCTCGACCGAATCTTCGATTCCAGCGACTTCAACGAAGAAGGCTTTGGCGCGATTGTCTGGAAAAAGCGGGGCGCGGGTTATTTCAGCCTCGAATCGCCCCAAGGGGGCGGACCGGGACGAGACCTGGTCTGGCACGAGCCGGTCAACGGGCGAAAGGAAGTCCTCGTTCCGGCGCATGCTTTCATTCCGCCCGGCGGGTCCAGCCCGCTGTCGGTCGAGCATTTCGTTTTTTCAGAAGATGAATCCAAGCTGTTGATTTTCAGCAACAGCAAAAGGGTCTGGCGCAGGAACACCCGTGGCGATTATTGGGTGCTGGACATCACCAGCCGCGAGTTGAAAAAGCTCGGAGGCGACGCGGCGCCTTCCACGCTCATGTTCGCCAAGTTCTCGGCCGATGGCACGCGTGTTGCCTACGTCCGCGAGCATGACCTTTTCGTTCAGAATCTGCGCGACCTCCGGATCACCCAGTTGACCGCTGACGGCTCGCCAACGCTCATCAATGGGACTTTCGATTGGGTCTATGAGGAAGAACTCGACCTTCGGGATGGGTTCCGCTGGAGTCCCGACGGCCAATCCATCGCCTACTGGCAGCTCGATTCGACTGGGGTCCGCGAATTCCACCTGATCAACAACACCGAGGGCCTCTACCCGCGCACCGTAGCCATCCCGTATCCGAAGACCGGCGAGCAAAACTCCGCCGCCCGAATTGGCGTCGTCAGTAGTGAGGGAGGAGATACACGCTGGCTCGCGGTGCCGGGCGACCCGCGCGAGCATTACCTGGCCCGTATGGATTGGGCATCGAACTCAACCGAAATTCTCCTCCAACAGTTCACTCGCCGGCAAAACACCAACCGCATCCTGCTCGCCGACGCCAAAACCGGCTTGGCGCGCACGATCCTGATTGAAACCGACCGCGCCTGGGTGGAGAACGAGAACCCGGCGCGCTGGGTTCAAAACGGCCAAAAATTCCTTTGGCTGAGCGAACGGGACGGCTGGCAGCATGCTTACCTGGTTTCCCGGAGCGGCCAGCATGTATCGCGTATTACCAAAGGGAAATTCGATGTCATGAGCGTCGAAGCCATTGACGAAAAGAATGGCTGGCTCTACTACTCCGCTTCCCCGAAAAACCCCACGCAACGCTATCTCTATCGCGTGCGGCTCAAAGGCGGCCGGCCAGAGCGCGTGACACCGGCCAATCAGCCGGGTTCGCACAGCTACAACATCTCGCCCGATGCCCAGTGGGCCATTCACACCTACTCGACCTTCACCCGCCCACCCGTGACGGACCTGATTCGCCTGCCGGAGCACAAATCGGTTCGGGTCCTGGTGGAAAACAAAAAGCTGATCGAGAACCTGGACGCCCTCAAAAGGCCTTCCAGTGAATTCTTTCGCATCGATATCGGAGAGAAGGTTCTGCTGGACGGCTGGTGCATCAAGCCGCCGGATTTCGACCCCGCCAAAAGATACCCGGTGCTCTTCCATGTGTACGGCGAGCCGATGGGCCAAACCGTCCGTGATGCCTGGCATGGCAAAGGTTATCTCTGGCACCTGATGCTCGCCCAGCAAGGGTATCTGGTCATGAGCATCGACAACCGCGGCACTCCCGCCCCGCGCGGACGAGACTGGCGCAAGATCATTTACCGCCAGGTCGGCATCCTCGC
>CAYIIH010000095.1:5589-13492 GCA_964363225.1 uncultured Verrucomicrobiota bacterium | reverse complement strand
GCGCCCGCCGATCAAGCCGCGGCCACGCGGGCCATCATCAAACGCTGGGCTTATGTCGATCCCGCCCGCATCGGCATTTGGGGCTGGAGCGGCGGCGGTTCCATGACGCTGCACGCCATCCTGCAATATCCCGACCTTTACCAGACGGCCCTGGCGGTGGCTTCCGTGCCCAACATGCGATTCTACGACACGATCTATCAGGAGCGCTACATGGGCCTGCCGGAAGACAACCCCGAAGGCTACCGGAAAGGCTCGCCCATCACTTACGCGCACCAATTGAAAGGCAACTTGCTGCTCGTCCACGGCACGGGCGATGACAACGTCCATTACCAGGGGGCCGAAGCTCTGATCAACGAGTTGGTGGCGCACAACAAACCATTTACCATGATGGCCTATCCGAATCGGAGCCACGGGATTGGTGAAGGGAAAAACACCACGCGGCATTTGTACGGCCTCCTGACGCGCTTCCTTAACCAACATCTGCGCGTCAACTCTCCAGGTCCAACGCCCGCAGCCGAACTCCGCTGACGACGGTCCCTGAGCTGGCGTTTTCCAACTCGATCCACCAGATGGCGGTTTTCTTTCCGATCGGAGAACGTGTTCGCTTCAGGCGTCCGGTCTTGAGACATGCAAGTTATTTGCCAGAGCGGCGCTGCGGTCGATGCGGTGCTTGCCACCGCCACTGGTTTGCTCCCAATTCAAAACGTTCGCCGTCGAGAAGGAGGGTCACCGGCTGATCGCGGAAGTTGTAGAGGCAGCGCGCATCGTCGAAGAGGTAAAAAGCCACACCGGCAGGGGCCTCCAAGTGGATCCCGAGCGGCCCCAAAAGAGTCTTGCGCAGTTGATCTGCCAGTTCCTGGGGAATCTCCGGCAGCCCCCGCGCCTTGGGCGCAAGCAGCCATTCTCCCGTCTCACGGTAGTCCTGTTCAGAAAACGTCCGCACGTTCAGCACCAGGACGCGGCCTCCCCCGGCGCGGCGAGTGGTGAGCAGGGGGACGGGCTTTCCGCCAACGCCAGCACTAACAACGATCCGGCTTCCGGTGGCCTTTAGACCCGCATCGAGTTCGAACGGCACCGGCAGCGGAAACGCTGCGCGGCCAACTCGCGCTTCGGTGGCCGTCGCGGGTCCGCTCGCCGATCCCACTTTGACACCCGCCAGTTTGGCGGCGGCCGGGCCGGCGCGGCGAACAAAGGCCGGCGTCACGATCAGTGTCGCGCCGCGACGCAAATGCCGGCGCATCCGGTCCAGAACCTCGGGATCGGCGGCGGCTTGCACCGCCAGAATGGCAACCCGGTCGGACGCCGGATATTGAGCCACGGGCAGGATGGGCAGGCCGATCATGCCCAGGTAGTCCATCAGATAGAGATTCTCGTCCGCGTCACTGCCGGGTGGCTTGTAGAACGCCAGGCCTCCCCGGCGCTGGCCGCGCACGCGCGCGGCCAACTCGAACAACTCCGGCCAGCGGCTGGCCAAAAGCGCATCGCCGGGATGGCCTTCGAGCACGTCACCGAGGCGAAACAGCGTCAGTTCCCGCGCTCCCGCCAGCACGCTCCCGTACGCTTGGTCGATGAAATTCTGCGCGCTGCATTCGATGTGGTCGAACCACGCGCCGACGACTTTTTCTCCGGCGACCGAGGCCAGCCAGCGAAAATTCATGTAGCCTTCAGTGGGCTGAACGAAACCCATGCGCCGGGTCTTTGGATTGCGCACCTCCGTCCCAACCCACACCTGGTCGAACGGCGCGGCCATGCGCGGCGGGTCGTAGCCGAAGAGGTGAAAGCGGTCGTACCATTGCGGAAACTTCAGGATCATGCGGACCGCCGGCTTGGCCGCGCGCGCCGGCTGCAGCATCAGCGGATCGATCAGGCCGGTGAGGAGATCGCGCCGGTACTCGGACCACAACCGATGGCCGCGGGCACGCCCCGATTCGGGCGAAGAGTCCGCAGTGCAGAAGAAGTCATCCACGATCAGCTCATCGAAGAGGGGCGCGTTCTCAGTAAAGAAGCCTGCGATGTCCTGGCGGGTTTTCTCGCTTTCCCAGTTCAGCCAGCCCAGCGCCTCGTTCTGGCGCGTCCCGAAGCGCTGGCCGGGAACGGTGGCGATGCCGCCGGAAGCGCGGATGCCCTTGGCCACAAAAAAGTCGCGAACGGCGGCGAGGGTGTCCGGGGAAACGTATTCATCGCCACGCCGCCCTTCGAGAAAGATGCGCGAGACCTTCCATCCCTGGAGAATCCGCACCGCCTTTTCCCGGTTCTCCGCCGTGGCAAGATGCCGCTGCACGTCGCCGGCTGTGGCATAGACACTGAGGCGCAGCGTTTCGTCGCCTTTGGCGGGCGGGAGCGCGCCGAGGATGGCCGCGAGACAAACGAGGGAGGCGCGGAACAAGGCTTGAGGATAGAGGTTCATGGCTTTGATGCCCATCGAGATAACCTGTCAACGCACCGGAGGTCAAGGTCCAGGAATCGATGAGAGTCTCACGGAAGTTCGGTCATCTGCCTTTTCCGCTGGAAATACCAGGTTGCCGCTGTAAGATCACAGTCATGAAAGTCGAGGAAATCAAAAATCTTCTTGAACGACAACCGTTTCGACCATTTGCGGTGCGGCTCAACAACGGCGTGCAATACACATTCAGTGAGCGCAGAAACATTGGCGCGCCGAAGGATTACCACGTGATTATTTTCTTTGGCGAGGCGGAATGGGTACTAATCGACACGGAAAGCATCGCTGAAATTATCGCACGGTAGCGGCTCAGAACTGTCAATCTGAAGTTTTGCTGTTCAACTTCGACGACGAGGACGAGGGGGCGACACACCGATCGCCTCACGCTTCACACCCGTTTCCGATAACTCACTTCAAACCCATCCTGCATCGTCAAGCTCAACGTCACGGTATCGAACTCGGCATGTTTGCTGATCATGTCCATGTAATCCTTCATGGAATTGCGCGCCCGGATGGCGTTGTGGACAGCGATGATCGCGCCTGGAGCCAGCTTCTTCGGGTACAGCTTGTTGAAATAGTCCAATTGCCCTTCTTTGTCGGCGTCGAGAAAAACGAAATCGAACGGTCCCTCGAGCGTCGGCACGATCTGGTGGGCGTCGCCTTCATGAAAGGTAACGCGGCGGGTGAGGCCGGCTTTGGCGACGTTGGCTTTCGCCAATTCAACTTTGTCGGGCGCGATGTCGATGGTCGTCATCTTACCGCCCGTTTCCTCCAGGCCCAGACTGATCCAGATGGCGGAGTAGCCTTGGGACGTGCCGATTTCCAGGACGCTTTTGGCGCGCGTGGCTTTGACCATCAGGTTGAGGAATTGGCCGTCTTGGCGCGGCACGCTCAACATCTTTCGGCCCACGGTGTCCATTTCGGCCAACAACTGATTGAGCGCTTCCTTATTTATTGGACCCGGCTTCCCGGCGCCTTCCGCGCCAAAGCTATTCAGGGCGCTGATCCCTTCGAGCAAAGTGGCGAGACCGACAGCTCCGGAGGTGGCTTTCAGAAACTCGCGTCGTTTAATTTCCGGCAATGTGTTCATGGGGTTCCTCTCGTTTGATTTGGTCTGCATTGGTTCTCGAAAACAGCTTAATCCCTTTTGGCCGTCCAGCGGATGGCTTGAGCCACCAGGCGGCGGTAATTGGGATTCTCAAAAGCAAAATGGTCGTGCCCCAATTCGACATAGACGACACGGGCGGCTTCGTAGGTTTTCGCCCAGGCAATGGTGGGGCTGCTGGTCTTCTCCTCGGTGGTCAACAGCGCGTGCGATTCCGGCTTCACTTCAAAGCCGCCGTAGGTCTCGTCTTGGATGTCGAAATCCTGCAAGCCGCGTGTGACGGGATGGGTCGGGTCAGCGACCTTGACCTTGAACTTCACGTCGTGCAGGTAAGTCGAGCCGGGCTTCTCGGCGCCGTCCTGGACCCACTTCTCAAGGTGGTATTGGCCGCCGATGATCTTGGCATACTCAGGCCACTTCTGGTGGGAAGCCAGGCAATGGTGGAGCGCGACCAAGCCCTTCCCTTCCTTCAGCCGCGCCACGAAGTCGCTCTTGGCCTCGTCGGTGATCGGTTGCCACATGTCATAAAGCACCAGCACGTCCCATTGCCGCGCCGCCTCGGTCTTCAGCCAGGCGTGGGCTTTGGGATGCTCGGCCGCCTGAAAGGTGATGTCCGGATTGTCCTGGAACATTTTGAAGAATTGGTTGGTCTCGAAGCCGTGCCCGCCCGTCACGACCAGCACGCGCGTTTTTTCGGCGGCTTGACCGGGCGCAGCCAGCCAGAACAGAGTGAGCAACAGGATCAGAGTTGGAATTGGGTTTCGGATGGTTTTCATAGAATTGACAAACTTCTACACTCGAAGGCCAGGCTTAGCCAGTCGCAAATTAGCTTTGCGGGTCTGCATCTCGGTCGAGCAACACCTACCAATATTTCACATAGATCGCCAAATACAGAATAGCGCCGACTCCGCACCAAAATCCAACCCGCTGGTACCACGGCCTTGCTTTTTCTGCTTCTCCGGCCAGGGAAGCCAGGCCAGGTCTCCACACGTAGGAGGCAATGGCCGCCGGTTCCGGAGCCGGTGAGAGATAACTCGCCACCACCATCACCAGCGCCGCCGCTATCCAGAGGTAAAATGCGAACGTGAACAAGTGCATCTTGACGCCAATCACCGGCACTGTCATCCAGGAATTGTCTCCCAAAACAAACGGCACGGCCACAAAAGGGAGCACGAACAAAAAAGTCGCGGCCGCCCCAATAGCCGTGGCTCGCTTCCAGAGCATTCCGAGCGTGAAAACCAGCATGATCGGAATGGCCAGGATGCACCAGGCATTCTGCGAATAGATGAAAATATATTTGTATTTCATGGCGGCCAGGCTGAGGGGACAGGCCAGCAGCAGCGTGATGATTCCGGCCGCCCGGCCCATGCGCACCAACTGAGCCTGCCCGGCGTTGGGGCGGAACCAGCGTTGATAGAGGTCAATCGTAAACACGCTGGCCGTTGCGTTCACGATCGAGCTGACGCTGGACATGATGGCCGCCATCACGCCCGCGATGACAAACCCGCGAAAACCGGGACCAAAAAACTGGTTCACTAAATGAGGCAACGTCGCGTTGGCATCGGGTCCGCCCCCAGCGCCGGCCGGGAGCGGCGAGAGCAAACCTTGCCGGAGCAGGTCGTGGGCAATGTAACCGGGAAATGCGCAGCAGAGCGTCAGCACCGGTCCCAGAAACGCCGTCAGCAACACGCCCATTTGCCCGTGCCAGCGGTCCTTGGCGCCCAGGCAGGATTGCACGTAAAACTGGTTCGTGCAGCAGTACCAAACGTTCGTGGAGAGCGCGAGCAGGATCAGCCCCGGCCACGGCATGCAGGCGTCGTCCAACCCGCGGATCAGATGCGGATTCGGCATGCGGCTGAACAGGCCCTCCCAGCCGCCCGGCACGTGAGCCAGGCCAACTCCGAAGACCAAAAGTCCTCCGGCCAGCAGCAGCAGGCATTGAAAGGTATCGGTCCAAGCCACCGATGACATTCCGCCCGCCACGGTGTAAACACCAGTAAAAAGCGCCAGCAAGACCACTCCCCACACGGGGTTGAGGCCGAGAAAATACTTGAGCGCCGTGGCGCCCAGGGCCAGCACCATGACCAGCGTCACGCAGGCGTTGTTAAACACGGTGTAGCCGGTAAAGAGGAGGCGGGTGATTTTCCCGTATCGTTTTTCCAAGTACTCGGGAATGGTCGTGATCCCGCTCCGCAGGTAAATCGGCAGAAAAACCAAAACCATCAAAACCAGCGCCGGGAAAATGGCCAGGTCCCAGTTGGAAACCACCAGGCCGACATCCAGCCCGTAACCGACCTCACCGAGCATTTGTTCGGCGCTGATGCTGGCGGCGACCATGGTAAAGCCGACCACCCACCACGGCAGCGCCTTCTCGGCGACGAAAAAGTCCTTGGACGAACCTTGAGTCCGGCGGGCGGACCAGAATCCAATGCCCAGCGTCGCCAGGAGATAGGCGGCAATGATGAGATAATCAATGCTGGCCATCAAAAAGTGATCGATAACCCGCCATCCACGACCACGTTCTCTCCGGTGATGTACGTATTCTCCGGCCCGGCCAGGAAAAGAATGACGCGCGCGATCTCTTCCGGCTCGGCAGCCCGCGCCAGGGGAATGCGGCGTTTCTTGACGTAGGTTTCCCGGAACGCTTCCGTTTCGAGTTCGTTGATCCCTTCCACGACAGCCATCGCGGTGTTGACGAAGCCGGGCGAAACGCCGTTGACCAGGATGTGATGTGGCGCCAGTTCCACCGCCAGCGTCCGGGTGAGCTGATCCAAGCCGCCTTTGGCCACGTCGTAATGCGACGCGCGGTTTTCGGCCAGGAAGCCGTGCACGGAGGAGACGTTCACAATTCGCCCGCCCTTGCCGGCCTGCACCATGGCCGCGGCGGCGGCCCGCGCGCAATGCACCGCGCCCAGGAGATTCACCTGGACAACCTTCATCCAATTCTCAAACGAGTCCTGGATGAAGTCGTGCGTTTTGAAAATCGCGGCGTTGTTGACCAGGATGTCCAGGCCGCCAAACTCCCGGCCCGCCGCTGCTGCCAGCTCTTGGGCGGCCTGCGCATCTCCTATATCCGCAACGACAGCCACGGCTTTTCCGCCGCGTTCCCGGATCGTTTTGGCCACGTTTTCGACTTCGGGCGCGGTGCGGCCATTGACCACGACCGCTGCGCCTTCAGCGGCGAGGAGTTCGGCGGCGGCCCGCCCGATGCCGCGCCCGCTGCCGGTGACAATGGCGACTTTGTTTTTGAAACGCATGCTGTGCCCCTATCTATACTCGCGGTGGCAATCCGAATGCAAGGTCGGGCAAAGAAATCGGTCTTTTCAGTCCTGGTGAGCAGGTTTAGAAGGATTCGCTGGGTTACGGCTTGCGCAAGCGGAAGCAACGTTCCCGCTGGTTGGCCGGCGTGGCCACCTCCCAGCGGCCATTGTTGGCCACCGGCCCTTCGACGGCCTGCTGCCAATTCGTCAGGCTCAGGCTCGTTGTGGATTCGAGCACGAATCCGGTGGACGGAAACGGCCAGGAAACGGTGACGGTCATGCCGTCGGGCACAATGGCGAGGTCAACGCCAGCGGAGACGCAGGTGTTGAGCAGGACTGAGACATTGCCGTCGAAAACATCATTGGCCAAGGCTAGGTCGGGCTTGCCATCGCCGTTGAAGTCGCCCACGGCCACTGAAGCAGGACTGCTTCCCGCGCCGTAGTTGACGGCGCCCTCAAACGTGCCATCGCCCTGGCCCAGCAGCACCGAGACGGTGCCGCTGTTGGCCGTGGCTAGGTCGGGCTTGCCATCGCCGTTGAAGTCGCCCACCGCCACGAATTGAGGATATACTCCCGCAGCGTAGTTGACGGCGTCCTGAAACGTGCCATTGCCCTTGCCCAGCAGCACCGAAACGTTGTCGGAGTCACTGTTGGCCACGGCCAGGTCGGGCTTGCCATCGCCGTTGAAGTCGCCCACCGCCACGAAATGAGGATACTTTCCCTCGCCGTACTTGACGGCGGCTTGGAAAGTGCCATCGCCCTTGCCCAACCGCACTGAAACGTTGTCCGAGTACTGATTCGCCACGACCAGGTCGGGCTTGCCATCGCCGTTGAAGTCGCCCACTGCCACCGAAGCAGGACTGCTTCCCGCGGCGTAGCCGACGGCGGCCTGGAAGGTGCCATCACCCTTGCCCAACAGCACCGAAACGTTGTCGGAGTTTCGATTGGCGACGGCCAGGTCGGGCTTGCCATCGCTGTTGAAGTCGCCCACCGCCACGGATTGAGGATACTTTCCCGCGCCGAAGTTGACAGCGGCCTGGAAAGTGCCATCGCCCTGGCCCAACAGCACCGACACGTTGGTCGAACCACTGTTGCCCA
>CAYIIH010000095.1:0-5489 GCA_964363225.1 uncultured Verrucomicrobiota bacterium | reverse complement strand
GTTGAAGTCGCCCACCGCCACGGATGCAGGATACTTTCCCACGCCGTAATAGACGGCGGCCTGGAAGGTGCCATCACCCTTGCCCAGCAGCACCGAGACATCGCCGCCCCCCACCAGCCAGAGGGCGCCGCCGCCGCTGCCCACGGCCAAGTCGGGCCTGCCGTCGCCATTGAAGTCGCCCACCGCCACGGATGCAGGAGACCATCCCGCAGTATAGTTGGCCGCAACCTGGAAAGTGCCATCGCCCTTGCCCAGCAGCACCGAGACGCCACTGCTGTTGGCCGTGGCCAGGTCGGGCTTGCCATCGCCGTTGAAGTCGCCCATCGCCACGAATTGAGGATACTTTCCCACGCCGTAATTGACGTCGGCTTGGAAAGTGCCGTCGCCCTTGCCCAGCAGTACCGAAACGTTGTCGGAGTCAGTGTTGGCCACGGCCAGGTCGGGCTTGCCGTCGCCGTTGAAGTCGCCCATCTCCACGGACGGAGAATAGTTTCCCGCGCCGTACTTGACGGCGGTCTCAAACGTGCCATCGCCCTTGCCTAATAGCACCGAGACGCCGCCGCCGTTGTTGCCCACGGCCAGGTCGGGCTGGCCATCGCCGTTGAAGTCGCCCACTGCCACGAATCCAGGACCGATTCCCGCGCCGTAGTTGACGGCGGCCTGGAACGTGCCATCGCCCTTGCCCAGCAGCACCGAGACGGTGCCGGAGCCACTGTTGGCCACGGCTAGGTCGGGCCTGCCATCGCCGTTGAAGTCGCCCACCGCCACGGATGCAGGATACTTTCCCACGCCGTAATAGACGGCGGCCTGGAAGGTGCCATCACCCTTGCCCAGCAGCACCGAGACATCGCCGCCCCCCACCAGCCAGAGGGCGCCGCCGCCGCTGCCCACGGCCAAGTCGGGCCTGCCGTCGCCATTGAAGTCGCCCACCGCCACGGATTGAGGATAGCTTCCCGCGCCGTAGTTGACGGCGGCCTGAAACGTGCCATCGCCCTGGCCCAACAGCACCGACACGTTGGTCGAACCACTGTTGCCCACGGCCAGGTCGGGCTTGCCATCGCTGTTGAAGTCGCCCACCGCCACGGATGCAGGATACTTTCCCACGCCGTAATAGACGGCGGCCTGGAACGTGCCATCCCCCTTGCCCAACAGCACCGAGACATTGTCGGAATAGTCGGCAACGGCAACGGCCAAATCGGGCTTGCCATCGCCGTTAAAGTCGCCCACCGCCACGGATCGAGGATGCTCTCCCGCGCCAAACGTGCGTGCCGCCGCGAAGCTGGGCGTGGAACACTCGCTGGCCATGGCCGGCTCACTGTGAAAGCAACTGTTCAACAGGATGGCAGATGCCACGACAGTTGGGTGTAATATCGAGGTTTTCATGGGTCGGAGTTCCCTTCCTTGGCGGTTTTGCCGGAGAGAAAGTCAGGGCACAGCAAGAACGCGGTCAAACGGCGTCGGACGCCCGCCAATAGAGTCAACAGTCTCATAGTTTTGCTCTCTCTGCTCTATAGTTGCCGATGTCACAACTAACGTCACGGGTGAGCGGTCGCCGCCAGGAAAGGCTGAGCCAAAGCACGGCTGTTCTGCTTCTCACGGCTGACCTGGCGGCAGGACGGTGCGGAACCCGACACCGTGGTTCACAAAGACCGGGTAGTTGGAGCCGCGAAACGATGTCCGGCAGGAGAACGCGCCGTTGGACCAACAGGCCCCGCGAAACTCGCGGACCGCTCCCGACGCAGGACCACGAGGATCACTTTGCGGGGAACTGCTGTAATTCCCAGCCCAATCCCAGCACCATTCCCATACGTTCCCTGCCATGTCGTAAAGCCCGTAGCCGTTGGGCGCAAAGCAACCCACCGGACCCGTGTAAGGAACCACGCCGTCGTTGAAAGCCGGGTGAAATCCTCGCGTTGCGCTGACATCGTAGCTGTAGGTATCGTCGCTTTGGTAGTTGGCCTGGCTGTGCGCGATCGTAATCGTGTCCGTATCCGCCCACGGAAACCGCCGTCCACTGGCCCCGCCCCGCGCCGCTTTCTCCCATTCCGCCTCTGTCGGCAACCGGTAGCCGGCATTCCAATTCACCCAGTCGTTCTGCACATTCACCTGCCCAGTGCGATACACCACCGTCTGCGCCGCACTTGTGTAGTAAGCCGGCACCAACCCATCCCCCTCTTTCTCTGAGCGCGCATTGCACCATTTCACCACGTCAAACCAACTGACGGTATGCACCGGATGATTGGCTGCCTTGACCAAAGCGAGGTTGTCAAAGCTGTAGCCGTGGGTAATCGCCCACAGGTAAACATCGTCCCACAACGATTTCGTCACCTCATATTTGTCCATGTAAAACGCGCTCACCGCCACCGTGTGCACCGGAAGCTCGTTGGTGTCACCTTCGTTGAACGTGTCCCCCATTGGGAAGGAACCAGCAGGGATGAGCGCCATGTTGTACGGTCTCGGCACCGCCCTGTAAAACCGCTTCGGCGTGTTGGTGGCCGAATAATCCACAAACCAAAAGGAGCTTGTCGGCAGATTGAGGTTGGTTAGCACCTGCCAGGAGTTGGAAGCTCCCGGCTGGCTGGTGAATTGAATGCTTTGCTTGGAACCGGCCTCGCCTTTGATCAGGAGACCAGGCAGCAGGTGTATTTCCAGTTCCGCTTCCGTTTGGGCCTGGGTGGCACTAATCGCCATCAGCGTGCCTGTCAACGCCAGCGCGGCCAGCCCCCGGCTGATCCCGGTGTGGGTTAGGTGTTCTTTCATGGCATTGTTTACATTATCACAATTTCGCCCATTGCGAAGGGGTTTTGTTGGGTTGCTCTAAATGCCCTATGAACGCTTCAGCCTGGAGAGGCAGACGCAGAGAGTTTCGTCCAGTAAATCAAAACGCCTGTGAGAGGCAGCGAATCGCAGGGCAGGCCATCCATGCGGCTGCAATTGTCTAGCCAATGAACAGAGAACATTTTGGCTGCCACGCCTGGCAGCTCATCATCAAGCCTTTGCTTGCACCGAATCAGCCCAAGTGCTAAAAGGCTTCTGTGAACACAAGGGACATTTATGGATGAACCCGAACACCTCACATGCCTGTGCAACTCCTGTCCCGGCGAAATTGAATTTCCCGCTCACCGAGCTGGCGAAGAAATTGAGTGCCCACATTGCGGACTCACGACGAAGCTTTACAAAATGTATGAGCCTCCTGTTATCGCGCAAAAGATACCTCCAGTGCTGCCTCATCCCCCACCTTTGCCCGAAACCAAGCAACTATTGAGGTGCAAGACATGCTCACAACCAGTTGCTTCCTCGTGCCTGTTTTGCGTCCATTGCGGCCAGAAATACCCTACCCATTCGTCGCCCTGTCCAAACTGCGGGGCTGACGATTTTGACTTAGTGGAAGAATCTGGCCCAGAGATTTGGACGCCTCTGAACCTGGCCGGAATCTTGGCTACTGCATTCATCGACGCCATCTCACATCCAAAGACATTTTACATTTGCTCCAACTGCGGTTACAGCTACCGCATTAATTGATTCACCAATTGTGATGGTGACCAAGTTGTCATGGAATGATGGTGTTGCGTGTGCGATGCCGGCTAACGAGCTGAGTGAGCGGCACGAGAACAACCCATGACTATCGCATCGACAACGATCTCTGAACTGCCAGCGCGCGAACCGGTTCACTCCAGCGCCTTTTCGGCTCTTCTTCACTCATTTCTGGTAGGGATCTTGGCACACGCGGCGCGGCGCCTAAAAGCTAGCCAATGATATTTGAAATTTGCGAGAGATATTTTATCAACATTTTCGCAAGAAGGGTCTAATGCTGACCTCTTACGATCTGGCTCAAACGGTTTCCACCTCTGGGCCCGTAGAGTTTCGCCTGAAGGTGCTCCACGATAATCGTGAAGGCCTTAGCAAGCTCGGGAGGATCGGCGGAAGGGTGGTTCGTCCTGAAGGTGGAATGGACGCAACTTTGGGTGCACCCCATCCAAACATCGGCGAGAATCATCGCCATTGAGGACGGATCAGCGGTGTCTAGAATGACCTGGAACTCGCTTCCATCTGCCACGAAGGATTGGATCGAGACGTCGTTGGGGCGTCTGCGGGGGCGATCGGGTTTTCCGGCCTCGTTGCGGTAGATACCGACAAACTCAATGAGCCATCGCATCGCGGCTTTCTGACCATGCTCAACGGCGCGGCAGATGCACCAGACTTGATTCCCGTCAGCGTTCTCAGCGAAGTCCCCGGGCTGCAGCGGCCGTTGCCGCTTCCACTCCCACTCGCCCTTTATCGCGGGTAAACACACCCATGCTGCACCAACCCTGTTGGGAAGATGCTGGTTGAGCCAGGAATCTTGCTCATCAGGACCAAGTTTGAGAACGTTTCTTTGTTTGCTCATGGGGCACAGGTATTGCCGAACCAGTGATTGACAGGTCGTTTTGACCTAAGGATAGGATGTTAGTCTTGGTTTTCAGGCACACTTTCCTCGTCTCAATGTCATTCGTTTAACCAAGAATCGCAGTGGCAGCAGGATTTCGTAGCGTCTCCAGTTTTTCATACGCGGCTGAGCCGTCGAAGCTGAATGGAATGTCCTCGCGCGCCAGCCGCGGCAAGGCTTCTTCAGGCACCCACATCTCCCCTGAGGACCAACTCTTAAAGGAGAACTCCCCGACCAGAGCCGCTAACGCCCGACGCTTGCTCTCCGCGTTTGTAAAGCGAATCATTACCATATTCCAAAACTACGTCACGCTTGCCTGGCTGTAAAGGAGTTCCCGGTTTGGGGTCAGTTGCCCGATGACGACTGGGGCAGAAAAGATCGCGAGCGAAGTGCTGGCGCTGCCGGCTTCCGTGCGGGCGTTCCTGGCTACGCGCGACTGGGGAATTATGCTTGGCATGAATTGAACTGCAGGGCTAGAGGACGTTCCAACCGTGGGACTGGATGACGGCGCGCACGATTTGGCGGCGGCGCTCAGCGGTGACACTGCCTTTGCGCCCCTTTAGTTCTTCCCGGGGCACCGCAAAGATGCAGTCGCAAATGTGGATATCCCAAGCGTTCATGGAAGCCTGCCCTTGCGGGCGGCTCGCTGAACAGCGGCGAAAACAGCGCGGCCGAAACTCCATTCTTGCGCCTCTTCCTTTTTGTCGCGGCCGTAGATGCGTTGCACTTGGGCGGGCGTCAGGGGTGGGGGCGCCAAGTAATTCGATTCAGAGTCGGCCATGCGGCGCAAGGCCTCCCGGACCACTTCACTTTGACTGCAAAACCGTCCGGTTCGAATCATCCGTTCCATGAATTGCTTTTGTTCTTTGGCCAGCGCGAATGCCATGAAGAAAAAATGGCCAACTATTGGCCTCGCGTCAAGCTTGGGGAACGGCCCTAGACGAATGTTCGGCACGAGCGCACGCTTGCCAGGCTGCATCGCTTGAGAAATAGTTGCTCGATGACTACTGAGTATCTGGCCGAAAACTCCTGTTTTTTGGAGTGGAGTAAAGAAGTGAGGCGG
>CAYIIH010000094.1:0-23760 GCA_964363225.1 uncultured Verrucomicrobiota bacterium | reverse complement strand
CCACTCGCGGTGAAATGCTTTGAAAACTTGACGAAGCCGGGCGTAACCTCCAGAAATTCGGTTGAATCACATGAAGACTCCAAAACTGCTTTCTGTTCTGTCCATTTTGCTTTTCATTTTCACCGCCAGGGCGGCTGCCACTGAGATCGTCGAAGCCGATGTTTGTGTCTATGGCGGCACTTCCGGCGGCGTGATCGCCGCCGTGCAGGCGGCGCGCCTGGGCAAAAGCGCCGTCCTGGCTGAATTTGGCAATCATCTTGGGGGCATGACTTCCGGCGGCCTGGGGCAGACGGACATTGGCAACAAAGGAGCCATCGGCGGCATCGCGCGCGAGTTTTATCGGCGCGTTGGCCGACATTACGGCAAAGAGGAAGCCTGGACCTTTGAACCGCACGTCGCGGAGAACATTTATTTCCAAATGATCAACGAAGCCAAAGTGCCGGTCTATTTTCAGCAACGGCTCGCCACCGTCAAAAAGCAGGGCGCCCGCATCACAGAAATCGTCATGGAAAGCGGAAAAACCTTTCGCGCCAGAATGTTCATTGATGTCAGTTACGAAGGCGATTTGATGGCCAAGGCGAAAGTCTCTTACCACGTCGGGCGGGAGGCCAATGCGCAGTACAACGAGACTCTCAATGGCGTGCGCGCTCAAACACTTTTTCATCAGTTTACGGTTCCGGTCGATCCCTTCGTGAAACCGGGCGATCCAAGCAGCGGTTTGCTGCCTTTGATTCAACCGGGCGATGGCGGCAAGCCGGGCGAAGGCGACCGCGCGGTGCAAGCCTACAATTTCCGTTTGGTCCTCACGCAGCAGCCGGAGAACAAGAAGCCAATTCTGCCGCCAAAAGAATACAGCCCGGCCCGCTACGAACTGCTGGCGCGCTACCTGGAAGCGCGAGTAGTTGCAGGCAAGAAACCGCAACTGGGCCAGCTCATGCACATCCAAATGATGCCGGGCGGCAAGACCGACATTAACAACAACGGCGGCTTTTCCACCGATCACATCGGCTTCAATTACGACTATCCGGATGGCGACTATGCCACGCGCGCCAGAATCTGGCAGGAGCATGAGAATTACATCCGCGGCTTGCTCCATTTCCTGGCTACCAGCCCGCGTGTTCCCGACAACATCCGAAGCGAAATGCAGTCGTGGGGCTTGACCAAAGACGAATTTCTCGATACCGGCGGCTGGCCGCATCAGCTCTACGTCCGCGAAGCCCGGCGCATGATTTCCGATTACGTCATGACCGAGCACAATTGTCGCGGCACGGTCAAAGCGCCGGACCCGGTCGGTCTGGCGGCCTACACGATGGATTCACATAACTGCCAGCGCCTGGTGAAAAATGGGAGGGCGGAGAATGAAGGCGATGTCCAGGTGGGCGGCTTCCCGCCCTATCCGATCTCCTATCGCTCGATCATTCCCAAGGCAATTGAATGCGAGAATCTGCTCGTGCCGATCTGTCTTGCGGCCACGCACATTGCTTATGGCTCCATTCGCATGGAACCGGTCTTTATGGTGCTGGGCCAATCCGCAGCCACCGCCGCCGCGCTGGCCATTGACGGCAATAGTTCCGTGCAAAAAGTGAACCCAGCCAAGCTTCAGGAGCGCCTCCGGGCCGGCAAACAAATCCTCGATTGGACGGCCCCGCCTGCTCCCAAAGCCTCCATCATCGATCCGAAAAGTCTGCCCGGCGTTGTGCTCGACGATGCGGACGGCCAGAAGACCGGTCCTTGGATTGATTCCACCGCGCGGGAGGCTCGCAAGGTTGGGATTGGCTACCTTCACGATGGCAATGCCGACAAGGGAAGTGTTTCCATCGTTTACACTCCCGACCTTCCCCGAGCTGGCGAATATGAGATTATCCTGATCTCACCGCCGCATGCCAACCGCGCCGGCAACGTTCCGGTGAGCATCGCAGTGGACGGGCGTGAAATCAAAACCGTCACCGTGAACCAGAAAAGCCCGGCCAGGAACGGATTCGCTTCGTTGGGCATCTGCAAACTGCCGAGAGGGAGGCTGACTTCGGTCACGGTTTCGAACAAGGGCACCGATGGCTATGTCGTAGCGGATGGGATTCAGTTTCTGCCGGTGGCAAGGTGAGCCTGGGAAGAGCAGTTACGTTGCGCAACCTTAATCAGAACCTGAACTTCCCCAAAGTGGACAAGCTCCGCGAAATCCTGGCTGGCGACTACGGGCGAGAAACCGACTTCGCGATCTTCCTCAACGGGGAACGCGTCTTCCGGCACGACATCCAGGGGCAGACCTTCACGAAGGAGATTCTACTGCCGAACGGCCAGACCGCCGTGGCCACCTTCACCATTGCCGAGAAACTCGTGCCCGGCAGTAAAGCCGGCCTCATCCTTCGCGTCGGCGGAAAATCCATCGGCCGCCCTCACCTGTTCGGTCTCGAACACGATGAAATGCTCTCCGACCGCTCCAGGCGTCGAGTCGTGGGCGAAATCAATCTCCCGCCCGACAGCTTGGAACTAACCGCCGCTGGCGGCGACGTGATTGAAAGTGCCAAATCCTTCGTCCTTCGTCCTTCGTCATTCGACATTCGGCATTTCCAATGGGGCCACCGACCAGTGGATGCGTGACGCGGACAAGTTGCTGGGCTTCGCGTTTTTCCCCGCGTGAAGCAGTTCGTGGACGCTTTAGCCAAATGCTCAAGGGATAATCGAGATGAACCAGCTCTACGCTGAGCTCTTCCGTTTGAATGTGAAGGTCAAACCACCTTTTCCACCAATTTCCCCACCCGAACCCAGCAGCCCCACTTTACCCTTAGCCGTGATTTCCACCGACAGCGTAATGGTATCCAAGTTGTATTGGCCCAGTGCGGCCGGCTGCTTCTGGATGACAGTCCCCATCTTCTCCAAGAACGCGCTAAGTTCGGCCTGTAACAAGTCCGGATCAATCTGCATGTAGCACAACGCAGCTTTACCCGTCTTCTTGATTACGGGTCCAACGTCAAGACGATCTCCGGACGTGTCAGCCCGTTGCTTTGAAACCGGAGGCGCCGGGCGCGTGATGACGAGCAAACCCTGTTCACTCTGCTTTTGTTTCTTCGTTTTCTGCATAGGTTGGTTGACTGGTTTGGATTGATGATTCAAGCGGATCGTTCACACAAAGCTCCGGATTTGCGTAGCGGGTGTACAATATTCCAAGCGGATTCCTGTACTTGCGCACGAGATGCCAACGCGTGTCGTGCAGGGATTCCCCGAGTTTGTGGCCGTGTAGAAGGCGATCGTAGAATTGATAGGAGAACTCCGCTGCTACCTCGTCCGCCATCGTGGTTTCAGTGCCGATATAGCCGCGGCTGCGCAGCTGCTGGAGAAAGAGTTTCGGCAGTGAGCATACTTGGTTTGGATTCACTCGGGATGAGCCACAAGCGTTAACGAACACAAAAGGGCGACAGTCATTGTCAGGCAGGCTCTCTCGCGAAAGCCTCCCAAAAGCCTCTTCCATTGCTCCAAGCGTCGCGGAGAAGCGACTGTGCTTGCATCCGGCCAAACCGATGCAATGGCGTGCGGAGTCGGCGTGGGAAGTATTGCAGTGGCTGGCGAAGTGATGCACTTGGTCTGGGATGCTTCGCTCTTCCGCTTGGGTCGTGTGACGTGTATGCCAAAGATGTCCGGCCAACTTCGCGGCATCGCCGCGCTGGCCCGTGGCAGGCCAAGTCACTGCTGTCCGGTCATGGTGCGGATCGTTCTTCGCAAGTGACTAATTGATCGGCAGTAATCCTTACAGAATGCTTGCCGCGATTTCAATTTGGGAGTGCGACTTCTGCGCCGCCCGCCTGATAATCGCTCATGCATCAAGGAAAATTTGTGTTAGCACAGGTGCTCTCTTTTGTACCGGATCGGCACTTCCGCCATTTGGTGGCAAAATACCAAGGCGATTACAAAGTGAGCACGTTCTCCTGCTGGGATCAATTCGTCTGCCGGGCTTTTGCTCAAGTGACCTATCGCGAAAGTTTGCGGGATATCGAGGGGTGCCTGCGCTCCCGGACTCCGGACTTGTATCACTTGGGCCTGCGGGGTCAGGTGTCGCGCAGCACCCTGGCCGACGCCAACGAGCAGCGCGATTGGCGCATTGATGCCGAGTTAGCCCAGGACTTGATCGCCCGTGCCCGCCCCCTTTATGCGACCGAAGATTGGGGGTTGGACTTGGAGCAAACCGTGTATGCCTTCGACTCGACTACCCTTGACCTGTGTCTGGCGCTGTTTCCCTGGGCCCGCTTCCGCCAGCACAAGGCGGCCATCAAGTTCCACACCCTGTTGGATGTCCGCGGCCCCATCCCCACCTTCGCCATCCTCACTGAAGGCAAAACGGCACTTCGGAGAACGCCGTGCAAACCCAACTGTGGATTGCCATAAGTGTTTACGTGCTGATGGCGCTGATCAAAAAGCAACTCCGATTGGAAGCCAGTCTTTACACTTTATTACAAATCTTGAGCATCAACGCGTTTGAACAAATTATCGAGTGCAAGCACGAACGAGATACCGATACCGCGTTATCTATCATAGACCAAGAGGGCGGGAGTTTTGACCTGATAATCCTGGACAATGCTCTGCCGCCTGGGAAGAATCATACGTCAGAGCAAACAGACGCCGGGACTTCGACGGGTAGTCTGCGGTTCGACCAGATTCAGAAGAAGTACCCCAAAGTGCCAATTCTCATTCAAGTTGCATTGATTAAGTTGACGACCTCATTAAGAATGGACATCTGTAAGGTCGAGCTTCGGTGCTGAGATCGTGGTATCCAGCCAATTAGGATGATTTTGAGAGTGTTGTTGTAGGCATGAATTCTATTCTCAATTCTTGCCGTTGGAACTAGCGGGATCTACCGAAGCGGAGTTTGTCTTAGATACGGTCACGATAACTGCCAATTGAGGCGCCATGTGAACGAGATCAGCCACAGGAATCCTCGATCGACTGTCGAGGATGCGCATGTGGTTGCAGCATTGCAGGGCAAAACGCATCAAGCATGAGAATTCATAAGAGAGTTCGGTTGAGTGACTTGCGATCAATCTCGTCAGCGGAGCATACGAAGGCTCGCAGCATTTGTGAACAGATTCAGAGAATTGTCTCATCGAGGAACGATTATGTAGTTCAGCATAAGCTGGATACGGAAATAGCAATACCCGGTGCCAATTGGTCGGAGGACGCTGAAAATGCTATCCACAGTCTTTACCGTCTTGTGGTCAAGTGCGACTACGAGGTGATTAACCGGCTTCGGTTTTACACCCAACCGTTTACCGGATACGAGCTAGCGAGCCTGTCGTTGGGACATGGCAAGGGCATCCCCATCATTCCTCAGGAATTCGACCAAGAGATGGAGCATCTGAGGCCTGGACCCGATCTTTGGATTCGAAGGTACGCTGTCATAAGCCGTCGCATGCCGAGCGATCTGATAGCGCGATTTCCAAAGGTGCTTGGCGAAATTGGGTGGGAGGTGAATGGCCATCCTGTCAATCATGACGTTTTTTCCTACCAAGAGCGCCTGAACTTGATGTTTGAAGCCGGAATTATCAATTGGTTGCGTAAACGAGCGGAAGAAAATGGCAACGTCAGGATTCTGGAGATTGGCGGTGGATATGGCGGACTGGCTTATGCCCTTGCGACGGCACTCACGGGTAAAATCCATTACATCATTTGTGACATTCCCGAATCACTACTCTTCTCTGCTGTCTATCTGGGCATCACATTGCCGGCATGTCGGCACTCGATTTATGACGGTGCAAGCTCAGCGGCTCTTACTGGCCTTTTCGATCAGGGTTTTTCTTACATGCCTAACCACCTGTTCGATGAACTTGTTGAGTCAGGCACGAGCATCGATTTGGTGATCAATACCTTGTCCATGGCTGAAATGACCATCAAGCAGGTGCGCTACTACGCCGAACGCGTAAAAAGCATGATGGGCGATACCGGAGTGTTTTTCGAGCAAAACCACGATGGCCGATGGCTTGGGCTGCTCAATTGCAAGCCCCTCCTTGCCGAGGCCTTCACTTTTGGAGCGCCGCTATCTCCGAAAACTATTCCTGCGCTTTCGAAAGGAGAAACGCATCTTTGGTCGAATAGAAGGTTGACGGAGATTGTCGAGCCTGCAATGTGTCCATTTGGCGGCCTCACTAAGGGGATAGGCCTTGCGATGTGGAGATTATACTGGCTGATGAGAATGCCGACCTGGGGGATCTCCAAGCTGCGTCAAATCCTGCAGAAGATTGTGAGTCCTCGACTGTTTAAAATCATCAGAGACTGTTGGAATAGATTGGGTGGCCGCCTAAAATCTTAGGCTTCAGCCTCTCATTTTTCTCAGGATGAATATGTCTTGCAATGAAGGGCCTTTGCCGCCAGTCACTCTTCCTTCTAGGTGGCGCAAGATTCTGAATTTTGGCGTGACAAGCTTGAGTAGAGCACTCTCACTTAGGCCTATCGCCGTTTCAGGACAAGCGGGTTTGCTCGTAAACCAACCAGGCGTCAGGGGGTGGGTGAAATTGAATGTCGCCTTGGTGTTGACGTAATCCCGCACGACAAGAAAGCTGATAATCGCCAGACCGTCGTCAACCAGTACATCGTGAATCTTCTGCAAGTATCTGATCGCTTCGCTTTCCTGCAAATGAGTGAAAACCGACATGGCAATAACCAAATCTTGAGATTGACTGTTCACCGGCCAGTCAATTCCCTGTTCTGTCTTCTGTAAACCGCTTTGGGGGGTGTAAAACCGATTCTTGTCTTTGGTCAGGTAAAAAGAGCAATTCGTCAACCGACAGTATGTTTTGTGGCAAGCGGCAATAGACTTTGTATCCAGATCAATTCCGAGAAACTTTCCTCCATTTCGGACAAAGTAATGGCAGACGGGAGCGAGGTTTCCCATGCCGCAACCAAAGTCCAAAATGTTCGGATTTTCCTTTTCGAGGTATATGCTCAATAAAGCTGAAAAGAAACCTTGATTGTGAATCCAACCCGCATAGCTGCAGTACGTTGCTGGTGTGAAGATTGCATCGGGAACATTGTCAATCCAGAATCGAGTTTCTCCCCAGGATGCCAGGCGGTCCAGCTTCAGCCAAATAAAGGACAGGCAATGGTAAACTTGGTAGAAAATGAATTTTAGGACTCTTCTCATGGTGCTCAAGCAAGGGCAATCGGTACAAAAGCTGACGCCATATTCAAGGTCGAACTGGCGAAATGGTCGCTTCTCATGTGAGATTTGCCAATGGACTAAATCGTTGTTGGACTGCCGAGAGCTTTTGGCTAGGCTATTTGCTCAACATGAACCATGACCAGTTGACCCGCGGACAGTTCTTTACAGTTTGCCTGGTTTTGTGTGCGGTTTTGGCAGTCACTTTTCGCCTCAGTCTCTCGCCGGAGCAAACACTTTTTTCCAACGACGGTCCGCTCGGTGTCATAAGCTGCGAGGCCAACTCATTGCCAAGCGGACTCAAAGGCGTTTGGCAAAACCTGAATTGGCTTGGCATTGAATTTGTCAGCGGCCCACCTAACCTGACGGATGCATTATCTTTGCTGACAGGGCCACTTGTCTTTTCAAAAATTTACGCCCCTGTAGCTTTGCTTTTCCTCGGCCTGTGCGCCTGGTTCTTTTTCCGGCAACTCCGCTTCAGTCCCACGGTTTGCATTCTTGCTGCGCTGGCGGCGTCGTTGCACACCAATACTTTCTCCAATGCCTGCTGGGGTTTGCCCTCGCGCGCCTTGACTTTGGGGGCCATTTTCCTGGCCTTGGCCGCGCTGCACAGCGCAACGCAGAACCGCCCTCTCCCAAAAACCGCCTTGGCTGGAATGGCGGTCGGCATGGCCATCATGGAGGGCTTCGATGTAGGTGCCTTTTTCAGCCTTTGCGTGGCGGCTCTTGTGCTCTTTCAAACGTGGCACGAAGCGACAGGCCACCCCATGCGAAGATTGGTGAAAGGAGGCATTCGCACGGCGCTCGTTGCCTTCTGTGCCGCCTTCATTTCTGCCCAAGCGCTTTCCACTCTGGTCGGCACCCAGGTCAAGGGTGTGGCCGGCCTTGAACAAGATGCGGAAGCCAAACAGAAGCGCTGGGATGTCGCCACCATGTGGAGCCTGCCTAAAGTGGAAACGCTCCGCGTGATCATCCCCGGCCTTTTCGGCTATCGCATGGATACGCCGGACGGCGGCAATTACTGGGGCACCGTTGGCCAACAACCCGGCAATCCCCAATCCCGGCATTCGGGTTCCGGCGAGTATGCCGGCGTCTTGGTAGTTCTCGTCGCCCTTTGGGGCCTCTTCCGCTCGACGCAGCCTAAAGACAGCCCATTCTCGGACACGGAAAGAAAAATGATCAAATTTTGGGCTGTGACCGCGGCTATTTCACTCTTGCTGGCCTATGGCCGCCACACCTCCTTCTACCAGATCATCTATCAATTGCCTTACTTCTCGACCATTCGAAATCCGATTAAATTCATGCATCTATTCGAACTGGCGATTCTCGTTTTGTTCGGGTATGGGTTGCAAGGCTTATGGCGGCGACACCTCGAGCGAAATCTTGTCAAAGCGAATTCCCTGTCGGAGCAGTTGAGAATCTGGTGGGCAACCGTTCCTTCGTTCGACAAGAAATGGACGCTTGGCTCTGGCGCTGTCGTCGTCGTTGGTTTGATGGGCTGGCTGCTCTATTTTTCATCACGATCGGAATTGGAAAGGCACCTGCACCAAGCCGGTTTTCCCGATGTTTTCCCGGTGCAGGAGGCGGCCATCGCCCGGTTCAGCCTGGGCGAAGTGGGCTGGTTCATTCTCTTTCTGACCCTGAGTGTTTTGGCGGTGACCTTGATTCTGAGCGGCGCGCTGAGCGGTCCACGCGCGAAATGGGCCGGCCTTCTCTTGGGTGTCCTGCTGGTCGCGGACTTGAGCCGCGCCAATCTGCCGTGGATCATCTACTATAACTACAAAGAAAAATACGCTTCCAACCCTGTCATCGACATCCTGCGGGAGAAACCATTCGAGCGGCGTGTGTCCGTGCTGCCTTTCCAGATCAACCAGCCATTTGCCGATTTTCAGCGATTCTATTATTTGGAGTGGCTGGGCCACCTCTTTCAGTTCTACAATATCCAGTCGCTGGACGTGATCCAAATGCCGCGCGAGCCTGTTGACTGGGCGCCCTACAACAAGGCCTTTTCCAAGGCGCCCTTGCGTCTATGGCAGCTCACCAATACTCGCTACTTGTTAGGTGTGCCGGAAGTCGTCGAGGCTCTGAACGGGCAATTGGACCCTGTGAAACGCCGCTTTCGCGTGCGCACCGCGTTCAATCTCGTCAAAGCCGGGAGCGACGGCGTCAGCGCTCAAATCACTACGAACGGCGCTTTTGCCATCCTCGAATTCACCGGCGCGCTGCCCCGGGCCCAATTGTTCGCGAACTGGCGGACCAACACAAACGATGAAACGACCTTGCAGGAATTGATCGCCCCCGCTTTTGATCCCCAGCAAACGGTCCTGGTTTCGGGCGAGATTCCGGCACAACCCTCCAACACCTCGACCAACCAAAGCGCCGGGACGGTCGAGATAATCCGCTACGAACCAAAGCGCATTCAACTCTCAGCCAACGCGAACCTGCCCTCCGTCCTGCTCTTGAACGACCGAATCGCACCCAATTGGAATGTGTCGGTCGATGACGCGCCCGCCCCATTGCTCCGCTGCAATTATTGGATGCGCGGGGTTTACCTGATGCCGGGGCCGCACACGGTGGTTTTCTGGTACCAGCCGCCCATCACCGGTCTCTACGTCAGCCTGGCTGCTATCGCGGTCGGCTTGGTTCTATGCGGTATCCTGGCTTTTGCTCCGGAAAAGGCGAAAGTGTCCGCCGCTCCCGCGGAACCGGCTCCTGCCAGTCCAAAACCCAGAACCTAAACACCGGAATCAACCGATGAGCCATCAGGACACTTACCGGCATAACGAAGCTTACGCGGAGTTCCTGGCCAATTGGGACGCCAATTTTTACGCCAAGTATGCGGATTACCTCAAGCCCACCCAATCCGGCGTGCGCGTGTTGGACGTGGGTTGTGGAGCCGGCCAGGTGGTCGGACGGCTCACGGAAGCGGGCTTCGAAGCGTACGGCGTGGATGTTTCCGAACCCAACATCGAACGAGCACGGCGGTTCAGTTCCCGCTGCCAGTTTTACGATGGCAAACGGCTGCCTTTCCCGGATGGCTTTTTCGCCGGCGTCGGCGCGCTGAACGTCCTGGAACATGTCGAGGAACCGGAAGCGTTCATTCCGGAATTGGTGCGCGTGGCCGCTCCCGGCGGCCGGCTCGTGCTCTCCAGCCCGAATTTTTTCCGCGTAATTGGCTTCCGCGATTACCATCCCAAAATGCGCAGCCTGGCCAACAAATGGCGCAACTGGCGGCGGCTGTTGGAAAAGCGCCGCCAAATGAAAGCCGATCCTGATTCGGTCCGCTTTGACCGCATGACGCCGATCGTGAAAGAGCCCTTTACCCCGGACGACGATGCCATCGTCGCAACCAACGGCCTCGAAATGGAATTCTTTCTCCAACGCGCCGGCTGTGCCGTTGCTGAGGTGCTTTGCACCGACCGTTACGTGGCCAGGCCGATCGATTTTCTGCTGAACCTGACCCCGGCGCGTTACCTCATGTTCAATGCCTTTGTGGTGGCGCGAAAGCATCTGCAGCCATGACCATGGGAGCGCGGCGTTGTGAGCGGCAGCAGAGCTTGATCCGCACGCGATGGATTGACCGTGGGGTGGGCGGCCATTTATACCTTTGCGTTTTATGACTGGCCCCCAGCTCTCCGTCGCCTTTTTCCTGCAAATGTTTGTCATCCTGGCCGTCTGCCGGTTGGTTGGCATCGCAGCCCGGCGCATCGGCCAGCCGCAGGTGGTCGGCGAAATGATCGCCGGTGTGCTGCTGGGACCGTCCCTCCTCGGACTGCTCCTGCCCGGCCTGCAAAAGATGCTGTTCCCGCCCGACTCCCTCAAAGTGCTCTTCGTGTGCGCGCAACTGGGCGTGGGCCTGTACATGTTTCTGGTCGGCGTCGAGTTTCGGACCGAAGTGTTCGCGAGCCGCTTGCGCAGCGCAGCGGCCGTGTCCGCATCCGGAATGCTGGCGCCTTTTGTCCTGGGAGCCGCCTTGGCGCTGTGGCTGATCAAAGTGCCCGGCCTGTTTTCAGAGCAGGCGACGTTGTTCGAGGCGGTTCTGTTTCTGGGTGCTGCGATGTCTATTACAGCATTCCCGATGCTGGCGCGAATCATCTATGAGCGCGGCCTGACGGGCACGGCCCTCGGCACACTGGCCCTGGCCGCCGGCGCCATCGACGACATGGCTGCCTGGTGCGTGCTGGCGGTCGTCCTGGCCAGTTTCGGCGGCGGCGCGATGGTCGCCGTCAAGGCCATTGCCGGCGGCATTCTTTACGGGGTGGCGGTGCTCACGATCGGACGCAAGTTCCTGGAGCGGCTTGGCGCCGCCGCCGAGCGCAAAGGCAAAGTGACGCCGACCATGATGGCCATCGCGCTGATGTGTTTTTCGCTGGGCGCGTGGATCACCGATGTCATCGGCATTCATTCCGTGTTTGGCGGGTTTTTGCTGGGGGTGGCCATGCCGCGCGGCTTGTTCACGCGGGAATTGACGAAGCAACTCGAAGCGTTTGCCGTCGTTTTCCTGCTGCCGATGTTTTTCTGTTTCTCCGGTCTGAACACGCGGTTGGACATGGTGAACAGCGTCCAGATGCTGCTCATCGCCCTGGTCATTCTGATCTCAGCCATCCTGGGCAAAGGCGGGGCGTGCTGGGCGGCGGCACGGTTCCATGGGGAAGACAACGCCACCGCGCTGGCGGTAGGCGCCCTGATGAACGCGCGCGGGCTGATGGAGCTGATCATTCTCAACATCGGCCTGCAGAAAGGCCTCATCGAGCCGGCGCTCTTTTCGATGATGGTGCTGATGGCGATCGTCACGACGCTGATGGCTTCGCCGGTGTTTGAATGGGTTTATGGCCGGCGGGCGCGCAGAACGGGCGAACTGGCCGACGCGCCGCTGGAGGGTTAGCACCCGGCTTTCGAGCCGGGCGCGAGCCTGGTTTCGGGCGCCCCGAAAAACCATTTGACACGCCCGAAGTAATGCATCATTCTATCCGCATCCGTTGATATAACGGTCTCATGCAGAGTGGTTGAGGGACTGGCCCGATGATACCACGGCAACCGGCTGAGGCGCGACCCTCGGTGACCAGGTGCCAATTCCAGCTCAAGCCCAGGCCGGCTTGGGGAAGATGAGAAGAGCGCGCGCGGTTTTCCAGCCTCTTCTCGCCCGGATGAGAAGGGGTTTTTTATTGCCCCGCGACCAATGAAGAAAGTTTTTTTATGGAAAAGCACGAAGGCTTCATGAAGGCGTTGAAATGCCGCGAGTGCGGCCGGGAATACCCGCTCGCGGCCACGCATGTTTGCGAATTTGATTTTGGCCCGCTGGAAGTGGTCTATGACTACAGCCGCATCCGGCAGTCGATGGACCGGTCCGCCATTCAGGCGCGGCCTCAAACCATGTGGCGCTACCGGGAACTGCTGCCGATCATCCGCGAGCCGACCGTCGGTTTTCAGGTGGGATTCACGCCGCTGGTGAAAGCCGACCGCCTGGCGCAGCGGCTGGGCATCCGCGAGCTCTGGATCAAGAATGACACCGTGAACTACCCGACGCTCTCCTTCAAAGACCGCGTCGTGAGCGTGGCCTTGAGCCGCGCGCGGGAACTCGGATTCAGCACGGTGGCTTGCGCTTCGACGGGAAACCTGGCCAATTCCGTCGCCGCCAATGCCGCCGCCGCCGGCCTCAAAGCGTACGTGTTTATTCCAGCTGATCTGGAACAAGGCAAGATCGTCAATTCGCTGATTTACGGCGCTCACGTCATCGCCATTAAAGGCCATTACGACGAAGTGAACCGGCTCTGCGCCGAGATCGCCGGCAAATTTGGCTGGGCTTTCGTCAATGTCAATATGCGGCCCTACTATGCCGAAGGTTCCAAGAGCATGGGATTTGAAATCATCGAGCAACTGGGCTGGCGCATTCCGCAACACACGGTGGTCTGCATGGCCTCCGGTTCCTTGCTGACCAAGATTCAAAAAAGCTACCAGGAATTCATCAAGCTCGGGCTGGTCGCGGAAACCCCTTACAAAGTTCACGGGGCGCAGGCGACGGGATGCGCGCCGATCTCCACCGCGCATAAGGCCGGCCTGGACTTCTTCAAGCCGGTCAAGCCCAATACCATCGCCAAATCCCTGGCCATCGGCACGCCGGCCGACGGCTTTTATGCCCTGCGCGTCATGAAGGAAACCGGCAGCGCCAGCGACGATGTCACCGATGCGGAAATCATCGAAGGCATGAAGCTGCTGGCCGAATGCGAGGGCATCTTTGCCGAAACCGCCGGGGGGGTCACCGTCGGTGTGGCGAAGAAACTGATTGCCTCAGGCAAAATTCCAGCCAATGATTCGGCGGTTTTATGTGTCACCGGCCATGGCTTGAAAACATTGGACGCCGTCGTGGGACACGCAGGGCGGACGCGGGAAATCCGGCCCAGCCTGCGGGAATTTGAAGCCTTGTTGGATGCCGAAGCCAAAATAACTGCCACCATTTAACTATGCCTGTGAAAGTACGAATCCCAACGCCCTTGCGCAAACTGACCAATAACGAGGAGGTCATCGAGGTCTCCGCCAGCACGGTGGGCGGCGCCTTTGTGGAAATGCAGTCGCGCTATCCGGGAATCCAGGAGCGTCTCCTGGATGAAACCGGCGCGGTCCGGCGCTTTGTCAACGTGTATGTGAACGAAGAAGACATCCGTTTCCTCCAAAACCAGCAAACGCCGCTCAAGAACGGCGACGAAATCAGCATCATCCCCGCCATTGCCGGCGGCTGAAGAGTATTCCAAATTTCAGATTGGAGATTTCAAATCCTTCACGTCATGGCTCAAAAAGCAAGAACTACCCGGCCCAGCAAAGCCGCCCGCCCGGGCGATAATCAGAAAACCCGGTTATGGCTGATGTACCCGCCCCGGCTTATCACGACTCCGGTCATCTGGCAGTTGAGCAAGAAATTCGAGGTCGTGACCAACGTGCGCCAAGCCAGCGTGACCGATGAAATCGGGATTGTCTGCCTGGAGTTGGAGGGCAAGCGCGACGTCATCAAGGCGGCCATCAAGTGGCTGGAGCGCCTCGACATCAGCGTCGAACCGGTGGAAATCAACGTCATCGAAAGCTGAGGGGTCAGTCCTCACTAATGACACTGTGAAACAAAAGAACTTTCTGCTCAGCCACTTACGCTTTCATTGGCAATTCGACCCCAGTCAAACCACCTCGACGAAATGCACAAGAACCGCGTCCGTAACTGCATAAACAAACGTGAAGCAACAGATATACGGTGGCGTGGCCTTGTTGGACAAGAACGCCGTTGTTTGTCCGTCAGAAACAGAAAGATGGACAGTAAAGCGATTAGTGTAAAAAGTGAGGACTGACCCCTGCTAACAAGCCGCGCCGTGGAAAAGTGCTGCGAGCGCCAGTCGGCGAAGGAGAGTTCGGCCGGGAACCAGGACATGTTGTCGAGGAAAGCACCATCGAATCCGGGACCGACCGAGCCATCCTTGCTGTAAGTCTAGCGCAAGGTGTGGTTGCCGGCGCCGATACCATAACCGACCCGGGTCCAATCCTCTTCGCCGGACCGTGCGAATTGCTCCTCGTCAATGATGTGGGACCGCAGGCGATCGGGGCCTTCCGAAAAGACTTTGAGCAAGAAAACGTCTTGCGAAGATTCGTTTTCATAACGTAAAGACTGTCAAAAGTTGCACTCCCGTTCGCTGTTTCACTTCACCTCGCGATACCCTCCACCCGGCCTTGTCTGCTCACATATCAGCATGCCTTGTCAATCACCATGTCCGCATTCGCATAATATCTTCGTAAATTCCGGGAGATTTACCTTGAAATCTGGGAGGGACTGCCTAGAGTTATCATGTCTATCTGATTAGACCCGGCTCCACTAGGGCGCGTTGTTGCCACCGGCGAGAGCTTGAGCTTCATCACTTAGGCCGCAAGACTCCAACACGATCAAACTTATGCGCAGCATCCTCATCTCAACCATCCTGGCGGCGGCGGTTTGCACTCTGACCGCAACCGCGGGCACCTTCACTTCGGATTTCAGCAATCCGAACCAAACCGGCTTCACGTTGAACGGCGGCTTCCGCCCGGACGGCGTGACCCCCTATCCCGCCATCGAGAACGGCTATCTGGCGCTCACCTACAACGAGAACAGCCAACAAGGCACGATCGCATTCGACGATCTCGACGGCGGCGCCGCGATTGAGAGCTTCACCGCGACCTTCAAACTGCAGATCGGTCCGGGCTCCGGCAACGCGGCCGACGGTGTGGCCTTCTCGTTCGGTCCCGACGTCACATCCGCCTCGAACTTCGGCGAAGAGGGCACGGGCAATGGCGTCATCATCTGCTTCGACACCTATAACAACGGTGGCAACGAAGCCCCGGCCATCGATGTGAAGTATGGAGGCAACGTGATCGCCAGCACGTTGTTCACCAAGGCCGAAATGGTCACGGGCCAGTTCGAGGACGTCTCCCTCCAGGTCACGCGCAGTGGCGCGCTCAACCTGACGTGGAAGGGCATCCAAGTTTACCAGAACCTCATCCTCCCGGACTACGCTCCTTCGGCGGGACAGTTTGCCATCGGCGGGCGGACCGGCGGCGAGAACGCGCATCAGCGGATTGATGATCTCAACATCACGACCACCCAGGTGGGCCCCACCGTCCAGCCCTCCATCACCGCCCAGCCCCAAACCGTGACCGTGGCCGAGCGCGGCATGGCGACCTTTAGCGTCGGGTTTGATGGCTCGGCGCCGCTCACCTTCAAGTGGTTCAAGCAGGGTGTCGAGATCCCCGGCGCCAGCGGCCCGGCCCTGACCCTCACTCGCGTGCCGTTCGCGGACAACGGCGCCAAGTTCAAATGCGAAGTCAGCAACACGGCCGGGACGGCGCTTTCTCAAGAGGCTACGCTGACCGTGAACGCCGACACCGTGGCTCCGACTATCGTGTCCGTCGATGGGTCGCAGGACTTCACTCACGTCACCGTGGTCTTCTCCGAGCCGGTGACCCAGACCTCGGCCGAGAAGACGAGCAACTACGACATCCCCGGGCTGACCGTCAGTGCCGCGGTGCTGTCGCCCTTGCCGAATGACAACAAAGTGCTGCTGACCACGACCAAGCAAACGGCGGGGATGGAATACACCCTCACGCTCAGGGACGTCACCGACACCGCCACCACCGGCAATCCCATCGCCGCGGGTGCCTCCGCCAAGTTCACGGCCTACGCCCTCGTGCGCGGCGGGCTGCGGTTGGAGACCTTCCAGGACATCACTGGGACCGCGATCGACGGCCTATTGACCAGCGACAAATACATCAACAACACGCCGGATTTCGCGGCCTACGTCACGGAGTTCTCCAGCCGGAAGCTCATGCCCAACAATCAAGATGGGCTGCCAACGCGCGAGAACTACGGCGGTCGTATGTCCGGCTGGATCGTTCCGCCGGAAACGGCGCAGTATGAGTTCTTCATCAGGAGCGATGATGCCTCGCAGCTTTACCTGAGCACGAATGAGGATCCGGCCAACGCGACCACCCCGATCGCCGAAGAGACGGGCTGTTGCGGCCCCTTCGAGGAACCCGGTGCGCCGGAAACCTCGGCCCCCGTCTCGCTGACCGCCGGCCAGCGTTACTACATCTACGCCATCTGGAAGGAAGGTGGCGGCGGTGACTACTGCGACGTGGCGTGGCGCAAGGTCGGCGACCCGGCCGTGCCGCGTGCGCTCCCCTACATCCAGGGGAACGTCCTCGAAACGTACGCGCAGCCGACGACCTTCATCCCGCCCCAAGTGGCGATCACCAGCCCCGCGGACGGCGCCACGTTCGAGACCAACGCCGTGGTCACGATGACGGCCACGGCTTCCGCCGCGGCCGGCAAGAAGATCACCCAGGTGGAGTTCCTCGAACTCGGAAGGAGCCTCGGTGTTGCCACGGCCAGTCCCTACTCGATCGATCTCGTGAACCTGGGCGAAGGTCCGCACAAGATCGTGGCTCGGGCCACCGACGACGCGGGGATTTCCACTGACACGGCGGAACTCGTCATCAACATCGGCAAGCAGTTCCTGGAGCTGATCTTCAGTCAGATCGATGACAAGACCACCTGGCGCTACGACCGGACCGGTCGCGACCTGGACACGGCCTGGCGGGAAAAGAACTTCGACGACAGTCAGTGGCCGGAGGGCAAGATGCTGATCGCCGACGAAACCACCACCACGGTCGAGCCGATCCGGACCGCGATCAACCGCTTCAACGATGCCGGCGAATATGTCCGCACCTTCTACTTCCGGAAGAAGTTCAACTTTGACTTCCTGGTCAACCCGCTCGTCAAGGTCCAGTTGCGGCACGTCGTGGACGACGGCGTGATCTTCTACCTGAACGGAAAGGAGATTCACCGCTTTGGTGTCACCGACGACCCGGTCAACTTCCAGTCCAACGCGGGCGGTCACGAGAACGCCTATGAAGGGCCTTACGACATCGCGAGCTCCTTCCTGGTTGAGGGCGAGAACATCTTCACGGCGGAAGTGCACCAGTCGGGCGGCAGCAGTTCCGACATGGTCTTCGGCGCGGAACTCAAGGCGATCATCCCGCTCGTTCCAGAGCAGCTCGATGTCGTCAAACTCGATGACAAGACCACCTGGCGCTACGATCGGAGCGGTCTCGACCTGGACACAGCCTGGCGGGAAAAGAACTTCGACGACAGCCAGTGGCCTGCAGGGAAGGCGCTGATCGCAGACGAGGCCACAACGACCGTCGAACCGATTCGGACCGCCATCAGCCGGTTCAACGACGCGGGCGAATACGTGCGGACCTTCTATTATCGCACCAAGTTCAATCTGCCAATTGCCAGCACGACCGGGGCGAAACTGAAGCTGCGGCACGTCGTGGATGACGGCGTGATCTTCTACCTGAACGGAAAGGAGATTCACCGCTTCGGTGTCACCGACGACCCGGTCAACTTCCAGTCCAACGCTGGCGGCCACGAGAACGCGTGGGAAGGTCCATATGACATTCCGATCACGGACCTGGTTCCCGGCGAAAACCTGCTCGCCGCCGAGGTCCATCAATCCGGCGGGAGCAGCTCCGACATGGTCTTCGGCGCGGAATTCGTCGCCATCGTTCTCGTGCAGCAGACGAAAGTGACCGCGGAGCCGAAATTCACGCGCGTCGCTCTTGAAGGCCTCGACCTCGTTCTCGAATACGAAGGCGGCACCCTGCAATCCGCGACGACCGTCGCCGGTCCGTATGCAGACGTCCCGGGCGCCGGCGCGAGCTCCCACCGCATCGCCAACATCACCGCCGGCGGCAGCGGTTTCTTCCGGATACGGGGCAACTAAGTCCCTGGCCGGATCGATTCACGGGCCGGAGCCGGCTAGGCTCCGGCCCTTTTCGTTCGCGGCGGAGGCCAGGCACCAACAGGGAACGCAAGCCCTGTGAGCGCAACCTGAGTCTGCCAGGCTGCCAGGGCGCATGCTTTTCCGGTTTTCATCACTCTTCCCTCTGCTGTTTGCGGTGCGCACGACTCACACAACCGTGCTCAAGAAAGACGAAGCGGCCGAGCAGCATACCAACCTGAAACTGCCTGCGCACCACGTTGACACTGGCGCAACCCGCTGCTAGCTTGCGCGTCCTAGTCAAATCGGAAATGGATTACAGGAATACATTGAATTTGCCCAGGACCGACTTTCCCATGAGAGCGGACCTGGTGACACGCGAACCGGAGCGTCTGCAACGCTGGCATTCCAGCCGGCTGTACGAGCGCATTCAAGAGCGGCGCGCTCAGGCCGAGAAATTTGTTTTGCATGATGGCCCGCCCTTCGCCAATGGCGATGTCCACATCGGCAACGCGCTCAACAAAATCCTCAAAGACATCATCGTCAAGTACCAGACCTTGCGCGGCAAAAGCGCTCCCTACGTGCCGGGCTGGGATTGCCACGGGCTGCCCATCGAATTCAAGGTCTCCCAGGCCATGCGCAAGGCCGGCGACACCCAGAACGATCCGGTGACGATTCGCCGGGCCTGCGACGCTTACGCCCGCAAGTACATTGATGTCCAGCGGAGCCAATTCAAACGCCTGGGCGTCCTGGGCGATTGGGACCATCCTTACCTCACGCTGGACAAACAATATGAAGCCGACGAATTGCGCCTCTTCGCAGGCATCGTCGAGCAGGGGTTTGTTTATCGCGGGAAAAAACCTGTCTATTGGAGCATCCCTTGCCGGACGGCGCTGGCTGAAGCGGAAGTGGAATACCAGGACCACGCCAGCCAAAGCATCTATGTCAAATTCCCCGTCGTTGGACGGCCCAACACCTTCATCTTGATCTGGACCACGACGCCGTGGACGTTGCCGGCCAATCTGGCGGTGGCTTACAATTCCAATTTCTACTACTCGCTTATTCGGGTCGGAAGCGAGGACTACATCGTTTCCGGCGGATTGCTTCCGCAAGTGGCCGAGAAATGCGGCTGGGTTGGATATGAAATTGTTCGCAGCCTCGCTGGCAATCACTTGAGCCAGGTGGAGTACCAGCATCCGTTCTGCGCGCGCACCGGCCAGCTCTACGCCGGTGACAACTTCGTCGATAACACCACCGGCACCGGCTTCGTCCATGTTGCCCCAGGCCACGGTCTCGAAGATTATGGCCTCGGTCTGGAGCATGGGTTGCCGATTTACTCGCCCGTGGATGACCATGGCTGTTTTGCCTACACGGCAGACTTGCCGGCCGAACAGCAAATGCCCGCCGAGATGATCGGCAAAGCGATCCTGGAAAAGCACGGCCAGAGCGACGCCAATGTGGCGGTGCTGCACGCACTGCGGCTGCGCGGCGCGTTGGTGCACCAGGAAAACTTCCATCATAGTTATCCGCACTGCTGGCGCAGCAAAACCCCCGTCATCTTCCGGGCCATGGACCAATGGTTCATCGAGATTGACCACCACCAGTTTCGCGAAGCCGCCTTGGAGGCAATCAATGGTGTCCAGTGGGTCCCCGATTGGGGCAAGAATCGGATCGAATCGGCGGTGAAAGGGCGGCCGGACTGGTGCATCTCGCGCCAGCGCACGTGGGGGGTGCCGATCCCGGCCTTTTACGATGCGCAAGGCAGCGCCATGCTGGACGCGCGCATCGTGCGCGCCGCGGCCGATCTCATCGAGCAACAGGGGTCCAGTGTTTGGTTTGAGAAATCCTGCCAGGAACTCTGGGCCTTGCTCAAGCCCGCCGATTGGTCAGGCCCGGCGCCGGCCGCCAAGTCGAATGACACGCTCGATGTCTGGATCGATTCCGGCTCCTCGTCGCGCTCCGTCTTGATGCGGCGGCCTGAACTCGCGCACTCCACCCTCCCGGTCGGGCCGGCAGACCGGCGCACTGCACCCTCCGCTCTGGCTTGGCAAGCTGATATGTATCTGGAGGGCAGCGACCAGCATCGCGGCTGGTTTCAATCGTCTTTGCTCCTTTCCCTGGCGGGCAACGGCGCCGCGCCATACAAGACAGTCTTGACCCACGGTTTCATGGTCGATGCCGACCGGGAGAAAATCTCCAAGAGCAAGCAGGGCCAGGGGGTCTACGAGAAACCGCAAGCGTCTGAAGTTTATGTCCAGAAATATGGCGCGGACGTCTTGCGCCTCTGGGTGGCCTCCCAAGATTTTCGAAATGACACCATCGTCAGCGAAGAGCGGATCAATAAGGTCGGCGAAACCTACCGCGTCATCCGCAATGCGCTGCGCTACCAACTCTCCAATCTCTACGATTTTGATCCGGCCCGGCACAGCGTGCCGGACGCCCAACTCACAGGCTTGGACCGCTGGATTCTCGGCGAATTTGCCCGGCTCGAGGCGGACGTCATCGCCGCCTACGACCGGTACGAATTCCATGTGGTCTATCAAAAGGCCGGCCAATTCGCCGCCGTCGAGTTGTCATCGATTTACCACGATGTCGTGAAAGACCGTCTCTACACCGACGCCGCCAATTCGCCGCGCCGGCGTTCGACGCAGACCGCGCTTTATCGTTTAGTGACCGGACTCTGCCGGATGCTGGCACCAATTCTGGCCTTCACCGCCGATGAAGCCTGGGAATTCATTCCCGGGCCTAAGGATGATACCTCCGTCCATGCTGTCGATTGGCAGAGAACCGAGTTCGTGCGCTCTGATGCCGAAGAGACCGTTTGGAAGACGCTGTTTCAGTTGCGGGAACAGGCGCTGCCCGAGCTCGAGAAAGCCCGCCAGGGCAAGCTCATCGGCAAAGCCCTCGAAGCCAGGCTCGCCCTGGAAGGAACGGCGGACTCGTTGCGCGTTGCTCAAGAGAACAGGGAGGATTTGCGCGAGTTGCTGAACGTGTCGCAGCTCACGGTTTTACAGCACGTTGCGCCGGCCGCAGACGAGAATGCGCCTCAAGCTGTCCGCATGACGCTCGCCAAAGCCGACGGTCAAAAGTGCGAGCGCTGCTGGCATTGGGAAACCGACGTTGGCTCGCACCCGGATCATCCGACTATTTGCGGCCGTTGTGTGGCGGCGGTGCCGGCGGCATAGGCCGCTTTGGCCTGGGTATTTCATGCGTCTGGAGTCTTCTTATTGGCACCGTGGCTTTAGCCCGGTGGAATTCTCGCCCCCGACAATCTAAACCGTTTCAACGGTTTGCCAGCCGCCGCACAAGCCGTTGAAACGGCTGGACGGTTCGTGAGCCTCGATTCCACCGGGCTAAAGCCACAGTGTTAATGAAAGGGAGTCTCGGCCTGGGAAGTATCCAGATTAGGCGCGGCACGATGGGAGAAGGCAAAGCCGCAACTTGACGAAATCAGTCTTCAGGCCTTTCGCCGTGCGGCGCCATCTTAACCAGCTTCGGATCAAACCGCCCCAACACCTCGACCAGGTCGGCCTGCGCGGCCATGACCTGGTGGATGTCCTTGTACACCATCGGCACTTCGTCGAGGCCCGCCGAGATGAGCGTCACGCCGCGCTGGCGGAGGACGGCGTTGGCTTCCTTCCACGAGAGCGTCTTCTCCGCCTGGGTGCGGCTCATGCAGCGGCCCGCGCCGTGGGCCGCTGACTTCAGTGACTCCGCGTTGCCTCGTCCGCGCACCACAAAGCCCGGCGAGGCCATGGAGCCGGGGATGATGCCGAGCACGCCTTCACCCGCCGGCGTCGCGCCTTTGCGATGCACGATCAACTCGCGCTCGAGGCCGTTGATCAGGTGGCGCTCTTTCCAGGCGAAGTTGTGGTGGTTCTCGAGGTCGAGGAGCACCTGCGCGCTGAGATGCGCCGCAATGTGCCGGTGGATGAGCGCATGGTTCGCGGCGGCGTAGCGGCCCATCAGTTCCATGGCCGCCCAGTATTCCTGGCCTTCCGCCGTGTCGAGCGAAAGCCAGGCCAGGCGTTTCAATTCGCTCGGGAGCTCGGGGTGTTTGCTGACCGCGAGTTTGCTGTAGTAATCGCACACCGCCGCGCCCGTGCCGCGACTGCCGCTGTGGCTGAGCAACGCCACGTATTCGCCGGGTTCGAGTCCCACGGCGCGGTCGAGCACGGTAAACGTGCCAAACTCCACAAAGTGGTTGCCGCTGCCGCTGGTGCCGAGTTGCGCCCAGGCGCGGTCCTGATTCTGGCGCGTGACGGGGCTGACCGACCAATCGGCGTCCAACACCTCGTGCTGGCGGCGCTGCTGGAAGGTCGAGCCCACGCCGAAGCGCGTTTCGGCCGCGATGGCGCGCACGAACCGGTCCGGCCGCTTCTCCAGATCGTTCAACCGGAGGTCGAGCACCGTCATCTTCATGCGGCAGGCGATATCGACGCCGACGGCGTAAGGAATGACCGCGTTATCCGTGCCCAGCACGCCGCCGATGGGCAGGCCGTAGCCGACGTGCGCGTCGGGCATGAGCGCGCCCGCCACCGTCACAGGCAACAGGCACGCCTTCTCCATCTGCATGACGGCCTCGTGCTCGAGGCCTTCGCCCCACTGGTGATACGTCGCCGGTTCGGCCCGCGGCGGGGGCGGCGCAGCCAACAACGCTTTGGCGAACTCGCCGCGCAACGGGTCATCGGCAAACGTGGCGGGGTTGCGCACGATGGCTTCGACTTCTTCATGCAGCCGTGTCCGGTCGCCGCCGCTGAGGCAGAATTTGCTGATGAAATCGGTCGCGCGCCGCGTCGCTTCCCCGAGCGGCACGCCGAGGCGGAGGAGGTCTTTGGTGTTCATGTGTCAGGCAGAGGTTAAGGAATGGCATTCATCAATGCATATCCGCATAGAGGCCGACGGACATTAGAGACCGGCTTGTTCCTTGAGGCGGACGAGGAACGGTGGCGTCGGGTGTTTCTTCTTCCATTCCTCGGCCTCACGATATTCTGCGATTAACTCATTCTCAATCTCTTCCCGATGATCAAAGTAGTAGGTCAACGCGGCGTGAGCCTCTGCGAGCGTCAGATAGGGGTACTGCCGGACGATTTCCTCTGCCGACCATCCACGCCACAAGTAGTCCGCCACAATCATGGCCACACGCGTACGCTGGTGCTGCTCCAGCCGCGCCGGCTCGCCCGGCGGCTTCACGATGTGTGGATAAATCAATTCGACAGGCATGGCGCTAACTTCGCAGCAAAGGCGATAGGCGTCAACGGGTTCCTGGCACGGGTCAGCAGTTCTCATTTTAATTGCCCAGGCGGCGTGGCTCAGGGTTGTGGGCAT
>CAYIIH010000093.1:0-24085 GCA_964363225.1 uncultured Verrucomicrobiota bacterium | reverse complement strand
GATTTCTGGTTGGACAAGAACTCCTTCAACTCTTCGAACAGGTCAGCCTTCTCGGACGCAGCATATTCTTCCCGGACTCGTTCCACCGCGCGTTCCAACACCGTCAGCGCCCAGCGCCGCTCGAAAAGTGTTTCGGGCGTCACTGGATCGGCGGGCTCGAGCCGGTAACGCGTCTCAGGTTCTTCGCGCTCCAGCGAGATCAGGGTGGCCAGACCCCCGCGCTTTTCCGTTTGCTGGCGATGATATTCGTTGGCCAAAAGGTGCTTGAACGAAGCCAAAAGAAAGGACCGGAAACGGCCGCGCTCGGGGCTCACTTCGGCCAGGTCGTTTCGCTGCAACAAGCGGGCGAAGAATTCCTGGGTGAGATCCTCGCTTTCAGCAGCATCGTGGCCCTGCCGCCGTGCGAAAACGTACAAGGGATACCAATAAGCCGCGCAGAGTTGTTCCAGGGCTACGCGGGCTTTCTCTCGGTCGTTTTGGCCGGCTGCCCGCACAACACTCCAGTGGGTCGTATCGAACGTCGCGGCACGACCCGGAACGGCTTCGCGATAGAACGTGGAAAGTGCCATAAGACGTAACGCTTTATGACGGCGACAGCACCGGCGAGTCGTGTACGCTGGCGTCGGTGACCGCGCAGCGTTCGATCATCTTGCTTTGCGCGTCCGCCTTCACAGGGTTCTTGTAGCCGTAATGCACCTCCGCATTCTTCTTGGTCCAGCGCGCGTCCACATCCTTTTGCCGTTGCTTCGCCGGCTGTTCGGCCAGCGCCTGCGCCAACAGCGGGCGGAAACTCTCCCACTCGAGCGCCGCATCGAGACGGCTCAACGGCCTGCCTGTCGGCAGACAGGGATTGCCCTTCACCTCCAGCCAGGGCCCACGCAGTTCCACATCAAAGAATGCCAGAGCCTGTGCCGACGGGTAAGCTTTCATTGCTCGCAGTGTAAACATCATTCGCTTCCTCTTCCATTGCTTTCTCATCTGCCCCGAGCTCTCTACCCAGTTTCCGGAGATGCCCCAATGAACCAGAAATGCTGCCAGCGCGTACTTTAACTTTACAGAAACCCGGTTTGCCTACAATAAGATTGTCCGGCGCAGGATGCCCGACACACGAGCCGAGCACCAAGCCATGGGTGCCTGGCGGACCGTTTTCCGGCCAGGAATTGGGCCAGCGATTACAATTGATTGCTCCTCTTCAGCTCCTCTTCAACCTCCTTTCCCCAACACTTCAGCATCTCGCTCAGCACTACACGGGGAAGAGCCGGCCTCAAACCTCAGTCATCCGGCGCGCCTGGCGTTTGGGAACGGTTTTGCGGGCCGGTTGTCTGGCCCGCGAAGCTTTCCCGGGCAGGTATTTTCGCAAAAAAACAGGCGTATCCGACCGCCCGCCTCGTTGGTAATCGCTCCCGAGCGTGTTCGCTACCTGGTGGGCAGCCAAACCAAGTTCGCCGGTCAGGTATCGAAACAACAGTTCCGCCAGGCGCAGCAAAGCAATGCCATAATTGCTTCCTTGTTGAGCGTAGGCCCATTCGCTCCACTTCATAAAGCCGGCAAAGGGGCACGAGTCAGGGGCGCTCCAGAGCAACGGAGTCGTCTCTTGAAAATTCCCGCTATTGGCCACCAGGTCCCACGACCTTGCAAAGCGGCGCATCGTTTGCAGGGCGGCAAAATCAATCAGCTTGTTCTGCAGAATCTCGTAAGGCGGATGCGGGCTGTAAATCATCTCCCACTCTTGATCATGCCGGCCAATGGGGGTGCCGCGCAGACGTTTCAGAATGCCCACCTGGATTTCCTGCGGCCGCAACGCGACCAGTTTGTCAAAACCCGCCCCGAAACTTTCAAGTGATTCACCCGGCAGGCCAAAGATCAGATCGGCATGGATATGCACGCCGGTTTGCTCGCGTAAGAAGTGAAAATTGTCCGCCAGCTTCTGATAATCCTGACGCCGTTTGATCCGGTGCGACACCTCTTCGTTAAAGGTTTGAATGCCCACCTCGAACTGCAACGCGCCCGGCGGAAATTTGGCGATCGGCTCCCGCAACGCTTCGGGCAGCCGGTCAGGAATCATTTCGAAATGCAGAAACAAGCCAGGACGATACCGCGTCAAAAAAAACTCCAGAATCGTTTGACTGGTGTGAAGGTTGAGATTGAAGGTCCGATCCACAAACTTGAAATGATTCACTCCGCGATCGAGCAGAGTCTGCAAACGGGACAGCAGAGAGGGCAGGGGAATCTGCCGGACCGGAATATCGAGTGAAGAGAGACAAAACTCGCACGTGAACGGGCAACCGCGCGAAGCTTCCACATAAATGATCCGGTGCGCCACATCGCGGTCTTCATACAAGTCGTAGGGCAAAACCAATTGGCTCAAGTCCGGCAGATCTGCGGGAATAACCTTGGCCGGAGGACAATTCCCTTGCAGCAATTGCTGGCAGACTTCCGCAAACTTGAAATCAGCTTCGCCGGTTATCACGTAATCCGCGGCTTGCACAATAGCTTGCGGTTCGACCTCGTAGCTGACTTCCGGGCCGCCGAGAATGACCGTGATCTCCGGCCGCACACGCTTCAGGATCGTCACCAATTCGGTGCTCGCAGCGACATTCCATATATAGATGCCGAGGCCGATGATTTTGGGCTGTTGCGCCAGGAGAACTTCCGCAATGTCGATGGGCCGCTGGTTGATGTCGAATTCCAGGAGGCAGGCGCGCGAGCGGAGCGAGCCCAGATTGGCCCGGAGATAGCGCAAGCCGAAAGCTGCGTGGATGTACTTGGCATTCAACGTCGCTAGAACGATATCTGGCATACGACATTCGTGACTTTACCGTAGAGCCACTTGATCGCCAAGATAAAGTCCCCCTCAGCGGGCCGGAGGCACCGCGCCACCCGGCCGCAAAGCCTTGTAGCCTTTTGATCGCCAAGGGAAAGTCCCCCGCCAACTTGGTAAACGTGCAGTCGTAAGTCGTTGAAGGAACGCCACCTTCAGGCTGGCGGAACGGCCTCACCCCGCCACCGGCCATCGCTGAATGACCGGTTTCGTGTTTGACAAGAACGCCAGCTATCACGGTCACTGCCTCGCAGGCGCGCCTCGCCGAGATCTGGCTTGAAGATTTTTCCGGCCGCCAATAGATTGCCACCATGAAGAATGGCAGGAAACGCATCGAGTTGGGCCGATACATCGTGGCTGACCCGGAGATTTGCCACGGCAAGCCCACCTTCAAAGGCACGCGCATCATGGTCTGGCAGGTATTAGATGACGTGGCCGAGGGCCGCTCGTGGGATTTCATCTGCAATAAACGGTGGGGTGGGCGCATTCCACTGGCCGCAGTGGCAGAGGCGGTTCGGCTCGCGCGAGAAGCCTGGCTCGAACGGCCTCACCAACCGGTGCGGACGGGTTCGGAACTGGTTGTCGCTTGAACCTGCTGGACGAGAATTTCCCGGAAGACCAGTTGCCGCTGCTCGCTTTCTAACCTTCAAGTTGCGCTCCTGTGCGCGCTTTATCGTGGCTGGCGGCAAACCACCCCGAGCTCGGAAAAATCCTTTGACTTGAAGCCCAGGCCGGAAGAAGTTCGCAGCCGAAGAAAACGCGCGAACGCAACCCAGCGAGCGGAGCCTTCGATTAGTTGTGCCCTCCTGAGCTTTGACCCCACTATATGGTGGTTTTTTGACTTTACACGGGTTAGTTTTTGGCGTTTTCTTACGCAAGTCATGTATTTAAAGAGTTTAACGGCACTCGGCTTTAAGTCGTTTGCGGACAAGACGACGCTGAATTTTCTGCCCGGCGTCTCAGCTATCGTCGGCCCAAATGGTTGCGGCAAGTCGAATATATCCGACGCTGTTCGCTGGGTGTTGGGAGAGCAATCGGCCAAGGCTCTTCGTGGCGGTGAGATGGCCGATGTCATTTTCAATGGCACTGACACGCGCAAGCCGTTGGGCATGGCGGAGGTCTCGCTGACGGTTGGCAACGTGGATTCCGAACATTTGAAAGCAGCCGGGGTGGAGCTGGCTTTCAACGAGGTGACCTTGACGCGCCGGGTTTTTCGCGATGGCGGCAGCGAGTATTTCATCAACAGGACGCCTTGCCGGCTGAAGGACATCCAACAGTTGTTCATGGGCACGGGTATCGGGCGCTCGAGTTACAGCATCATGGCGCAGGGAAACATCACCCAGATCATTTCCAGCAAACCGGATGATCGCCGGATGGTTTTTGAGGAAGCGGCCGGAATAACCCGATTCAAAGCGCAAAAGAAGGAGGCCCTGCGCCGGCTGGAATACACCGAGCAAAACCTCTTGCGCATCGCCGACCTGATTCGCGAAGTCAAACGGCAGATCGGCTCGTTGCAGCGGCAGGCGGGCAAGGCGCGCCGTTACAAGCAATTGATGCTCGAGATCCAGCATCTGGACACCCAACTGTCTCGGCATCATTTCGACGTGCTCCAGGTCGAGATTGGCGAGCGCCAAGCCGAAGTCGAAAAGCTCCGGGCCGAAGCCGAAGCATGCTCGGAAAGCGTTTTGCGGATTGAAAATGAAATCGGCCAGCTCCGGCAACAGCTCTCGGAAGTGGAACAGGAAATCCACCAGACGCAGCAGCACGGATTGGAATTGAAAAGCCAGGCGGAGCGCCACGAGAGCCGCATTCATTTTAACGAAGAACGCTTGCGCGAGCTCGACGCCCAGAATGCCAGGGCGCTCAGCGATATCACGCAAGCCGAGGAGCGGCGCCTGGCAGCCGACCAGGAACTGGCCACCGTGAACGAGCGGCTGGCCGCCTCGGCCAGCGCCTTGGAATCGCACCGGCGTTCCCTTCAGGAAAAAATGGCGGCCGTTCGACAAGTGGAATCCGACCTGGCCGCGCAACAGGAATCGCTTCGTCTGGCGCAAGCGGAGGCGTTCTCCGTCGCGCAGCAGTTGACGCGCGTGCGCAATGAAATCACTGCCCTCGATCTGCAAAAGCAAGGCAATGTGGTCCGCCTCGAAAAGCTTTCGGCGGAAAAAATTCAATTGGAAGAAGAACGATCCCGCCTGGAAACGCGGTTGCAGGAATTCGCCGCCCATGTTGAAGCCGAGAAGCTGAGCGTTCAAACCAGCCGCGGCACCGTCGAAGAACGGCAGCAGCGGCTGCGGGAGATTCAGGAGGAATTGAATCAGGTGACGCAGACCCTGGATGAGGTGCTGTGCCAGCAAGCGGAGAAACGGTCCCGCCTGCATGTGCTCGACCAATTGCAGGCCGAGCACGAAGGCTTCAGCGCCGGCACGCTGGCCGCCTTGAAAAACGCGCAGCACGTTCTCGGATCGCTGGCCGATAAAATCCGCGTGCCCGACCGCTACATCACGGCCATTGAAATGGCCCTGGGCCATCATTTGCAGCTTGTCCTTACCGAGCAACCGGAAGCGGCGCAGCAAATCCTGGCCGACCTGAGCGCGCACAAAAAAGGCCGGGCCAGCATTGCGCCACTGGCGCTGTTGCAGAGCAACGGGTCTGAAGTCAGCTCGGTGCCGTCCGGCGAACCGGCAGGGGCGGCAGGCCATGGGCCGGAGGCAAACGGCGGCAATGGACAGCCTGCGAGAATCTTGGCGCTCAGCATTGTGGAAGCCGAGGACTCGATTCAGCCGTTGTTGCGGCGGTTGCTGGGGCAGACGGTGATTGTGCCCGATCTGGCTGCCGGCACGGCGGCGTGGCGCGAGCAGAATGGCGCCTTCGATTTTGTCACTTTCAACGGCGAACTGCTGAGCCGGCACGGGGTTTATACGGGCGGATCGAGCAATGGCTCCGGCAAAGCGCCCTCGTCGATTCTGGGGCGCAAGAACCAGATTGCCGATCTGCAAACCGCGCTCGTGCGGTTGCAGGAGCAGATCGGCGAAGCCAGCCGCCGCAAGGGGACGATGCAGAGCGAGCAGACCGCTCTGCAAGCCGGTTTGCAGCAGGCGCAGACGGACCTGCGGACGCAGGAAGTGGCGATTGCCACGCGCCAGGGTGAGTTCAATGCGCTGCAAAATTCGCTGCGCACGCTGCACCAGAAGATCGATACCGTCGTTTACGAAATCCAAAGCCTGGCCGCTCAGGAACAGGAAGGGATGCAAAAGCGGTCTTCGCTGGCGGTTCAGGCCGGGGCATTGGAGAGCCGCGAAGCGGACGTGCAAAGCCGGGTGAAGGCGCTGAATTCCGGCCTGGAAAACTCGCGCCAGCAACGCGACCAGGCGAACACCGCATTGACCGAGACCAAAGTGTCGCTGGCGGGCGAGGAGCAGCTTTGTGCTTCGTTTCGGCAGCAGCAACAGGCCCTGGAGCATCGGGTGCAGGAATTGGCGCAACTCGTAGCGCAGCGGCGCGCGGAAAAGGCCTCCTTCGTCCAACGCCGCGGGCAGTACGAAGTGGAAATCGCGGAATCACGCCGCGCCATCGAGTCGCTGCAGCAGCAGCGCGAGCAGGTCAACGCGCGCTTGAGCGGGTTCATGGTCGAGAAGGAAAACCAGGAAACAGAGATTGCGGCGCGCGAAGAGGACTTGCGCGCGCGGCGGCGGCGCCTGGCGGAGTTGCAGGAGCAGCGGGGCGCCTTGGAGGTGGAATTGGCGCAGAAGAACATGTCGGTCCAGAATCTGCGGCAGCGCGTTCAGGAAAAATACCAGTTGCACCTGGACGACGTGCGCAGCGAGTGCATCACCATTACCATTGCCAGCGAAGGCCCGGCCAAAGTCGAGACGTTGACGCCGGACGAAATGGCCGCGCGCGGATTGGCCACCGACTGGAACGCGGTCGCCGATCAGGTGGCGGCCTTGCAGAAGCGCATCGAGGAAATTGGACCGGTCAACCTGGTGGCGATTGAAGAGTATGAAGAGACCGAGCAGCGCTATGAGTTTTTGACCGCGCAGCACGATGACCTGGTCAAAGCCAAACAGCAATTGCTCGACGTCATCAACCGGATCAACCTGCAAACGAAGGAAATGTTCAGCGAGACCTTCGCTAAAATCCGGGAGAATTTCCGCAGTCTGTTCGCGGAGATTTTCGGCGGCGGCAAAGCGGACCTTCTCTTGGTGGACGAGGGTGACGTGCTGGAAAGCGGCATCGATATTGTGGCGCGCCCGCCCGGCAAGCAGTTGCAGAGCATTTCCCTGCTTTCCGGCGGCGAGCAAACCATGACGGCGGTGGCGTTGCTCTTTTCGATTTACCAGGTGAAACCGAGTCCGTTCTGCGTGCTGGACGAGTTGGACGCGCCGCTGGACGAGTCGAACATCAGCCGGTTCATTCGCATTCTGCAGCGGTTCCTGGTCCATTCGCAGTTCATCATCATCACGCACAACAAGCGGACCATCGGCATGGCGGACGTTCTCTATGGCGTGACCATGGAAGAGCAAGGCATCAGCAAGATCGTCAGCGTCAAGTTCCACAAGGTGGAAGAAGTGGCCACGGACCATCCGATCGCGCCGCTGGTGCCGCTCCCTCCTGTTCCGACCATCGAAGAGGAGGAAGATAAAGTCCAGGCCCGCCAGGAGACGCTCGAGTTGGCCATGGCGGATTGAATCGCAAAGGGCTCAAACTAAAGCATTGGCAGGAGTTTATCGCTTTACTGAGCAGGCCGCAGGATGGACTACGGAATGCATAGCCACAAAAAGGCACAAGAAGACGCAAAAGCCCCGACTCTTGCGCTTTTTGCGCTTTCTTGCGGCAATTCCGGAAAGGGAAAGGTGTCTTCTATCCTGCGGCCTGAGCAGTAAGTGCTACGGGCCGAGGATTCCATTCTCCGCGTCTTCAAGTTCCTCTTGGCGCCGCCCGTAGCCGCAGGACTCAATGAGCCGGCGCGCGGCGGCAAGATCGGCCTTCGGAGATTCCCACGGATACTTCTCCCCACTGATCACTGATGACTGATTACTGATCACTCCGCCACTCCTCCCAAACAACCGTGCCCGGTGGAGGTGAATGTCCGCCAGGAACAGCCGCATGGGTCCGCGCTCGGCGATTTCCCAGGCTTCGTCGAGGTCGGCCTGCGCGCGCTCGGGACCGGTGCGCACGCCGGTGAGAAATCGCAGCCAGGCGCGGGTGAGGAGGCCAGCGGTGAGCCAGATTTGTTCGCCGGCGTGGCGGAGGCCGTCCACGGCCTGGTCAACTTCGGACTTCGCACTTCGCACTTCGGACCTCGGACTTCGTCAGAATCGCCGCGTAGAGCGCGGCGCGGCCCAGCGTGAGGTGGTCGAGGGCGATGCTGAGAATGTCCATGCGTGCAGCCTCGACCCACTTGAGCGTCTGCGCCGCGCGCTGGGAGACGGCGCCGCAGGATTCAATCAAGGGGAGCGCGACCGTCCCGGTCGCACCAGTCGGCGTCCCGCCGACTGGCTCTTCGCGCGGTGAGGGAGCGTGTTGGTGTGAGCGCGCACCGGAGATGTTTTCGGCGAGGACGCCGAAAACTGCGGGCGGGACGCCCGCGCTCCCCAAAATGATTTGCCACGCGGCGCGCTCGGGGGCGGCGAGGAGCAGGTCGCAATATCGGAAGCCCGCTATCGAATACATCAGTGGGTAGGCGGGCTGGCGCTCGACCTGCATTTGCTCGGCCTTGCGGAAGCCCGTCTGCGCCTCGGACCGGCGGCCCGTCTGGTGGAGCGCGTCGGCACGCAGCGTGCGGTGGTCCATCGAATCAAACGCATCGCCGCTGCGGTCGGCATAGGTCACTGACTGTTCGGCGTCCCTCACGGCCCCGGTCACCTCGCCAAGCGTCAGCTCCAGCTCGCTTAGGTTGTTGGCACTGAGCGCCGCTTCCTTCCAATTCCCTTGCTTAACACGCATTCTCAATCCGAGTCGCATAGGTTCAAGGGCCTCGGTCAGTCGACCCAAAGCGCGAAGATTGAAAGACGTGTGTTGCAGAATACCGGCTGCATTACCTTCGGAGAGAGCGGCAGATAGTTTGTTCCACGGCACGTCGAACATGAAAACAAGCGCGCCCAAATCCGCGCCGAACGCCCCAAGTTTTTTCACGCTATAGCCTTCCGTTCGCGAGATCCGTCTCCACCAAATGCTCACAGCCGCTTCCTCCTGCAATCCCGCCTGGCAGCCGTGGGCCACGGCTTGGTAGAGCGGCTGGAGGTCTTCGAGACTGGGCTGGGTTTCGTCCGGCGTGGTCGCGCAGAGGTGTTCGTAGAGCCGCCGGTGGGCCGCACGCCAGGCGTTCGTAGCGGCACTCTGGCGAGTGCCGCTGATATCACCGGCGAACCCCAGTTCGCCGCTACGCCGCTTCAGTTCCACGGCGAAATACTCCCGGATGAGCGGATGCGCATCGAGCGAAACGAGCGCGCCGGCCGCGTCGCGGTTCACCGTGAGCAGTTTCGCGTCCTGCAACCGCGTCAGAGCCTTGTTCCGCTGCGCGTCGCTCACCCTGACCAGCGCTTCGGTCAGCCCAGGAATGGCCTCACCACTCCACAGCGCGGTCAGCCAGTCAGCGGTCGCGGGACGGTCGAACAGGCCCAGGAGCCGCAGGATTGCCAGGGCGCGGCGGCTGCGCGCCGCCTCCTCCGTAGCAGCGGACGTGAGTCCGCTCTGATCTCCCGGGGAGGAAGTTTGAGCGGACTCACGTCCGCTGCTACGAGGGTTTGGTTTGCCTTCCAGCCAATTCACATACGCATCCATTACGTGGAACGCGTGGTGCGGATGGTCACTTTCCTCGTCGGCTTCCTCCAGCTTCACCAAGTCACGTTTACGGATGTCGCCACCGTGGGCGTCGCGCAGGTAAGTGCCGAGCAGGGTCAGCGTGAGCGCGTGACCTTTCACGTCTTCCACGAGCGTCGCGAATTCCTGCGCCGTGCCGTTCACGCCGAGGGTTTTGAGCAGATGCACGCCGGCGTCGCGGGACAGGCGCAGCAGCTTCACCTCCGGCGCGGTGGTCTGCCAGAACGCCCGCAAGTCCGGCAGCGAATACCGGGTGGTGACGATGCACAGGCCGTGGCTGGCGGCGGCCAAGCCCTTGAGCAGCGCGGCGACGCCCTGGTCCTTGAGTTCGCCCGGCGTGGGCGCGGTGGGCGCGTATTGCAGCGGCTCGAGGCCGCCGAGGATGAGAAGGCTGCGCCGCTGGCCCACGAGGCGGGCGAGGCGCTGGCCCTTCTCGAACGCGCCGGCGGGGCTGGCGGCGAACGCCTTGTCCGCGTCGTCGCCGAAGAAGGTGAGGGCTTCCTTCAGGAACAGGTCGGAGGAAGCGGCCAGTTGCTCGCGCGTGCCCTGGCTGTAGAAGGACCACGCGAAGGCGGCGTCGCAGCCGGGCCAGCCTTTGGCGAGCATCTCGTCCACAGCCCACTTGGCCACGAGTGATGTCTTTCCTTCACCGCCGAGAGCGACGAAGGTGAGGAGGTGGGGGTGTTTGTGGTCGTGGTTTTGGGTTTTCGCCCAGGCGTCGTTGAGGAGCTTGGTTTCGTCCTCGCGGCCGATGAGTTCGGCGGGGGCGTATTTGAGGATGCGGGAGATGTCGGTGGAGCAGTCGGCAGCTTTGGCCGGCGGGGAATCAATGGCGACATGGCGCGGCGCGGCGGGTGAAGCGGTTTTTGCGGCGGACTTGAGTTTCCCCTTCAAGAGAAACCATTCGATGCGCCCCATGATCGGCACCATGACGGCATAAAGCTGCGGTGTGGGAGGATTTGGTGCGAACCAGCCGCCGCCGTCCTTCTGAAGAAGCTGGGTGCAGGCGATCGAGCCGGCCGCTATGTCCTTCGCGATCTGCTCGGCCACAATACATGCATGACCGGTGGGCACTGCACGATCTTGCGCGTTCGTGTAAATCTGCACGGTGCCGTAGTGGACGCCGATCCGCGACTCGACACTCGCTCCCTCTATCTGGAATAGCGTCTCACTGGCGAGTTCTCTGTCGAATCCATCCACGATCATTCGTGCCTGTTGCCCGCCCTTGATCCCAGGAAATACAAAGACTCCGCCGTCCCCGCCGGGAGAGTAAAACGGCTTGTTGTTTGTGTTCTCGACCAGCACCTTCTGCACCGCGTCCACAAAGGCCCGAAAGCGTTTGCTCAGCAGTTCTGTTTCACCGCCGGAAAAACGAGGCAGATCAACCGCGATAATGAAGGCTGCAATGTTTTGAACAGCGTGCCGAAGCGGGGGAAGTCCGGAAAAATCGTTGGCCACCACAGGTATTTCGACCGCCTCGAAACACACGAACGGTTTGTCGTGCTCTTTCCCCTCCACTTCGATTTCCGGACCCGCTCCCGGGCGGCGAGGGTCATGGTCGTTCGCCGGTTTCCAGAACTCGCAATAATCTTTCTCGAATAACACGCCGTGATTCTTTGGAGACGTCGCAACGCGAGCCGCGCTGTTTACCGGCTTGCCGATGTAGGTGCCTCCCTCAACATCCGAAAAGAACTCAACCGTTCCATGGGTCACCCCAATCCGCAGCGGCAGTCTTTGGCAAGCGGCGAACAAGTCCTTGAAGTAATGATGAATCGCCGATTTCGCACCATGGAGCACCCCGTCGGGCGCCACGACGATTGCTCCGGCCGCAGCACTCAGGACACTGACACCCCTCGGCAAGCCCAGGCCCTTCAGGCGCAAGTGCAGTTCTTGAATCGCGTCGAAGCTTCTGGCTGGCTCTTGTTCGAACAAACCCGGCAGGTAGATAAAGGCGACACTGGCGAGCCTGGACTCTCGATTCTTTGGATTGCCACTCATGATCCTGGACAGGCGCCGCCGCTCAATCTTCCAGGTACCAAAACGAATGGACGATCCGATTGTTGCGCCATTCCCAAAACTTCTTGAAGGGAACGCGTTCGACATGTCCATCCAGCAGGGCGACGTTGGCGCCGTTGTTGTGAACCGTGGGCCGGCCGTTATTGAACGAATACTCAGTGGTGTAAACCCCGTTCATGCTGTCCATCATCCCGTCGCGATTGATATCCCTGTCGAAAGCCCAGACCAGCGGGGAGTAAATATAGTGCGTTACGGTGTCCATGTAGATCATGGCATCGACGGGTTTTTTGATGCGGGAGGCATGCAGTGGCTTGACCTCGCCGCCGTAGTAAAACGGGCCGGTGAGCGGGTTTCCGAAAGCGCCATAATAGACGCCGACCCAGCAATTCCAGGTTTTGAATTCAGGCGCTCCGGAACGCAAGAACGGAGGCGGCCCCAAATTGCCACCCGGGCATTTGCGGGATTCCGTGCTATAGGCCTCCATGTTGCCAGGTTGGGCGCCGGCCTGTTTCGCCACGTAAGGCGCGAGCTTCTGAAACCAATACGTCATGGTGGGCGTGGGAGGAAATACGTCGCCAAAAAGCGGGAATCTTTCATCATGGTCGCCCAGATACATGACGGTGGCCAGTCCCCACTGCTTCATGTTCGAAAGGCAGTGGATGCTCTTGGCCTTGGCTTTGGCTTTGCCCAACGCGGGCAAAAGCAGCCCCGCCAGTATGGCAATGATGGCGATGACCACGAGCAGTTCGATCAACGTGAAGCCGGCGCGCTCTGGGTTCATCCGCCGCCCGCCACTTTCTGAACCAGTTGAATTGCGCATAATTCCGATTGTCTCAAGGCATGACGTGGTGTCTTCACAGCCAGCTTGCCACAACTCGGCAGCAAGGACAAGTGGACAGGGGCATCTGGGCATCTTGAGGATTTCATTCGTCGGCCGGGGAGGGCAACCCTCGCTCTGGTCAGCGTTCCGCTGACCAGACCAGCTTGAATGTTCCAACGAATCACTATCTGGGGAACGGCGACACAGGGAAATGGGAAATGGGTCAGACTAGGGAAATGGGTCAGACTATAGCATTGGCGTACGTTGGTTGCATTAGGCCTTTATCATTGATCTTCCTCAAGGCAGGGAGTCCGAGACTGGCACTTTTCCATGTCCCCAGGTGCAACCGCGCCGCAATCCACTGCGGTGGCGACATTGTCTCGCGCCTCAACCGCGCTGCCAAGGCCAATTCCTGACGTCCACGGGCAGCGCCTGATAGCGACCGCTGAACAGTGGCCCAAAGAGCTTGTGCCGGTGGTTCAGGCGCAGCATATAGCTCCTCAACAGCCAGCGCATCCCCGCGGCCAGATTGCCCTGGGGAGTTTCGACCACCAGGTGGAAGTGGTTGCGCATCAGGCAATAGGAATGCACTTGAAAACCCGCTTTCAGGCACGCCTCCGCCAAGGTCTTGAGGAAATCGTGCCCGCCTGTGCCTGCTGCACGCAGTCGGGCCGATCCGCATCGTCGAGGAAAATGTCCTCCCGCCGGTCGCCTCGACTTATCACGCGGCACATGGCTACCTGATGTTCGACTCGGACAATGCGTGGCACGATGGCAAGTTGAGAAAAGCGGCTCCATTATCACTCCAATGCTGTGGTTTGATGAGGAGCGAGCCTTCGATTTTCCTGTCGCGCCGGGAGCCGGGAAATGGTATGATTTGCGCGATGATCCGACTTAAAGCGTTGCGCAGGAGCGCCCTGAATGTGTTTCACTTTTGTTTGGAGGACCGGACGATGCGCATCCGGCCGTTGATCGGTTGTCTCTCTTTCGGGCTGACTATGATTCTGGCCGATTGTTCTGCTGTTGGACAAACGATCTTGCGCGAGTATTGGCTGGGTTTGCCAGGCTCGGCGCTGGCTGATTTGACCAACTCGGCCAATTTTCCCGACTTCCCCACCGGCAAGACTTATCCGGATATTTTTGAGGCGCCTTCGGAATGGGCGGATGAGTATGGAACGCGGATGCGCGGTTATGTGCGTCCACCCACGACGGGCACTTACGTATTTTGGATCAGCGGCGATGACCAAAGCCAGCTTTTGCTGAGCACGGACGAGGACCCGGCCCACCAGCGGCCCATCGCCCGCGTCATCACCTGGACGGCTTCTCGCGTTTGGGAAGAACCGCGCGACGGCAACAATCTGGTTCAGAAATCGGCCGGCATCAGTCTGCAAGCGGGCAGGAAATACTACATCGAAGCCTTGCAAAAAGAAGGGGGTGGCGGTGACAACCTGGCCGTGGGCTGGCGGCTGCCCAACGGAACGCTGGAACGGCCCATTCCGGGAAACCGCCTGTCGGCATTCCAGGTTTCGACCAATCCGCCGACGCTCTTGGCCGAACCGGCGGACCTTGATGTGGCGGAAGGCGAGCCAGCCGTTTTCCAGGTCACGGCCAGGGGCTTGGAACCAATGGCCTTTCAATGGCAGCAGGATGGAGTCAACCTGCCGGAGGAGACGACGCCCACCTATATCGTGCCGGTGGTGATGCTGGCGGATTCAGGGACGAAGTTTCGCTGCATCATCACCAATCAACTCGGCAGCATCGTCAGCCGGGAAGCGACGTTAACGGTTCACCCCGAAACCACACCGCCAACCGTCCGAATCTTAAATCCGCCGGCCAACGTCACCGTCCGAAATCTGACGCAAGTGGAAGTGACCTTTTCCGAACCGGTCACCGGCGTGGATGCCGCGGACCTGCTCATCAACGGCCAACCCGCGACCAATTTGATCGGGGCTGCGATGGGTCCCTACATTTTTCAGTTCGCCAGACCGCCCGTCGGCCCCGTGCAGTTTTTTTGGAAATTGAATCATGGCATTGCAGACACGGCGCTGATTCCCAATCTGTTCGCGGGTGGCGCCTGGGGTGTCGCGCTTAATCCCAATCTGGAAGCGCCTGGCGTGGTCGTTAATGAGTTGGTGGTCGCCAATGAAAACGGCCTGCTGGATGAAGATGCAGAACCGCAAGATTGGATCGAGATTTACAATCCCGGCCCGGCCGTCGTGAACTTGGCAGGATGGTCTTTGACCGACGAGGCCGGGCAGCCGGACCAATGGATCTTCCCGGCGATCACGCTGGGCAGTGGCAGGTATTTGCTCGTTTTTGCTTCCGGCAAAGACCGCAGACCGACGGCTGCGAATGCGAAGCTGCACACGAATTTCAAGCTCGGCAAAGCGGGAGAATACTTGGGTTTATTCAACGCCGAGTCGCCCCGGCAAGCAGTCAGCGAACTGGTGCCGCAATTTCCGGAACAGCGAAACGATTATTCGTATGGCCGGGATAGAGCCGGAGAGTGGCGCTATTTTGCGAAGCCGACGCCGGGCGCCGCCAACGGTCTGAGCGCCATTGAAGGAGTCTTGCCACCGCCTCACTTCAGCGTCCAGCGCGGCTTTTTTGGCGCATCTTTCAACCTGATCCTCAATACGAAAGCCGAAGGCGCTGTCATTCGTTATACGCGCGATGGCAGCGAGCCGACCGAGGCCCAAGGCCTCTTGTACACCGCTCCGATTCCAATCAGCGCCACCACGCTTTTGCGCGCAGCGACGTTCCAAACGAACTATCTTCCGTCGGTGGTGGTGACGCACACCTACTTATTCGGAGTCACTGCTCAGCGGCGGACCCTGCCCGCGCTCTCGATTGTGACGGGCACCAATCACTTGCGCGGGCCGACCGGCATCATGGGCATTAGCGGCGGCACGTATGCCAATGGAGTCTGGCAGCGGACCAAGAGCACGGACTATCACAATCCAAGCAAGCATGGCCTCGCTTGGGAGCGCCCGACTTCCGTGGAATTGATCCGGGCGGACAGCGACGACGGGTTCCAGGCGGATTGTGGGATTCGCATTCAAGGGAGCGATTGGCTGCGGCCCCGCCTCACTGTCGGCAGCAAGTTTTCCTTCCGCTTCTATTTCCGGGGCGACTATGGCCTGAGCAAGCTGAAGTACCCTTTATTTGGGGACAGTCCCGTGCAAACCTTTGACCAGATCGTCTTGCGGGCGGGCCACAACGACGACACGAATCCGTTTATCAAGGATGAACTGATGCGGCGTCTGTTCATTGACACGGGCCAGGTAGGAAGCCACGGCATGTTTGGCACGCTCTTTGTCAATGGCCAGTACAAGGGCTATTACAATCCGGTGGAGCGAATCGAGAAGAATTTCTGCCGTGCCTGGCATGGAGGGAGTGAGAACTGGGATGTGCTGGCCCAGGGCGGCGATCCGTTGGACGGCGATGCCGTCGAGTGGAATGCGCTGCGCAGCTTCATTACCTCGCGCAATTTCGCTGTGCCCGACAACTACCTTTCGGTGGCGCGCCGGTTCGACCTGGTTAATTTCATCGACTATTTGCTGGTCAACATTTACGGCGCGAATGGGGATTGGCCGCACAATAACTGGCGCGCGGCCCGGGAACGCGCGCCGGACGGCACGCTGCGCTTTTACATCTGGGACGCGGAATTTGCGCTCGGCACCTACGGCCGTGCTGTGACGCATAACACCTTCACCGAGGAACTAAACGGGACATCGGAAATCGCCTCCTTTTACAGAGCCTTGCGCGCCAGCCCGGAGTTTAAACTGCTGTTTGCCGATCGCATTCAGAAACATTTCTTCAACAACGGCGCGCTCACGGATGCCAACGTCACCAACCATTTCCTTGCCCTCCGTAAAACCATGTCCGGCGTCATTCCGAGCATGGACAGCTCGATTCTGACGGTTTGGGTGCCGAGGCGGCGCGGTGCCATCATGACGCATTTCAATTCCGCCGGACTCCTGGCCTCGTCCAATGCGCCGGCCTTCAACCGGCATGGCGGACGGGTGCCGCAAGGCTTCGTCCTGAGCATGAGTGCGACCAACGGAACGATCTATTACACCACCAACGGCCTCGATCCACGGGTGCCATTTGCCGGCGCGGTCGCGCTGGGAGCCAGAACCTACACTTCGAATCAGCCCGTGCAGTTGAGCCGCAGCGTCTTGGTCAAGGCGCGGACTTTGAAAGGAACCAACTGGAGCGCGCTGGCCGCGGCAGCTTTCCAAGTCGCTGAATTGGGGCCGCCCTTGCGCATCACGGAGATCATGTACAATCCGCCTGGCGGCGACGCCTACGAGTTCATCGAGCTGCAGAATGTCGGGACCATCGCGTGGGATTTGAGTGGAATGAGTTTCGAGGGCATTGATTTTACCTTTGCGGAGAACACCACTTTGGCGGCCGGCGCGGTGCTGGTGTTGGGCTCGAAAAACGATCCCGGCGCTTTCTTGTTGCGTTATCCGACCGTCAAAGTGGCCGGCCAATTTGGGGGCAGTCTGTCGAATGGCGGCGAACGCGTCGCTCTGAAAGACCGCCAGGGCGTCATCGTGATGTCGGTCGATTACGATGATGCCGGCGGCTGGCCGATGGGCGCGGACGGCGCCGGGTATTCCCTGGAGATTATTGATCCGGGGGCGGACCCTGATGATCCGGCGAATTGGCGGGCTAGTTCCAGGATCAATGGTTCGCCAGGCTTGATCGACTCAGGAACTGCCATCGCACCGGCCATTGTCTTAAATGAAGTGATGGCGGAGAATTTGACCGCGGTGCCCTTTGGCGATGCGTATCCGGACTGGGTCGAGCTGCACAATGCCACCGACCAGGAGGTCAGTCTGGCCGGCTGGAGTTTGAGCGATGACGTGAACCCGCGCAAATTTGTTTTTCCTCCTGACGCAAAGTTGGTGGCGGGAGGTTGCACGATCGTCTGGTGTGACAATCAAACCAATGCTCCGGGTTGGCATGCCGGTTTCATGCTGGGGCGGCAGGGTGAAAGCCTGTTCTTGTACGATGCCACCACCAATCGCGTCGATGGCGTCACCTATGGTCTGCAAGTGGCGGATTACTCGGTCGGCCGAATCGGAGACCGCTGGCTATTGACCGTGCCCACGCCGGGCGAAGTCAACCGAGCCGCTTTAACAGGATCGCCAACGAATCTGGTCATCAACGAATGGCTGGCCAACGCGGCCACAGGCGACAGCGACTGGATTGAGCTTCATAACCGGGACCAGAGCTCGCCGGTGCCTTTGCAAGGGCTTTATTTAACCACGTCCAACGCGGTCCATCGGATTGGTTCTTTGTCGTTTGTTGCGCCCGGAGGATTTGTGCAGTTGCTCGCGGACGAGCAGCCGGGTGCCGACCACCTTGATTTCAAATTGCCAGCCAGCGGAAACCTGATCGGGCTGTATGACGACGCGGGCGCGCAGATGGATCGGATTACTTACGGGCTGCAAAGCGAAGGTGTCAGCGAAGGCCGATATCCTGATGGCGGCACGAACGTGACCCGGTTCATGGGCAGCGCCAGCCCCGGGGCCAGCAACTACCTGCCGGTCTATCTGGGGCCGGTGCTGAACGAACTGATGGCTTGGAATGAAAACGCTGTGGTCGATCCCTATGGCGGAAAGAGCGATTGGCTGGAACTGTACAATCCAAGCAGCGAACCGTTTGACCTGAGCGGGATGAGCCTGAGCGTCGGCAGCCCGGAAGCGGGACAGTGGGTGTTCCCGGACGGGACTGCCATCGGTGCCCGAGGTTACCTGGTGATCTGGTGTGACGGGGCGCGGCCCGCTTCCACCAGCCTGGAGGCAGACCTTAACCTGGGGAATTCACTGTCCAGCACCAGCGGTGGAGTCTATCTCTTCAACCGCCTCAAGCAATTGGTCGATCAGGTGGAATACGGTTTTCAAATTACGGACCTTTCCGTAGGCCGGAACAGCGGCTCATGGAATTTGCTCGCCTCGCCCACACCGGGTTCGGCGAACAGCGCCGTGGTCGCCCTGGGCCAAGCGACCGGCTTGCGTTTGAACGAATGGTTGGTGGACTCGATAAATGAGGACGATTGGTTTGAGATGTTTAATCCCAATTCACAGCCGGTGTCACTGATGGGCCTTTATCTGACTGACGATCCGTCGCTGGCCGGTCAGACAAAATTCAAAGTGAGGCCGCTGAGCTTCATCCCGGCGCAAGGTTGGGTGCAGTGGATAGCCGATGGCGCCGGCACGAAAGGTTTCGACCATCTCAACTTCACTTTGGACAGCCAGGGCGAGACGCTGCGCATTTATGATTTCAACACGAATATCATCGACAGCGTGGATTTCGGCCCGCAGCAGCCGGGCGTATCGGAAGGCCGCCTGCCGGACGGCGGAACGGCCGTGGTCCGTTTCCCGGCCAGCCCCACGCCGCGCGAAAGCAATTACTTGCCACTGACGAATCTGGTCATCAACGAAGTGCTCACGCACACCGATCCCCCTTTGGAAGACGCCATCGAACTGCACAATCTGACCAGCGACCCTATTCCGTTGGGCGGCTGGTTCATCAGCAATTCCGAAAACAATCTCAAGAAATATCGCATCCCTGACGGCACAATCCTTCCCGCACAGGGCTATCTTGTTTTTTACGAACAACAATTCAATGCCAGCCCGGGAGTTCCATCCAGCTTCACCTTGAACTCGGCCCACGGCGACGAAGCCGTTTTGTCGAGCGCCGATGCGGCGGGCAATTTGACCGGTTATCGGACCGTCGTCAGGTTTGGCGCGGCCGAGAATGGCGTTTCATTCGGACGCCATCGCACCAGCGCAGGCGTCGATTTTGTGGCCCTGAGCCGGAGAAGCTTTGGCGTAGATGCCCCAGCGTCCCTGGCTGAATTCCGGTTGGGCAACGGCGTGGAGAACGCCGCTCCACAGACAGGCCCGGTCGTCATCAATGAAATCATGTACCATCCAGCCGAAGGCCCCAATGCAGTCGAAAACAGCGACCTGGAATTCATTGAGCTTTTTAACATCACCGAGACCGACGTTCCGCTGTATGATCCAATCCATCCACAGAACGCCTGGAGGCTCGGCAATGCCGTCGATTTTGTGTTCCCCCGAAATGTGGTTCTGCCGGCTAACAGCCACTTATTAGTGGTGGGATTCGATCCTGGCGGCAATGCGGCTTCCCTGGAGGCTTTCCGCAGCCAATACAATGTCAGCACAAACACGCCGATTTTTGGACCCTGGAAAGGCAAGCTGGCCAACAGTCGGCAAAGCGTCGAGCTGTTCAAGCCCGACCCGCCGCAACAACCGCCGCATCCCGATGCCGGATTTGTTCCTTACATCCTCGTTGATCGCGTCGAATATCGCGACCAAGCTCCCTGGTCACCGGAGGCGGATGGCTCAGGAGCTTCTTTGCAGCGCCTGAACTCTGGCGCCTATGGAAACGAACCGCTGCATTGGACGGCCAACTCCCCAACCGCAGGCCGGGCCAATGACACCCGCCTGTCGGACACCGACCAGGACGGTTTGCCGAACTCATGGGAAAACGCGTATGGATTGGACCCCAATGACAATCGGGATGCCGCCCTCGACGCAGACGGAGATGGACTGACGGCATTACAGGAGTATTTGAGCGGCACCGATCCGCGCGATCCACAAGGCTATTTGCAGATCGAGATCGGAAAGGGTGAACCGGGCAGGCCCATCCTCCGTTTCCGGGCTGCCGCCGGCAAGACCTACAGCGTGCTGTACCGCGATTCAGCGACCGGCGGACCGTGGCAAAAGCTTTTCGACGTGGGCGCTTCGGCAAGCGCGCAGACCATCGAGCGTGCCGATGCCACGGCCCTGGGGCGCGAAAAGCGGTTCTATCGATTGGTGACGCCCGCAATGCCTTGATCGGGGCACGCTTCTTCAGGCTATGCGCATTGCAAAGAGATTGCCGCGGGACGACCTGCTCCTCACACGCATCATCGGCCATCGCGCTGGCGCACGGCCCCGAACCGGCAAGGTGACCTTCTTTTCGCGCAACTGATGGGCCAGCCGAAGTTTGAAATCCTCCTGAAATTAGAGACCGCGTTCTTTTGGAAAGTGGTCCCTGCCCAAGTCACCTTCTCGTCGGTGCCGCAATCTCTTGCGCTGGACATTTGCGGAGCCGCCGTGCAATACTCTGCACGCGTTGGCCGGCATTCAGGTGTGACACTTGCGGTGCCCAATGGAAACCGACGCGGTGGGCTGGCTTCCATGCGTCGGAGGCGAAGCTCCTCAGTCCCTGCGGCAACGCGTCGGACGCGACCAGAAACGAATTGAAACTTATGAAAAGCAACGGCAATCAAACTCGTCTGATTTCGGCGCTGGCCGGCTTGGTGCTGGCGGGCTTCGCCTCCAGTCCTGCCTCGCTGCAAGCCGGAGAAGTGCAGATTCCCAACTCCAACTTCGACGACTCCAGCATCGGCTGGTATTGGGAGAGCTGGTCTCGTGCCGGCAGCACAGTCGGCTATGATGCCACTCGCAACGCTGCCGGCGGTGGCACACCCTCCGGTTCGCTTCGCCTGATGGGCAATTTCGATCCGGCAAACACGGGCTGGCAGGAAGCGGTCTTCACCCTGGACATACCCGACGCAGATGCCGGCGCCTCTTTCAGCCAAATCAGCTTTGATGTGAAAGTTGACCCCAGCTCCACCCCCCGCGCCGAGGGCGACTATGGAAACATTCAAGTCATCCTCCGCAACGGAAGCAATTGGGATTGGAAGCAACAGCAACCGATGGCGGCTTTGACCGGCACGGAGTGGACCCGCGTCACCTTCCGCCTTGCCAATGGGGAAAAACCGATCGATCAAATCACGGCCCTCACCGTCAGAGTGGCTCAGAACGCCCTGCTTGGCCCGGTGACCGTGAACATCGACAACATCGCATGGACTGAAGAAGTCGTTATCGAGAACGCTGACAATGGCGTTGTCTCCCAGGAGGATCCGCCTGTTGCGCCGCCCGGCTGGTCTTGGGAGACCTGGTCCAAGTCCGGATCGACCGTGCTCTTTGATCCTCTCGATTTCTATGGAAGAGAGACCTCCGGCTCTATCCGCTTGAACAACAACTTCGATAACAATCCAGGCGGATATCAACAGGCTGTTTTCACTTTTGTCCTTCCGGCGCAGGTGAATGCGGGAGTCGAGTATAGCCATATCAACCTCGACGTGAAGGTGGATGCCAGCTCGACGCCGCGCGCGGCCGGGGATTACGGCTTCTTCGAAATCATCCTCCGCAACGGCTCCAATTGGGACTGGATTTCCACCGGGCCTGCCGCCTCAACCGGCACTCGATTGACCGGAAACGACTGGACTCACATTTCCATGCCGGTCAGGTCAGGCGATCAGGTCCATCGCATCACCCTCAAGCTGGGTGAGAACGCTTTTCTGGGCCCGGTGACCTTTCGTGTCGATAACATCACGTGGACGAAGAACGTAGCCCCTCCGCCGCCACCTTCCCTGAACATCTCAAAGGCGTCTTCGGGTCTCAATTTGATCTCGACCAGCAATGATCAATACGGCCGCCACAATATTTATACCGCGGACAACAGCGCGCTGGGCTGGTACGACTCGCCCGAACCGGTATCATACTCCTTCACCCTCTTGAGTTTCCCGAGCGCCGCCGACTACTCGGGTTTTCAAGCACACCTGTTCCTTGTGCCGGGCGCTCCCGGAAGTGGTTCAGCGCCCGACTGGACCGAACCTGCCCTCCTTTTCCTCGACATCAAGGCCGGGGCGGATGGGAGTGGAAATGCCACGTTCCGCTGGAAGACCAATCAGGCCAATGGCAACAGCCAGTTGTACGTCGGCGGCTTGTCCAACGTCGTTAGCGCCGGCGTTCTCGGCACATGGAAACTTACCGCTCGTCAGAACACACTCTTCACGATGACCGCTCCGGATGGGACCAGTATGGACGTTAGTCTTGATCCCGAAGCCGCCGCCCAGTTTGCAGGGCCAATCAGGGCCTACGTGGGGATTCAACCCAACGCCACCGCCAACATCGGCCAGGGCGCCCTCATCGGCGGTGTGAAGATCATGCAGGGCACGACCGTTCTGCTGGAGGACAACTTCTCCGGTGATGCGCTCGATGAGACCAAGTGGGCCGTCAACGCTACCGCTGGCGGTGTTCAGTTCCTGACTCCGGACCAGGCGGGTTATTTTGTGACGTGGGGCCTGCCGGATTCCGGATTCGTCCTCCAATGGGCCCCAAGCTTGAAGCCTGGCACCACCTGGACCGATTCCACGGCCGTGCCCATCAGCCTTGGCCCGCTCCAGAGGCAGGCACACGTGCCCAAGAGCGAACTGCCTCCCGGCAACGAAGGCTATTTCCGTTTGCGCATGCCTCCCCCTACGCCATAGGTGGCTGATGATAGGCAAAGGAATGGCGATGTGCCGGAAACCCGGCCTCGTCAAGGGGATGCGAGTAAGGTTCAAGGGAGCATCGCGCGGACTCGTTTGCCTGGCTTCGGCGCCTCGAACGGCAGAAACTGGAAGTCCCAGGACGGAGCTGTAACCAAATCCGGTAGGGCGAGACTCGAGCCGTGACTCGCCTGAGTGGACTCATATCTGGCGTGGCACGGCAAAAGCATGAAGAAACTGCGCACCAATGTCTAATCCTGCTATAGTTTTCCCCCTTTTGTTTAAACGAACTTTGGGATTGCGGGGTTCGCAACGCTCCAGAAATCCAGAAATCCCTTTACACCTGTTCGCCTCTCTGGTTCAATCGCCCACAAGAGAATCGAAACCAAGAGCGGTAGTTTGAGCTTCCGGTTTCGTGGCACTTCTCGGGCGGCGTATGCAACTGGGAATAATAGCTTTCACGCGGTCCAACGGCGGGCTTTCACTGACGCAAACCCGAAATCCACAATCCGGCAGCCTCCTCACTCGCGGCGCCAGACGGATTGCCACGAGGCGTAGCCGACGACGTGAGTCGGCGGACCTAACAGCGCTCCGGGAATCCGCCGCCTCACGGCAGCGGCTACAGGGCGCGTTCTCGCGTCACCTTGAACCGCTGGCCCGCGACATGACCCGCGCAACCCGAAATCTCGCTTCGCAATCCCGCCACGTGGCCGCGTTGACCGGCCGTCTGGATGCAGAGTCTGGAAACGCCAGCGCGCTATCGGACAACCTCAAAGCCTTAACCGGCGACATTGATGCGCTAAATGACAACACTGAAACGCTAACCGTCCACATTGGCGTGCTAAAAAGTGATGTTGACGCCATGTCCCGTGACCGCGGCGCGCTAACGGACAACGCAGACGCGCTAAAGTGCAATGTCAATGCGCTAAAGGACATCGTTTTTGCGCTAACGGATAATGTTTTCGCCAAGCCGGAAAGGCACAGCAGCTTAATTTGCAGCAGGTTACAGATCCAATTTCAAAACCCTGTAGGAGCCAAGGTAACGAGGCTCATTCTTCAAAGATTTCAGAGACTTCTTACGTCGTCTCCTACAGTTCTGCAATTGGCTCTACACAGAAACGACCGGTTCTAACCCCAAAACCTTATGCCAAACGAACCAACGCCCCCCGCGCCCCCTGCCACCCCCACCCCGCCCAAGCCGAACCGCGAACGCGGCATCGCCAACCGCGACTACCTT
>CAYIIH010000092.1:0-24097 GCA_964363225.1 uncultured Verrucomicrobiota bacterium | reverse complement strand
CCGTTCTGCTTTCGCGTGTTTCGCGTATTCCGCGGTTCCAACTGCTTTTTCCAGGATGAAAGCAACATCGAGGACGATGCGCGAAATCGTTTTTCCGGACACGCTCTGAGAAAAAGAGCCGCCAGTTTTAAGCTGTTCGCCAAGCGTCTTTCGCAGCATGATGAGGGGCGCACGAAGCGGTTTCCATGCAGTGGGATTGATTAGTCACTGCCTGAATATCATGTCGGAAGAAAAGGCTCACGAACATTACCAGGGCGAAGAGGGAAAGCGGTACCACGAACTGAAACGTTCCATCCCCGAGGCTGCTTATCCGTGGGTCGCCCGGTCGCGCGCGGCCAAGATCGCGCCTTTTGTCCGGGAAGAGGATACGGTGTTCGAGTATGGCGTTGGGTTCGGCTGGAACCTGGGCGAGCTCCGCTGCCGCCGGCGGGTGGGCTTTGATCTGGCCGATTTCCTCGGTCCCATCGTCCGGCAGCATGGCATTGAGTTCATTGAAGAAACACGGTCTTTGTCCGATGGCATGGCCGATGTGGTGGTCTGCCATCACACGCTGGAGCACGTGCTGCATCCGGCGGATGTGCTCCAGGAAATCCGGCGAGTGCTGCGGGCCGGCGGCACGCTGCTCCTGTTTGCGCCTTATGAAAAGGAACGGAGGTACCGGCAGCACCGCGCGGAGGAGCCCAATCATCATTTGTACTCCTGGAACGTGCAGACGCTGGGGAATCTGGTGCTGGAAACTGGCTTCAGACTGGTGGCAGGCCGGATCGCCAAGTTCCGTCTCGACCGGTTCGCGGCGGTCTGGGCCTGCCGGCTGCGATTGGGCGAGCCGGGGTTCCGCTGCATCCGGGGCGTTGGCTTGGCCTTGCAGCCTGAATATGAGGTTCGGATCGTGGCGAGCAAGCCGTAGCCCGCATTCTTCCCAAAGCGGCGGAGCCGCCACCAAATCCAGTCAAAAAGATTGAGTCAAAAATATTCTGACCCCAATTTTCTTGACCTTAACCGGCTTCCAGAAATCCTTCTTCCTTTCGAAAAGGGTATGAGTATAGCGTGTGCGATTCCCTTTCTGTAGCGCAGGTTTCCAACCTGCTGTGTCGCGGGTTTCCAACCCGCCGGTGCGCAAGCGATTCGAGGCGCGCCGAGTTGGGGGGGTGCTGCCGATTAGAAATCGGCGATACAGCAGCAAATCACCCGCCTGCCTGGCGGGGTCATGAGGAATATAACTTTCAAGTGGTTGAAATTACATACTGAGCAGGCCGCAGGATGGACTACGGAATGCATAGCCACAAAAAGGCACAAGAAGACGCAAAAGCCCCGACTCTTGCGCTTTTTGCGCTTTCTTGCGGCAATTCCGGAAAGGGAAAGGTGTCTTCTATCCTGCGGCCTGAGCAGTATGTTGCATAGGAGTTTCTTGAGAGGTTGGAAACCTGCGCCACGGCGGTTCGCACCGAACACATACGGAAAAGGGAAGGTCAACCAGGGACCACTCGCTGAATTTGCGGTATTTGTCCATTGACGAGCCGCGAGCAACTGGGGATTTTAAGGCTCGATTTATGTCTAAAATTCAACGCGCTCTCCTTTCGGTCTATGACAAGACCGGACTCATTCCCTTTGCGGAAACCTTGGTGGCGGCAGGTGTGGAATTGATTTCCACGGGCGGCACAGCCTCAACCTTGCGTGCGAAGGGCCTGCCGGTCAAAGATTTGAGTGAGCATACCGGATTCCCAGAGATGCTGGATGGCCGGGTCAAAACGCTGCATCCCAAAGTGCATGGCGGCTTGCTCTATCGCCGAGACGATCCCGCGCATGAAGCGGCCGTGCGACAACACGGCATCGAGCCGATTGATCTTGTGGTAGTGAATCTTTATCCCTTCGAACAGACGGTGGCCAAGCCCAACGTGACGCTGTCGGAAGCCATTGAGAACATTGACATTGGCGGGCCTTCCATGCTGCGCAGCGCCGCCAAGAACCATCAAAGCGTCACAGTGGTGGTGGACCCGGCCGATTACGCGGCAGTGAGCGCGCAAATCCGGGCGACCGGCAACACGACTCTGGAGCTCCGGCGGCAACTGGCCGCGCGCGTCTTTGCCCGCACGGCCGCCTACGACGCCGCCATTGCCGGTTACTTGCAGACGGTGTTCGGCACTGCTCCCGGTCAACCGTCCGGCGCCCTGCCTGCCACCCTTTGCCTGTCGGCGCCGCAAGCGCAGCCGCTGCGTTACGGTGAGAATCCGCATCAACGCGCCGCGCTCTACGGGAAATTCAGCGAGTATTTTCAGCAGCTCCATGGCAAGGAACTCTCGTATAACAACATTCTTGATCTGACGGCGGCGGCCAATTTGATCACCGAGTTCGCGGGCGAAACCCCGACCTTGGCCATCCTGAAGCACACGAACCCTTGCGGGGTGGGCCAGGGAGAGAACTTGCGGGAAGCGTGGGACAAAGCCTTCGCCACGGACCAGCAGGCTCCCTTTGGCGGCATTATCGTGGTCAATCAACCGCTCGATTTGCCTTGCGCGGAGGCCATTTCCGAAATCTTCAGCGAAGTGATCGTGGCGCCGGAGTTCAGGCCGGAAGCTTTGGCCCTGCTGCAAAAGAAAAAGAATCTGCGTCTGCTCAAGGTCCTGAAGAATCCTTGGATGGCTGCGCCCGTGGATCTCCGCAGCGTCGGGGCCGAATCGTTTCTGCTGCAAGAACGCGATCTCAAGACCACGAGCGCGGACGATTTGAAAGTAGTCACGCAACGAAAGCCGACCGACGAGGAAATGCGGGCGCTCTTGTTCGGCTGGCGCGTGGTCAAGCACGTCAAATCCAACGCGATTGTCTATGCCGGCCCGGATCGAACGCTCGGCATTGGTGCCGGCCAAATGAGCCGCGTGGACGCGAGCCGCCTTGCAGTTGGGAAGGCGGGCGAGGCGGGTTTGTCGCTCCGGGGAAGCGCCGTTTGCAGCGACGCCTTTTTTCCTTTCCCGGACGGCCTCATCGCCGCGGCCGAGGCAGGAGCGACAGCAGCCATTCAACCGGGCGGCTCGGTGCGCGACGCGGAAGTGATTGCCGCCGCGGATTCGCGCCAGGTGGCGATGGTCTTCACAGGCGTGCGGCATTTTCGGCATTGATCGCCTGGCGGGCGGGCGGGCATGAAGCCCTCGATTTTAATTGTGTCGCCCCTTTACCCGCCGGCCCGAGGCGGGGTGGCCGATCATACGCACCGATTGGCTCAGGAGTTGTCGGCTCAAGCCGGCGTTTCCGTTCTGACTTCGCTGGGAACGACCGGCGACGAGCCTGTCCGGGTTTGTCCGCTCATTCGAGATTGGAGCAACGCCCCTGAACTGTTGGGCATTTTGAGTGAGACGGCCGCTCAGTCGGCCATTCTCTGGCAGTACGTGCCGCACATGTATGGCCGGGGGGGAGTGAACCTGGCCCTGCCGAAAGTGATGGCTGCCTTGCACAAACAGGGACGGAGGCAAATTGTGATTGTCCATGAGATCGCCGCGCCTTTTTCACCCTGGCCGCACCGTCTCTGGTACGCGCTGGCCCACCGCTGGCAGTGGCGGCGGATTCTGCAGGAGGCGGACGCGATTGGAATTTCCACCGAGGCCTGGCTGGAGGAATGGACCCGGCGCACCCCACAGTTCCGCAAGAAGTTCCGGCTGCTGCCATCGCCTTCGAGCATTCCAATTGCTTCGGTTGCCTCCGACCATCGTCAAACATGGCGACGCCGGCATGGTCTCCCGACCGCCGCACGGATGCTGCTTTACTTCGGAAGCCTTAACCCATCGAAACAGTTCTCCTGGGTTTTGACGGCCTGGCAACAAGCCCAGGCCGCAGAGGTTCCCGTGGCTTTGGTGATCGTGGGCGATCACTCCAAAGAGAGCGTGCCTCGAGGGCTGTCGAACCTATTCAAGGACCTTGGTTATTTGGCGGCGGAAGAGGTCTCAGCCGCCCTGCAGGCCGCGGACGTCCTGGCCTTGCCTTTTATCGACGGGGTGTCCGAGCGGCGAACCTCGTTCATGGCAGGGTTGAATCATGGATGCGCCATCGTGACTACGGTGGGTCATAACACAGGGCCAACCCTTCGACAGGCGGATTTCTTTGCCATCCCAAAGAAACCGGAGAGGGGCGCTTTCGCCGCGCGCGTGGCCGCTTTGCTGGCCGACGAACCGCAACGGATCCAGCTTGGCCGCAGGGCACAGAGCGCCTACGAACTCGGTTATTCCTGGCCGGTGCTGATCTCTCGGCTGGCCGAGTGCGCATGAATCCTTTGGTGACCATTGCCATCCCGACTTACAGCCGGGTTCATTATCTGAAGGAAGCCGTCGCCTCGGCGCTGGCGCAGACGCACGACCCGATTGAAGTGCTGATTGGCGATGATGGCCGGACGGAGAGCATCCTGGAATGGGGCCGCGCTCTGGCCCTCCAGGATCGGCGCGTTCGGTACCAGCGCAATGAACGCAACCTCGGCTTGAGCGGCAATTTCAACGCCCTGGCGGAGGCCGCGCAGGGGGAATTCATTGTCATTATCGGCGATGACGACCGCCTCTGGCCCGAGTTCGTGAGCACGATGCTGGCGGCGGTGGAGCCGGGCACCCACGTGGCCTTCTGCAACCATTACCTGATTGACAGCCAGGGCGCGCGGTTGGAAGCGGAAAGCCGCGAGCACACACGGCGGTACCATCGGGATCAGCTTCGGGCGGGATGGGTGGCCCACCCGTGCCAGTGCGCCTGGCAGAACTCCGTGCCGATGACGACCGCGTTGCTGCGCACGGCGGACGTGCGGCGGCTGCGGTTCCAGGAGGAACTGAACACCCCGGACATTGAATTCTTTATCCGATTGGCTCAGGAGGGAGCGCGGTTCGTTTTTGTCCCTGAGTATTTGGCGGAATACCGCGTTCATCCCGGCTCGGCCACCGGAACGGGCTTGCGCAGCGAAGAACTGGCGGAGCGGTTGCTGCCCATCCAGGTCACGCCGGAGCTTGAGCCTTACAAACGCGATTTCCTGGGACCGGTTTTGGTGAACTCGGTGACGCGATGCCTGCTGCGGGGAGAGCGTACCCGGGCCGGAAAGTTCCTGGCGAGCGCCTATTATCCGCAGCCGCGCTGGCGGCACGCCGCCGGGCTGGTGCAGAGCGTGTGCTTGATGTTGCCGAGTTTTGTGGGGAGGCCTTTGTTCACCGCCGCTCATCGAATCAAGGCGGCGTTGAAATGGTGACCTGCTTTTCGCTTTTTGCTGTTTGCAGGCGATCAAACTCGGCTAAAGTTTTGGCGCTTGAAACGCGTCGTCATCATCGGAGCGGGTATTGTGGGATTGGCTGTTGCCTTCAAATTGCAGCGGCGGTTCCCTAAGTGCGCTATCACGCTGCTGGAAAAGGAGAGCGCGGCCGGCCGGCATCAGAGCACGCACAATAGCGGCGTCCTCCACGCCGGCTTGTACTATCGGCCCGGCTCGGCCAAAGCCCGGCTGGCGGTCAATGGCATCCGGCAAATGATCGAGTTCTGCCAGAACCACCACCTGCCCCACGAAGTCTGCGGCAAACTGGTCGTGGCTACCGAAGAACGCGAAGTGCCTCGACTGAAAAGTCTTTTTGAGCGCGGCACCCAAAATGGTTTGCGCGGGCTGCGGTGGCTGAACCGCGCCGAGATGCTGTCCATCGAACCCCACGCCGGTGGCCTGGAAGCCATTCACGTTCCCGAGGAAGGCATTGTTGATTACGAGGCTATCTGCCAGAAATTGCAGGAGCAAATCCAGGAGGGAAACGGGAAAATCGTCACCCGAGCGAAAGTCATTCGCTTGCAGGAGTCCAGCCAGGAATGGGTGATCGAGACTGCAGCCGGCGAGTTCGAGGCGGATTTTCTAATCAATTGCGCGGGATTGCATTGCGATCGGATCGCCGGCTTGGCCGGTGAGAAGCCGCGGCTGCGCATCGTTCCGTTTCGGGGTGAGTATTACAAAATCAAACCGGAGCGGAGTTATTTGGTGCGGAGCCTGATTTATCCGGTGCCGGACCCGGAGTTTCCTTTTCTGGGCGTCCATTTCACCCGCTTGATTCACGGCGGAATTGAAGCGGGACCCAACGCCGTACTGGCCTTGGCCCGCGAGGGATACACGAAGTTTCACATTAACCCGCGCGATCTGTGGGACAGCCTCTCCTATCCCGGGCTGTGGTCCTTTGTTTGGCAGCACTGGAGTATGTGCTGGTTTGAATTGCGCCGGTCGTGCAGCCGGGAATTGTTTTGCCGTTCTTTGCAGAAGCTGGTCCCGGAAATCCGCCCTGAAGATTTGGAAACCGGCGGCGCGGGCGTGCGCGCCCAGGCGATTTTCCCGGATGGCAAGCTGGTCGATGACTTCAGTTTCGTCGAAAAAGAGAATGCGCTGCACGTCCTGAATGCCCCCAGCCCGGCGGCCACGGCCTCGCTGGCCATTGGCGATGAGATTGCCGCCAAAGTCGCCGGCCGGTGGACTTAGAGAAATCGCGCCCTGGTATGGCATGAAGGAAATCTGTCTGGGCATCGGTGAATGGGCGTGGCAGGAGCAGAGCTTGAATCGTGCAGATGTTGAGGACTGTTCGAACAGAGCAGGATAGTGCCTGCGGAGGCAGACACACGCCCCGATTGACGCCCGCCCGCCCATGTCCTACGGTAACTTTGATGCAGCAAGAGTCGATCGGAAACGCGATCAGAAACGCCAGCACCACGGCCAGTCCTGAGGTTGGATTGCAGGCAGCCTACCTTGAATTATTAAAGAAATGCCTCACCTTTGCTTTGTGGGAGGCTCGCGATGGTTCGATGATAGGCCGCTCTGCAAGATGGAAAGCGAGAATAAAGCAAATGCTTGGTCTGGTGTCACAAGATCCGTCAGCCAGCCGTATTCAACAGGAATTGCGCAATGATGGATTGGATTGGCCGGTGCTGGCCCACACCATGATCGGCATGAAGCGTCTGAATAATGTGCAGTTCTGCGTCGAGGAGGTATTGCGGCGCGGAGTGCCTGGCGATCTAATTGAAACCGGTGTCTGGCGGGGCGGGGCCACTATTCTCATGCGTGGGATCTTGAAGGCTTACGGCGTGAAAGACCGCTGCGTTTGGGTGGCTGACTCCTTCGAGGGCTTGCCCCCGCCCGATACGGAGAAGTATCCCGCTGACAGCAAAGACATTCACCATACCTTTAAACCATTGGCGGTTTCAGCGGAGGAAGTGCGCGCCAATTTTGAAGCGTACGGGTTGCTTGATGACCAGGTCTGCTTCTTGAAAGGCTGGTTCAAGGACACTCTTCCCGCTGCGCCCATCCAACAGTTGGCCGTGGTCCGATTGGATGGGGACATGTATGAATCCACTATGGACGGCTTAACGCACTTGTATCCCAAGCTTTCGGCAGGCGGGTACCTGATTGTGGACGACTACGGCGCGCTGGCAGGCTGCCGTAAGGCGGTGGAGGATTATCGGCAAACGCACCGAATCACTGAACCGATCCAGTCAATCGGTTCTGGTGGCGGCGCCTTCTGGCAGAAAGTCAGGTGACATTGCCGGAATCGTTGTTTGTTAAAGAGATCGTGATCCTGCTTCGGACGACCTCGGTGTCAAAGCTAAAGCGCAGTCACAACCCTCGGCAGCCCTTGCAGCACCGTCAAATAATGCTCGCGAAATGACACCAGGCCGGAGGCGCCCACATTGCCGTCTCCGTCCGCGTCCAGAGCGGCGCTGTCATTGGGACTGCGCCCGCGTTTGTTTGATACGCTTTGTTGAAGCCCTTCAGGTCCAGGAAATCGACGTCCCGATCGCCGTCGATGTCGCCAAAATAACGGAAGACCAGCGAGCCGCTGCCCAGGCCGTCGGTGCTGCGCGTCAGCGCGTTGCCAGCCGTATTGTTTGCTTGTCCGCTTTGCCGGTGAGGTCATATTGGAATTGGAGCGCCCAGCCCGCCAAAAGGGCCCGTCTTCTCTCCCGTGGCGATGGGCGAACTGGCCGGCATTTTGAAGGTCAGATCGCAGGTCACTTCCTCGCGCCCAATCTGGTAGTAACCTTCGCCTCGTGGAATGAACTCGATCCTTCCACGCTTCGGCCGCCAGACGCGCAACGCGACCAAGTTCCTCGCGACGGAAAACCTGGAGCATCTTGAGCGGGACGAGAAATGGCTCGCCCGCGCGACCGGCGCCCTTGCCAACCTATTGGAAGAAGACCATCGTCCGCAATGCGGCCGGCTGAAATGGCCCCGCGCATCGGGGTGAAACACGCCGACCGGCGCCGAAGTGTTGAAAGTCACTCGCCGACGCGCAGCATGCGTACAAAGTTCGCTTCAACGACGCCGCACAGGGTCCGCATCATGAAACAAATCCCGCCCAGTTGATTATCGTTTGTCGAAGTGCCTGGTGCGATGCAACTCGAACCGAGCAGGTTTTTCTCCCGTCATCTCGATTTTTACGCCCAGGTACCCCCCGTCTTGTAACAACTCAATCCCTGCCAGCGCAGGGCAAAGCAGCACGTTGAACGGACGCCAATGTTTCGCTTCGTGAAGGGCCAGGCTCATCCGCCGAACCGAATTTCCTAAGAAGGTCAACGGAGGCATTCCGGCAAGCAACCGGCTCTTCCAAAGGATCAAGCTGGTGTGCAAATGGCCAATGATCGTTTTTTCCACCTGCCTGATTTTGTTTCTCACCACCTCTTCCTGCCAGAGAAACGGCAAAGCGGTGGGATCGTGACAAAAAAGCAACACGCGGTCAGATGACCTCAATTCAGCGAAACTCCGGCGAATTTCGCTGAGATGCAATTGCCGCAAGGCTTGCCATTCGTCGCGTTCATCCGGCAAGGTCTCAGGCTCGTACACGGGCAAGGCCACCAGAGACGACGTGATTCCCAGCAACGCATAATTCCCGATGCTCACCTTCCAGAATGGACGGAGTTCGAGCTCTTCTTGAGCGCGGCGCCAACTGGCCAGGCGCATGCCGCCTTGTCCGCCGACCAGGCTCATTTTGCCCAATTCGTGGTCGCCGATCGTCGCATGGAATTTAGCCCCAAATCGGCGGCGCAGCCTGGCCAAACACTCCCGAGCACTAGCGCAGGCGGCAGGATCGCTGACTCCAACAAAGGCTGTATCACACGAATAATCCCCATTCGCGACAACGAAATCAGGGGTTTCGGGATGCTGAAGAACGCAGTCCAACAAGTGATTATGCGCAAAAGGGTCCCGCATCCAAATATAACGCCGATAAAATGTGACCAGCCATCGCAACCAGAGATTGCGGATGGCGTTGAGTTCATAATTGCGCCGTTGTCTTTCTTCGTCGCCGGCGAAATGAATATCGCTGACAATCAGAATAGAGCGGCAATCTGACATGGCATCCGGCAAAGGCGGTTTTGCGCTCAGGCTGCGTGAGTCCAGCGGGATAGCATTCCTGGCCCGGTCTAAAAATGATAACCTACGGACGAAGTGAGAGCGTAATTGAAGAAGCGATACTCTCCATCAGCAGTCACCGGCCCGCCGGTCACATTGCCGCTCACCGTTCTCCACGGCCCGGTGATAAGCTGTCCGACCAATGCCCAGTTCCAGCGTTCTCCCTTATGGCCTCCGCCAAAACTGATAACGTGCAGGGTGGTGTCCGGAACGACGGGATTGAAATTCCGGTCAGGGACTGAGTTTTCACTCAAAAAATAACCTGCGCTCACGAAATAACCCCTCGCCAGATAGCGCGTCGCGCCAATCTCGTACAAGAAGCTGCCGCGCCAATTCAGTTGAAACGCAGGAAGCGGCGTGGCGCTTTGAAACGTGAGCGCATCGACGGTGTCCCAGTCCGTCCAATCAATGTTGAATTCAATGTTCCATTTTTCCGTCGGGCGGTAGGAGATGCCTCCGATGATGAATTGTGGGAAATCAGTGCTAGCATGGGTCTCTTCATATGGGAGAGGTGGCGCGGATTTGCCGCCGAATTCGATGCGGGTAGGACTGTGATAACTCACCCCGAAGGCCAGCTTGGGATGTGGTTGCCAGCGCGCGCCCAACTTGAATCCAAAGTCGATATCATCCCCCTTAAACTTAAACTCATCCCCGGGGGGGGCGAGTCCTTGCCTCAGTTTAAGCTGGGCGTAGTTCAAAGTGGGGCCAGCCGCCAGCGAGAGTGTCGGATGGATCTGCCAGGCTACGACCGGGTTCAAGGTCACATACATCAGCCGGCCTTCGATGATCAGCGTGCGCAAAGGGGAATTCTCCGGCCACTCAATCCCCAGGCCGTAAGGGGCGTACATCCCCACGCCATAGGATAAAGAACTGTTGGTCGGTGAAATCGTGTAATAAAACTGGGGCACCGGTTGCAGCTCGTATTTCGACTTCGTTTCCGCGCCGGTGGCACGGTTTCGATAGCGCGAATTGACGGAAATCACATGCATGCCCATCTGGAAGTTCTGGCCTTCCAATTGGGTGATGCCGGCCGGGTTATAGTAAATCGCGGAGGGATTGTCGGCGCTGGCCACAAAGGCGTTGCCGCGCGCAATCGCTTCCGCGTCCTGATTCGGTATGCGCAGGCCCAATCCATGCAGAGAGACGGGCCAACCCACAGCCAGAGCAAGACAGAGGAAAGAACAGATTTCTTTGACGATTCGTGGAGTGCGCATGTGGGCATCTTTCTTGCAGATCGCATTCTGTAAAGAAAAATCCTTCGTTCCTGGAGCATTTAATAGACTTGAAGGAAATCGCAAATCGGCTTTTGATGCACGGGACGTTCTTATGTCATTGCATCCACAGATTCTGGAGAAATTGAGGGCCATCGTGCAGCCTCAAAGCGTTCTGACCGCCCCGGAAGACTTGATCCCGTATTCTTTCGACGGCACGGCCGCCCTGCGGCAAATGCCCGGTTGCGTTATCTTCACCCATAGCACCGGCCAAGTGGTTGCTGTTTTGAAACTCGCCAACGAAACCAAAACTGCTGTTGTCCCGCGCGGCTCCGGCACCGGCCTGAGCGGCGGCAGCTTGCCCAGCCCGGATTGTATCGTCCTTTGCACTGTCAAAATGGACAAAATCCTCGAACTCGACCGCGCCAACCTGACGATGCTGGTCGAACCCGGTGTGACGACCGCGGCCATCGCCGACGCGGCCGCTGGCGCAGGACTGTTTTATCCGCCGGATCCGGGCTCCATGAAGATCTCCACGATCGGCGGCAACGTGGCGGAAAACTCGGGCGGCTTGCGCGGTCTCAAATACGGCGTGACCCGCAATTATGTCATGGGTCTGGAAGTGGTCCTGCCCGCCGGTGAAGTGATGCAGTTGGGCAACAAATGCGTGAAGGATGTAGCCGGGTACTCGCTCAAGGATGTCTTCATTGGTTCGGAAGGCACCCTGGGCGTCATCACCAAGGTGTTGCTCCGGCTCATTCCTAAACCGGCCACCAAGAAAACCATGGTCGCCACGTTCGCGCAAATGGACCAGGCTGCCGAAACCGTCTCGGCCATCATTGCCGCGCAAATCATTCCCTGCACGCTGGAGTTCCTCGACCGCATGACCATTCATTGCGTCGAGGATTATGCCAAAATCGGCCTGCCCCTGGATTGCGAAGCGCTGCTCCTCATGGAAACCGATGGCCATCCGGCCGTCGTCGCCGAAGAAGCGGCGCAGATGGAAAGCATCTGCCGCGAACGCGGTTGTCTTGAAGTCCGCGTCGCGAAGGATGACGCGGAGGCTGCCAAACTCGCCGACGCACGGCGCACGGCCTTTTCGGCGCTCGCGCGCGTCTCGCCCACGACGATACTCGAAGATGCCACCGTGCCGCGCAGTGAATTGGCCAGGATGATCCGTTTTGTCGAAGCCATAGCCCGGAAGTACCGGCTTCGCATCGGCACCTTTGGCCACATGGGCGATGGCAACCTGCATCCAACCTTCCTGACGGACGAGCGCAACCAAGAAGAAATGCATCGCGTCGAAGAAGCGTTCAAGGAAATCTTTGCTGAAGCCATCCGCCTGGGCGGCACCATCACCGGCGAGCACGGCATCGGCCTAGCCAAGAAGTCCTTCCTCCCCCAATTTGCCGGTGACGCTCAAATGCGCGTTATGCGCGAACTCCGCCGCATACTCGATCCCAACGGCATTTTAAATCCAGGGAAGATGTTCGATTGAATCCTGGTTGATGAAAACCGCTCACTCCCATTTGAAGGACCTGGATTACTCCGTGGTGCAACAATGCATGCACTGCGGCCTTTGCCTGCCGACCTGCCCGACCTACGACGCCACTAAAATCGAGCGCCACAGCCCGCGCGGGCGCATCTCGCTCATGCGGGCCATTGCCGACGGCCAGCTTGCTGCGACCCGGACCTTCGCCGACGAAATGTACTTTTGCCTCGGCTGCCTGGCTTGCATGACCGCTTGTCCCGCCGGCGTGAATTACGCGGAGCTGTTCGAACACGCCCGCGCCGAAGCTGAACAAAGCGGAGTGCTGGATTCGCCCAAGCGCAGTCTCATCCGCTCTTTCACCTTGAGTTGGCTCTTCATGGATATGAACCGCCTGCAACTGGTTGGCTTGGCCATGCGTCTCTACCAGCAGCTCGGTCTCCAGACGCTGCTGCGCCGGAGCGGCATTTTGAAACTGGTGCCGCAACGCTTGCGCGAACTTGAAGCCACGACGCCCGTCATTCAGCCCAAATTCTCCGCAGACCTGATTGCGCCAGTCACGTCCCCCTTCGGTCCCAGGAAATACCGTGTGGTCATGCTCGTTGGCTGCGCCCAGGATTTGATTTTCAGCGATGTCAACCTCGATACGGTGGAAGTGCTGGCGCGCAACGGCTGTGAAGTGGTCACGCCGCCCGAACAACTCTGCTGCGGCTCGATCCATGCCCACAACGGCGAATGGGAATTGGCCCGGCAACTGGCGCGCAAACAGATCGACCAATTCCCGCCGGAACAATTCGACGCCATTATCAGCAATGCCGGCGGGTGCGGTTCCCATTTGAAGCACTACGCCAAACTGCTGGCGGACGATCCGGCCTATCATTCCCGGGCCGAGCTGTGGGACCAAAAGCTGAAGGACATCCATGAGTGGCTCGTGCAAATCGGCATCCAACCGCCGCCCAACGGCGCGCCGCCGCTGACGGTCACGTACCACGAGTCCTGCCACCTGTGCCATGGCCAGAAGATCACCACGCAGCCGCGCCAGCTCTTGGGCGCGATTCCCAATTTGAAGCTGGTGGAATTGCCGGAAAGCGCCTGGTGCTGCGGCAGCGCCGGCATCTACAACATCATCCAGCCGGCCATGGCCAATGAACTTCTGGATCGAAAATTAAAGCATATCCAATCGACCCAGGCCACGGTCGTCGCGACAGGAAATCCCGGGTGTTTGCTGCAAATCATTAACGGCGCCCAGCACTGCGGCATGCCGCTGCGTGTGGTCCACCCGGTGACGTTGTTGGCGGAAGCGTATCGGCGGGAACAGAACTGCTTAGACCTCGCACCTTATGCGTACCAAATCTCAGATCATTTCACTCCTGACTGACCCCGGCATCATTGCGGTGGTCCGCGCCCAGAAACCTGAACAAGTCCTTCCTTTATCGGAAGCGCTCCTGGCCGGCGGCGTCATTGCGGTCGAAATCACCATGACGACTCCCAACGCCATCGCTGCGATTCGTGAAGCCAGCCAACAAATCGGCGAGCGCGGGTTGATTGGAGTGGGCACAGTGCTGGATGCACCCACGTGCCGCCTGGCCATCGCAGCGGGAGCCGAATTTGTCGTCACACCGATCATGCGTCCGGAGATTGCCAGCGCCGCCCACGCGGCGGATCGGGTCGTCATGCTCGGAGCCTATACGCCGACCGAGGCCCAGTTGGCTTACGAGGCGGGCGCCGACTTCATCAAAATCTTCCCGGCGGACGGTTTGGGGCCGGCTTACATCAAAGCCCTGCGCGCGCCGCTGCCGCACTTGCGCATCGTGCCGACCGGCGGAGTGGACTTGAACACCGCCGCGGCCTTCCTTAAAGCCGGTTGCGCGGCCCTGGGAGTCGGGTCCTCACTGGTTTCGGCCAGGATACTGCAAGAATCGAACTGGCCGGAGCTGACGCGGCTGGCGCGCCAGTTTGTTGAAGTGGTTCGGCAAGCGAGGGCGGCTTAGCACTACAGCGACATTTCGGCCGCAAAGCTCGAAGCGGGCGCTTCGTCTTCGTTTCCGTAGCAGCGGACGTGAGTCCGCTCTAACTTTCCGCCGGCGAATAACTGAGCGGACTCACGTCCGCTGCTACGGGTCAGGAAGTGTCGCTGTAGTGTTAGAGCCTGTTTGAAAACCCCACCAAAACGCCGCGTGAGGGCACGCGGCCTACAGGAAACAACCGAAACCGCCCTCTGTTGTAGGCCCGGTCCCCTGACCGGGCAGGTTTTCAAACAGGCTCTTAGGAATTACTCATTAATGTGAACCACTTTGGCCGGGGGAAAGCCGTTGAACCAAGTGGCGGAAGCATTGCTGTAAGCGCCGATATTCTCGGCATAGACCAGGTCTTCGATTTCCAGGTCCGGCAGTTCCTCGGATTGGGAGATGGTGTCCAACCCGTCGCAAGTCTGGCCAAAGACGGCACAGATTTCGGTTTTGCCCTTGTTGAAGGCCTTGAGGTGGTACTGGCAGTGGTCGAAGATGATGCCGGAAAAAGTGTGATAGACGCTGTCGTCAATGAAGTAACAGGTTTTCCCGTCGCGCACGGCCTTGCCGATGATGCGCGCGAGGGACGTGGCGGCAGTGGCCACAAGGAAACGGCCCGGCTCGGCCAGGATTTGGATGTCTTTCGGGAAAAGGCGGTCAACCTCGGCGTTGATCTTTTTCGCCAAAACTCTGAAAGGTTTGACGTGCCGGTCGTAGGGCGCGGGGAAGCCACCGCCGATATCGAGGATTTTGATTTCATGGCCGCGTGATGTGGCTTCCTTCATCACCGCTGCCGCCATATTGAGCGCCTGGACGAAGTTCTCGAAATTGGTGCATTGGCTGCCGACGTGGAAGCTGAGGCCCTCCACCACCAGGCCCATGCGGAAGGCCTCGGCAATGAGGTCCACCGCTTCGCCGGGATCACAGCCGAACTTGGAGGACAGTTCCACCATGGAACCGGTGTTGGGCACGCGCAGACGCAACACCACCCCGGCGTGGGGCGCGTATTGTTTGATTTTTCGCAGTTCGTTGAGGTTGTCGTAAGTCACGAGCGGCTTGTATCGGTCCAGGGCCTGGAGCGTTTCCTTGGGCTTGGTCGGATTGGCGTAAATGATTTTGTCCCAGATGAAATCCTGCTGTTCTTTGGGTGGAAGATGTTTGACGAACTCATACACCAGCATGAACTCGGGCAGCGAAGCCACGTCGAAACTGGCCCCCGCCTGGTGCAGCGTGCGGATGATGGCGGGGTCAGGATTCGCTTTCACGGCGTAATAAGCCTGGACCTTGGGCAGATGCGTTTTGAAGTCGGCGTAATTGCGGCGGATGACGTGGTGATCGATCACGACTACGGGCGTGCCGTGTTGTTTGGCGAGGGCTCGGAGTTGCTTTGTGGTCATGGCAATTCAAATTTTGCTGCCCGGCCTTTAGGCGGTTTCAACCTTCCGCACAAGTCAAAACTCATTCTTTTGCCGGGGTGGACAATTCTTTTGTGGCATGCCGTCCGCCCTTTGACCTCCCTGCTTGTCACAAGCGATTCATTCGTCCTATTCTTTAAACCGATGCGCGAATTATTCCCTGGCAAGTTGGAAGCCCTGGCCGCCCAAGCCAGGCGGCTGCTGACCGCCGGCTTCGGACAGGAAGAACCGGAGGAGGCAACCAAAAGCCAGCTCATCGAACCGCTGCTGGAAGCGCTCGGTTACGAGCGGAAACACCAGGCTCGTGAATTCAAGATCCTGGGTGACTCCGTTGACTACTGCCTGCGGAACGCCGACCGCCCGCTCCTCTTCCTCGAAGCCAAGAGCCTGCACGATTGTCCCGACCGCAGCCTGTTCGACAAACACCGTGAGCAAGTCCAGAAATACCTCCGACACTACCGTATCAGCCCGGAGCAGGTGAAAATGGAGCAGCCGGTCACCTGGCTCGTGCTCACCAACTTCGCGCAATGGCATTTTATCCGCGTCACCGATGAGCAGCCCGCCTTCAGCTTCGATCTCAAAGACCTCCTCGCGCGGCGGGACGAACTCTGGGACCTCCTCGCCCGCGAAAACGTCGAAGCCGGGCGCATCGAAGAACTTTACGACCAGCAGCGCCAGGCCGGACTCGATCAGCAATTCCTTACCGACCTGAAGCGGTGGCGGCTCATCCTCGCCAACGCCTTTGCCCTGCGCACGCCCGTGCTCGCCGGCGATCTGCCGCGACTTACGCTCGTCAGCCAGCAACTGCTCGATCGCCTCATCTTCACCCGCATGTTGGAGACGTGGCGGCTGACGGAGTGGAACAAACTCGCCCGCGCCTTCGTCAGCTACGACACCTTCTTCGGCAATCAAGACTCGCCGAAACCGTTCGCCGAGTTCCTCCGCGAGTCGCTGTTCGCCGAGATCAAGGACAACTTCAACACCGAGCTGTTTGAGCAACCGCTCCTGTGCGACGGACTGCCGATTGACAATCAAGCCATCGCCATCGTCATCGGCCACGAACCGCTTGCGCCGGAAGTCGCCGCGCAGTGCGGCCTCGCCGGCGGTCAGGGTGAAGCCTTCGCCTTCCGCCACCTTTACAGCTACGACTTCAGCCGGATGTCCCACGACATCATGGGCAGTGTCTATGAACGGTTTCTCGCCCACCGACTCCTGCGCGACGGCGGACGCATCGTCATCGAGGACACCGACGAACTGCGGAAGAAGGAAGGCATCTATTACACGCCGCAATACATCATGGACTACCTCGTCGAGCAAACCGTCGGCCAGTGCGTCAAGCCGGTGCTCGACGCTGCGTTGCGGCTGGTCGAGGAAAAGAAATTCTCCGCCGCCGCCGCCAAAATCCGCGAGCTGTCTCAGATCAAAGTGCTCGATCCCGCGATGGGCTCCGGCTCGTTCCTGCTGCGGGCCTTCGATTTCATCGTGGCCGCCTACGAGCGCTACAACGCCGCCACCCGCGCTCAGAAAAACGGCCTCCGCGCCGCGGGCGAACTGCATGACGCTCCCCCCAGCCTGTTCGACCTCGATGCGGAAATCCCGGAGGAGATTTTCGACGTCGCCACCCGCGTGCTGCTCGACAACATCTTCGGCGTGGACCTCGACCCGCAGGCGGTCGAATTGGCGCGGATGAGCCTGTGGCTGCGCGTGCTGGAACGCGACCGCTATCGCTTCCGCGACCAAGTGCGAAGCCACCGCCGCAGCAAGCGGGCCGTGAAGTTGCTGCCCGGCCTCAAGAACAACCTCAAACGCGGCAATTCGCTCATTGCCGATGCCTCCGTGGCCGGCGAAGCGGCTTTCGACTGGCCGAAAGAATTTCCATCGGCGATGCAGCTCGGCGGCTTCGATTGTGTCATCGGCAACCCGCCGTATGAGCGCATTCAGACAATGACCGGCAACTCGCCAGCGGTGGTGGAATTTCTGAAAGCAAACTATCGCTCCGCCAGCAGCGGCAACTTCGACATCTTCGTCTGTTTCATCGAACGCGGCCTGCAACTGCTGCGGGCCGGCGGGCACTTCGGATACATCTGCCCGCACAAATTCTTCCAGGCCGAGTATGGACGCGAAGTGCGGAAGTTGCTGACGGAAGGCCGCCATGTCCGCCAAATTCTCTCTTTCGGCGACCAGCAGATCTTTCCGCAAGCGACGACCTACACCTGCTTGCTGTTGCTCGATCAGCAAGCGCAGGATGCGCCGATCTTCATCAAAGTGGACGACCTTGACGCTTGGCGAAGCTCCGGCGAAGCCGCCCAAGGAAGGATCGCTCCGGCCAGTTTCGGTGAAGACCAGTGGAACTTCGTGCTCGGCAACGGCGCGGAGTTGTTTGCCAAGTTGAATCAGCAACCGCTCCGTTTGCGCGATGTGGCTGAACGCATGGCTCAAGGCATTCGCACCAGCGCAAACCCGATTTACGTGCTCGACGTGGTCTCAGCGGACCGGAAGACCGTGACCGCTTACTCCGAACAGTTGCAGCGCGAAGTGAAGCTGGAGCGCGGCGCGGTGTTGCCGTTCCTGCAAGGGCGCGACATCCGGCCATACGTCTTGGAGCCGTCCGGCAAGGTGGTGGTCATGCCGTATCGCGTCAAAACCGGGCGCGCAGAACTGATGGCGGAGGCCGAGCTGCGGAAGAAGTTCCCGCTGGCCTACGGCTATCTGCGCGAGAACAAGAAGCTGCTCGAAGAACGCGAGGAAGGGCGGATGCGCGGTGAAGAATGGTATGCCTTCATCTACCCGAAGAACATTGAGTTGATGTCCACGCCGAAGATTCTCGTCCCCGACATCGCCGACTTCGCATCCTTCGCCTTCGACGCTGATGGCGCGTTCGCCTTCACCACCGGCTACGGTATCACGCTCAAACCGGACGCGCCGGAATCCCCCGCCTACCTGCTCGGCTTGCTCAACAGCCGGCTGTTGGACTTTTACCTGAAGCAGGTGAGCACGCCGCTGCGCGGCGGCTACTTCCGCTACTTCACCCAGTTCATCGAGCAACTCCCCGTCAAGAGGGTTGACCCGAGGAACAAGCGGCAGGTTAGACTCGCGAAGGAAATCATCGAGCGCGTGGACGCGATTCAGTCGGGGCACCGACGGCGGCTCGCCTTGCCCGCTGCGCTGGACCGCAGGATTCGCCACAGCCAATTGCGGACGCCTTGTTCGCTCTCGCACTATCTGCTAAAGGACTATGCCGGCGCGGTGAAGGCCGAGCCGATCATTGACGATGTCCAGCGCCGCGGCTTCGTCCACCGTATCAAGATCGAGGCCGAGAACGGTCGCCTCATGCTTTCGGCCACCGTGGCCGACGACGCCAAGGCTGAACCGAGATTGTTGCCGGTGCTGCGGCTCACGTTTCAGCATGAGCCACTCCGCCAATTCACGCATGCAATGTGGCGGCGGTTCCTCGACGAAAATTCCCGCAAGCAAAAGTGGACCGCCGGCAAGAAGCCGGACGAGATTTACACGTTCCTCGTCAACACGCTCGAACCTCTGGTCAGCTTTCACGCCGCCGCCACGGACAACCTCCGCGCCATCCGCGAATTGATGGAAGAAGTGGCTGCTGAAGCCGGCACCGCCGATCTCGCCGCCCTGGAAGCCGACCTCACCCGTCTCGATCAGGACATCAACGAGCGCGTCTATGAACTCTACGAATTGACGCCGGAGGAAATCCGGCTCGTGGAGCAAAGCGGTTAGTCCACCACCGGCTCCGAGCCGTCGATCATCTTCACTTTATTGTGCACAAAATACTCTTTGATGAGCGCCTTCATCGCGGCCGGACGCTGGTCGTAAAGGCGCTTCAACTGGCGCGGCTTGTGCCGGGCCAGCGCGTAGTGGGTCAGGATCGGCATCGCGATGGTCGTGTCCGTGTAGCAGACCACGGCGTCAGGCAGGCGATCCGGATCCACTTTACCCCAGCTCACGGCTTCGCTCGGCGTCGCGCCGCTCAAGCCGCCGGTGTCGGGACGCGCGTCGGTCACCTGGAGGAAGTAATCCTGGCCGTATTCCTTGATGCGGAGCACTTCCTGGATTTGCGGCTCGGTCTGGAGCATGAAGTTCTTCGGGCTGCCGCCGCCCCACAGCACCACGGCGCTCTTGCCGCCCGCGCGTTTGGCCGCCAGCACGAAGGCCGTCGTTTCGTTCACGTCGATGGACGGATTGACGCGCAGCTTGTTGCCGCGCAGTTCGACGCCGGCGACGTTCATGCCGATGGTGGAATCGCCCGGCGAGGACGTGTAGCACGGCACGCCGGCGCGATAGGCGGCGGCCAGAACGGAGACGTTCTTGAGGCCGGCCTGGCGTTCCCATTCCGCGCAGTATTTGCCGATCAAGTGATGCAGTTCAGCGGTGCCCATTTCCTTCTGGAATTCGGGCTGGATGAGGATGCGGCGCAGGATTTCGTCGGTGGCCATCAGGCAATCGCTGTAGCCCAGCAGCACGTCATAGACGCGGACAATGTCGTTGCTGCGCAGTTCGGTGTCGTCCATCTTGAAGCTGCCGACGCGCACGGGGTAGTTCAGCGCGAAATGCATGTCGTGGTAAAGGTTGGCGCCGGTGGCCACAATCCAATCGACAAAGCCGGCCTTGATGAGAGGGATGATGGAGGAGCAGCCGAGGCCCGCCGGCGTGAGCGCGCCGGACAAGCTCATGCCGACCGTCACGTCCGGTGCGAGCATTTTCTCCGTGAACAACTGGCAGCCTTCCTTGAGCCGGGCGGAGTTGTAGGCCAGGAACGCCTCGTCCACGAGGTCGGCGAGCTTTTCCTTGCCGGTGAGGTTCTTGGGCAAAATGCGCTGGCCGGACAGGAATTTGTCCCGGTGCGGGCACTTCTTCTTCTTCAGCCATTCCGGCGTTTCCGACAGGTCTTCGCGATAGCGTGAGGTTCTCGTGTGCTTAGCCATAATTGAGATCAAATTTTGTGGCGCTAACCATACGGATGCTGGCCGCCTTGCCAATCTCTAAAATCCAAAAAAGCGCTGCGCCTCGCCTGGCAATGGACAAGTTCGCCGAAAACCTTAAACTTGCGGCGACTCTTATGGCGACATTGACAAATTCAACCGGACCCACGCCCGCCGCACTCGGCTTTGCCATGCCGGCGGAATGGGAAAAACACGAAGCCACCTGGCTGGGCTGGCCGCATCATCCAACTGACTGGCCGGACAAGCTCGACACCATCCGCTGGGTCTATGGCGAAATGGTGCGCAAGATTGCGCCGGGCGAAATCGTCCGCATGCTCGTGAACACGAGGACCGAAGAAAAACTGGCCCGGCGCTACCTCACCCGCGCCGGCGCGGACGTGGGCCGGGTCGAGTTTATTGTGCATCCGACGAATCGCGGCTGGACGCGCGACAGCGGACCGGTTCTTTTCAAAAGTGCTATTACGCGTACATCGGGGTCATTCCTTTCTCGCGATCAGCACGACACTGCATCCAAAGCGACGCATGAGAGGCCACGATCCGATGACTTCTTCCAGCCTTGATAAAGCAAGGAACATATTCACGAAGAATTTCGATGGGTTCGGCTCGTCGAGCGTCACGCTTGGCAGAATGTTCGTCACATTGTGAATGCCGTGAATGCGCGCCATGGTCAAACGCCGCTTTTTGAGTTCCCTGATTAAACCAGCGGCTGAAAATAGCCAAATGGGCATGCTAATCTCCCCCGTGTGGCTGGTGAATGGAAAATCGATTTTCACATGCGCAGATCTCCGGCTGAGCAGATTCTCCAAGCTGTGCTTGCATCCTTGTTCATAGCCGAGTCGGTCACCCAGGAGACAACTGTCGATTACCGGCCAAAGCAGATCCCAATTGTATTTGTTTTCGACCTCAATAAACACCAAACCTCCTGGGCGCAACACACGGGCAATTTCCCACAACGCCTTGCCATATTCCTCTACAAAACTGAGGGTGCTGCCGCAGCAATTAACGAGATCGAACGTTTGGCTTTCAAATGGGAGTTGGGAGGCTGATGCTACCTGATAGTGAGTTTTACCTATCGCTCTGCTCCCGCGAACTGATTCAACGACTTTGCGAATCCGCCTCGAATAAACACTGCCAAAACGAAAAGGGCTTTCAAAGAGATCGCGCGCCAGGAAGTCACGAGGGTTCTTTCGCCGAGCTTTCTCGATCAAATTCGGTGAAAGGTCGATACCTTCCACGTCATGGCCGCAAAGGCTCAGGAGAATACTCTGGAAGCCGGTGCCGCAGCCCACGTCCAAACATTTCTTTTTCGGCTCAAACTGGAATTTCCCTAAGCTGGTCACCAGCAGATAGTGGAGCCGGGAGAAAAGCCAAGCATACCAAACGTCCTTGATTTGGTCGTATTCGTCGGCCATCTGGTCGAATAGCACGCCTATCTGATCTTCTGACAGCAGCATCTCACCACCCTCTGGCGCGGCGCTCTGAGGGTTGCCGTTCGCAGTCTGTGTTTCTCTCATAGTCGGAGTTGTTTCTTGATGGCGTTCACCACCCGCAGGATTACCGGAGACAGATCCGTGCGGCTTTTCAATGGGATGTAGAGAATTCCGCCCCAGTCAGCCGGGATTTTCGTTCCACTTTCCACTATCAGGATGGTGTTCTCCATCCCCAGTCGGGCTGCGAAGAAGCCTACTTCGAAAACGACATTGTCACGTGGTAAAGGTGCTAACTTGCGCCGTGACTGAACCAGAATGTCGTCTTTGGTCACGAGGAAAAGAGCGATCTGGCATTCGCGACTAGCGCTTTCAATCTCGTCGAACAACACACGGCCCATCTGGAAGTCCCAACGCCAATCCTTGATCTGAAGTGTAGGTAGCATGTGGGACAACGCGTCTTTGATCCTTAAGGCCAGGATCTCGGCTTTCCCACTGTAGCCGAAAAAACACTTTTGCAAGCCGCCAGTCGGACGTGGAATCGAACGAGCCACCTGTTCCAACAGGATTGACCTTTCCGCTTTGCTGTCCAAGATGGAAGCAAGAGCGAGCACGGCTAAGGCTGTATCCTCAATGTCCTCGAAACCTCCACATCGCCCCTGATGATCTTCTAACCACAACTCGAACAAATCTGCGTACTTTGCATCAACCCGATAAAAACGGGAAAACATCGTCAAGCCATATGCAATGTATGCGTTGGAGAACGTGTACGAACTCCACAGGCCGGAATCGGTGACGTTGTTCAAAAGGAATTGGACGGCTTCGGTCACGCGCCCGGAAAACTGGCCAAAGGTCCCGGTGCTTTGCAGCCGTTTCGTCAACCGGCTCGCCTTGATTTCCCCAAGCAGCCAGGCAATGAAACCGGAGTAGTGAGGACAAACAAACTCCCCAGAGGGTTTGGAGGGGATTTGGTGGAGCCAACTCAACACGGCCTCCAGCCACCGACCTTGGTCATGCGCCGGGAGTTTTCGATTCTTTTCTGCCCGGAGTAACGCAACGGTGGCCAAGGTAGTCTCCCAGACCTCTTCATACCACACGCCTGTGCCGGGATCTCTGATCATTTGCAACCAGGCGGCCGCTTGATCGACGTGGTCATTGTACTTTTCATTGCCGCTGAGGGAGATGACTGCCAAGGCCGTGTCCCACGCCTCGGATTCCCAACTCACGCCACCTTCTTCCTTCTTGGACTGGCCTGCCAGCCACGCTTGCGCATCGGCTAGGGCGGCCTGTAGCTCAGGCAAGGGGGTGCCAGAAGCATTACGGCACGAAAGGACTTCCGCAAAGGCCCATGCCGCCAATGAGGTGGCCCTCACATCGCCCCAATGCCCTTGCGGGTGCCGGGTCATCAGCAGATGCCCAATTGCCTCGCCCAATAATGTTGCCAGCTTTTCAGACATATTCAATCTCGGCAAACAAACACAGAGTGTCACCTATCCTCTTCGATTGCAAACTTCAGTTTCGCGCTCCGGAGGCCCATCATAAGTTGCTGGCTGACCTGCCAAAGCGTTCGATTCTGCGAAGAACCTCGAGGCCGCGGCGTTTTCACGTTGAGCGTTGATATGGACAAATGCGGAGCAAGCTCTATCCTATCGTCCACTGTTCATGACACCGAACTCGACAGCCCCTATCCCGACACCCGCCGACATCGGGTTTTCTCTCCCTGCGGAGTGGGAGAAGCACGAAGCCACTTGGCTGGCTTGGCCACACAATTCTGCGGACTGGCCAAACAAATTTGATCCTATTCCATGGGTCTATGGCGAAATAGTTCGCAAAATCACGCCCGGCGAAGTTGTACGCTTGCTAATTCAGTCGGAGGCCGATGAAGAGAGTGTCCGCCAGAAATTGTCTCGCGCGGGCGCGGAAGTGAACCGTGTGGAATTCATCGTGGTTCTCACCGACCGCTGCTGGACGCGCGACAGTGGGCCAATCTTCGTTAAACGAGCTGGACAAAAACCAGAAACTGCCATCGTTCATTTCCATTTCAACGCTTGGGCGAAATACGACAACTGCCAAAAAGACACGAAAGTGCCGGAGATCGCCGCGCGGGGGCTCGGCAAACGGCTTTTCAACGCCGAGTGCAAGGGCAAGGATTTTGTTCTCGAAGGCGGCGGCATCGAGGTGAATGGACGCGGCACCTTGC